>DATKDU010000543.1:0-3359 GCA_035512595.1 Pirellulaceae bacterium
ATGCGCTCTCCGCCCGCGGCATTGCCGCTACGTTCGTCAACAGCTCGCTGACGCAGTCCGAGCAGCTTCAGCGGATCGAGCGAATGGCGGCCGGGGAGTACGACCTGGTGTATATCGCGCCGGAGCGGCTGCGGAGCACGACGTTTCTGGAGAAGGTGCGAGACTCGAAAGTGCAGCTCCTGGCCGTGGACGAGGCCCACTGCATCAGCGAATGGGGGCACGACTTTCGTCCCGATTACGCCCGGCTGGGGCGTTTCCGCGAGCGGCTGGGATTTCCGCAGACAATCGGCCTGACCGCGACCGCCACGCCGAAGGTCCGAGCCGACATTTTGCAGCAGCTTCGCCTTCGCGAGCCGGCCGTGTTCATCACCGGCTTTGCCCGCGAGAATTTGCGGTTCGAGGTCGAGCAACCAGTCGGCGGGCGGGACAAGTTCGACGAACTGCTGACGCTACTGAAGGAAACGCCAGGGGCCGGCATCATCTACTGCTCGACGCGGAAGCGGTGTGCCGAGGTGGTCGAGCTGTTGCGCGAACAAGCCAATCGGATCGGCCGCAAGGTGGGGCTTTATCACGCGGGGCTGGAGCCGGACGCCCGCCGCCGCGTGCAGGAAGACTTCATGGCCGGCCGCGTGCCAATCATCGTGGCGACCAACGCCTTCGGCATGGGGATCGACAAGGCCGATCTGCGGTTCGTGGTCCACTACAACATGCCCGGCAGCCTGGAGGCGTATTACCAGGAGGCGGGCCGCGCCGGCCGCGACGGACTGCCGTCGCGGTGCGTGCTCCTGTTCAGCGGGGAGGACCGCTACATCCAGGAGTTCTTCATCGACAACAAGTTCCCGCCGCGCGAGGCGGTCCAGCAGGTGTATGACCTCCTGCGGCGGATCGATGCCGATCCGATCGAGCTGACCCTCGAAGAAATCAAGGACAAGCTGGGGCTGAAGATCACGTCGGAGGGAATCGGGGCCTGCGAGAAGATCCTCGAGCGGGCCGGCGTCCTGGAGCGTCTCGACACCCGCGAGAACCGGGCCGCCGTGCGGATCGACAGCGATCTGCCGACGCTGGTCGATTTTCTATCGCCCGAGGCCAAGGTGCAGCGGAAGGTCTTGCAGGCCATCGAAAAGCTCGTCGGCGCCATGCGGCACGAGCGGGTCTACATCCAGCCGTCGGCAGTCGCTCGGCTGACCGAGCTCGACCAGCCGGCGATCAACCGGGCGCTCAAGGAGCTGCAAAAGCTTCGCGACTTCGACTACGTCCCGCCGTTTCGCGGCCGGGCGGTCCACATGCTCAGCCGCGACACGCCCTTCGCGCAGCTCGACATCGACTGGAAGGCGCTCGCCGAGAGGAAAGCGGCGGAGTACGAGAAGCTCGACCGGGTCGTCCGCTATGCGTTCGTCGCCCGCTGCCGCCAGGCGGAGATTCTCGACTACTTCGGCGACAAGTCGGCGCATCAGTGCGGGGTGTGCGACAACTGCCAGGAGAGGCAGCGGCCGGCTGCGGCGCGGCTCTCAGGCGGGCGAGTGGCCGTGGCCGACGACCCGCAGATCGTCCGCGGGCTGCAAATGGTCCTCGCCGGCATTGCCCGCGGCGACAGCCGCTTTGGCAAGAACCTGGTCGCCAAGATGCTCGTCGGATCGGACGACAAGCAGGTCCGCAACTGGCGGCTCAACAAGCTCTCCACGTTTGGACTGCTCAAATCGCTGCGGCAGGCCGACGTGGTCGAAATCATCGACGCTCTGATTCTTTCCGGGCTGGTCGTGCAGAAGAAGCAGTTCCTTCCCAATCGGGGGGAAGACACGGGGGATCTGCGGCCGCGGCCGATGGTTGAGCTGACTGCGCTCGGCGGCGACGTGATGCGCGGCAAGCAGCCGCTGCCGCCGTCGCTGACGCTGCCGAGCCACCTGCGGGACAAGCTGGCGCGGGTATCAACGACGCCGGCGAAGGGATCAAAACACACCGATCGACCCAAACCGGTGCCGTCGCCGGTCACCGAAGAGGCCGGGAGTCGTTGCGGGTCAACGGTGGAAGGGGTCGGGAGTCGTTTCGGACCCGCGACTCCGCCGATAGAGAATTCTGTGGCCCTAAACGACTCCCGACCCCCTGACGTCGCGCAGCCGTCTGCCGAAGCGCCCCCTTCCGTACTGCCGACGAGCAAGCTTCCCCACCACTGGACGTGGCACCTGCTGGCCGGCGGCTTCAGCCCCGAAGATTGTCAGGCCGTCCGCCAGATCGATAACGACGCCTTCTACGACCATTTGCTCCGCGCCGCCAAAGAAGGCCTGCCGGTCAACCCGCACTGGCTCGTCTCCGCCGACACCTGGCAGCGGCTGGTTCAATTCCTGGGGGATACTCCGCCGGAACAAATCAAAGACCGCCTGGGCGAACTGCCGGCGGGAATTACGTACCGGGATGTGCAGTGGTATGTGGTGGCGCGGGGAAACCGTCGGTCGTCAACTGCTGATTGAGCTGCGCGGAGCGTCATTTGGCGACTGTGGCATCCATCGAGCGGAGGCGGTATCCACCTACGCGCAGTACCATGACACAGGCGGTGATGACGATGAATTCCGTAACGAACATTTTGAGAAGCGGGTTCGGATCGCGTGCGTGCATTGCGAAACCAGCGCCAAAAAGAACGCTGATTCCCAGAGCCGCAATGACCCCTAGCCACATTCGCTTGAATCCGAGCGGCGCTACCATGCAAAAACAGATCATGACAGCCTCGATCAATGTCAGCAGCAACAATTGCAGATTCGTCGTTTGGCCAATCGCCATCCATCGACTGGCTCCTGCGAGCATTGCGATTGCGGTGGTCCACGAGAGGACGTCCCAAATCCGGAACTGCCGAACGGTGCGAACATGGTCGAGCGTTTCGTCACCAAACAGCAGCCGAGTGCCCGATAGGCGACTGATCGTGAGCGGCGTCACCGTTGCCAGTGCTGTAATGAACTGGATTGTGAACCAATCCAGTCCTGGTTCATCAGCGGCCAACTTGGCGATGCGCCAGCTTGCGAAGATAGCCGCCAGCAGAACGCCGGTCCGCACGACCACATTCAGACGCCCCCACGCAAAATAGCCGGCAGCCAACCCCGTTTGAGCGAATGCTAAACCCAGTAGCGCGGCAACTTCGTTCGATTGCCAGTCAAACCCTTTTTGCGAAGCGAAGGTCAACGCCGCCACATTCCACAAAATCGCCGCCGTCACGATCAGCACCGAGATCACGTGACGCGACGAATCGGGACGAGAGGTGGCGGCTGTCTCGGGCATGGTCGGCTCCGAAACTACTCTACCACGCGGCAGGTCGCTGACGCCCGAATGGCGGACCGGAGAATAAGACAGGAAAATGGAGGACAGGAAAATGC
>DATKDU010000544.1:0-2915 GCA_035512595.1 Pirellulaceae bacterium
GATCGGCTACCCAAACGTGACCCGCGGGCCGGGGTTTCTCGGTTCCAAGCACGGCTATGTCTATCTCACCGACACCAGCCACGGCCCGGCGGGCCTGTCGCGCGCGCCGGACATCACCCCCGAGCGGCAAGAGCGGCGCGAAAAGCTGCTGGAGAGCGTGCGGAAGAGCCAGTTAGCAAGGCAAAACGGTGACAAGTTGGTGCGCGATTACGATGGAGCGATCGAAGAGTCGCTCAAGCTGGCCGGCCCGCAATTCCAGCGAATTTTCGAGCTGAGCCGCGAGCCCGATTCGCTGCGGAACGACTACGGCGGGGAGTTCGGTCAGCGGTGCCTCCTCTCGCGCCGGCTGATCGAATCGGGCGTGCGGTTCGTCGAGGTCTCGCACAACCTCAACTTTTTGAACGGCACTGGCTGGGACGTGCATAACGAGGGGATTCAGAAGCAGCACGAGCTGATCCGCGAGCTCGACGCGGCACTCGCCACGCTGGTCCTTGACCTCGAGTCGAAGAAGCTCTTGGGCAAGACGCTGATTGTCGTCGGCACCGAGTTCGGCCGCCCGGCCGCCTTCGATGCCGGCGGCGGCCGCGGCCATCACAGCAAGAGCTTTTCGATGGTCTTTGCCGGCGGCGGCCTCAAGAGCGGCCTCACGATCGGCGAGACCGACGAGCTCGGCATGAAGATCGTCAGCCGACCGGTCTCGATCCCCGACTTTCTGGCGACCATCTGCTGCACGATGTCGATCGACCCGCACAAGGAGCTCTATGCCGGCGAGCGTCCGGTGCCGATCACGGACCATGGGGAGCCGATTGGGGAATTGTTCGCGTAATTCCGAATTGACGATCGTGTCGCGAAAATGCAGACGCCTACGTTAGAAGAGCTGCGATCTCGGTTGCAACGCGAGATCGATCACTTTCACGGCTTGCTGCCTGAACGCGTCGCACTCGTTTGGGATGGATACTTTGCGGCGTTGATTGAATGGGGCCTGATATCCGTCGCCGAGCACGAAGAGCTAGTAAAAATGCTGCCAGAGATTCCCGACAACCCGGTGATGACAATGTATTTGGGAAGAAAAGGTGACTACGAATAGGTCAGGGTTCTATTTGAAAGTCGTCCGCGTCCCGCTGTATCGCGGCAATCTCTCGTGATCCAGCTCGATTCCTAACCCCGGACGCGTCGGAATCTGCAAGACCCCTTCGCCGTCGAGAACGAACGGCTCGGTCGTCAGCTCCTCAAGATATGCACACGGCGTCAGGTACTCGACGTAGCGGGCGACGGGGATGGCGGCGACGAATTGCAGGTCGGCGGCCAGGCCGACGGCCGTGTTCCAGCCGTGGGGGACGACCTGGATATTGTGATCGTGCGCGAGCCAGGCGATGCGGCGCGATTCGGAGAGGCCGCCGTTCTTGGTGCAATCGGGCTGCAAGATGTCGAGCGCCCGCCGCTCGATCCACGGCAGGAACGATTGCCGGCGGGTGAGGACCTCGCCGCTGGCGATCGGCACTGGGCTGGCCCGCGTCAGCTCGATGTATCCCTCGATGTCGTCCGGCGGCAGTGCCTCCTCGAACCAGACCACGTCGTAATCGGCCAGCATCTTGGCCGTCTCGCGGGCCCAGTTGACGCCGTGCGGCCAGAATTGCTCGCTGCCGCCGGCATCGACCATAATCTCCACGTCGTCGCCGACCGTCTGCCGCGCGGTCCGCACCAGCAGCTCGTCGAATTTGCGATCCCGCCGGCCGAAGGGCCGCCAGCCGAGCTTGATCGCCTTGAAGCCGCGCTGCACGGCCGCTTCCAGCGACCGCTTCAGCGGCTCGGGCTCGTCGAACAGCATCGAGCCGTACGGCTTGATCCGGCTGCGGTAATTGCCGCCAAGAAGCCGCGAGACCGGCTGGTTGCAGGCCTTTCCCATGATGTCCCACAGGGCGATGTCCAGGCCGCTGATCGCGTGCTCGACGCTGCCGCCGCGCCCCTGCCAGAAGGTCGATTGCCGCAGCTTCTCGGCGACCCGCTCCGGCTCGACGGCCGACTCCCCTTTCATGAGCGGCCAGAGGAGCTTCATGGCGGCGGCAATCAGCGAGCCGGACGTGTAGCAACTGCCGACCCCTTCGATGCCGCCGTCGGTGCGGACGATGACCAGCGTGTTGATGTCCTCTTCCGGCTCGTGCCCCTGGGGCCAGCCGCCGTCCACGGTGCCGCCCTTGAGTGGGATGACTTCGACTTGAGTGATTTTCATGACGCGGTCCAACGTGCGGGATTAGAAACGGGCCAGTATAGTGGGCGACGGAAGCTTTTGCCGCGGATGAACACAGATGACGCGGATCGGACAGATTCCATCCGTGTCATCCGCGCAATCCGCGGCTAAAATCTGGTTGGACATAGGGAAGGGTGCGATGTTGCCTCAAAATGCCTTGGAAACGGAAGCTCATCTCGAAGAATGCCTCTCCCGGCCCACGCCCCTCTCGCTGCGTGCCGCGCGCGAGCTGTCGGGGGATTTGCTTGTGCTGGGCATGGGGGGGAAGATGGGGCCGAGCCTGGTGCGGTTGGCGCAGCGGTCGCTCGACGAAGCGGGGAGGCGCCACGTGCGCGTGATCGGCGTGTCGCGGTTTTCGGCCGGCGGATTGCGGGAGGAACTTGAGCGCGACGGCATCGAAACGATCGCCTGCGACCTGCTCGAACCGGCGGCGCGGGCCAAACTGCCGCCGGCGCCCAACGTCCTGTTCATGCTCGGCCACAAGTTCAGTGCCGGCGAAGGGCCGGAGCGGTACTGGGCGGTGAATGTGCTCCTGCCGGCACTCCTGGCCGAGCAATTCCGCCAATCGAAAATCGTCTGCTTCAGCACGGGGAACGTCTATCCGTTCACGACCGTGGATGAGCCGCTGCCAACGGAGGATACGCAGACGGCCCCGATCGGCGAATAT
>DATKDU010000545.1:0-5966 GCA_035512595.1 Pirellulaceae bacterium
GCGCGGCAAAGCAGATCGAGTCGATCCGGTCGAGGACGCCGGCGTGGCCGGAGACGAGCGTGCCGTAGTCGCTGACCCCCCGGTCGCGCTTGATCGCCGACATCGTCATCCCGCCGGCAAACCCGGCCACCGAGACGGCCATGGCCATGAATGGCGCTTCCCAGAGACGGAAGGGAGTTACGCCGCACAGGGCCATGCCGATCAGCATCGTGCATAACAGGCCGCCGGCGAAACCTTCCCAGGTTTTACTGGCATTGATTTGGGGGGCGATCACGTGACGGCCAAAGAGTTGCCCCCAAAAATAGCCGAAGACGTCGTTGAGCTGTGTCAGCAGGATGAAATAAAAGAGCAGGCCCGCATTGCTGCCGGGCTTCAATGGATTGGTGCTGATGAACCAGCGCTGGCCGTCGGAATGTGTCAGCACGAGGCTGAGCAGTGCCGGAGCATGGCTGAGCGCGTAGACGCAGATCAAGAGCCCCGCCTGAATTTTCGCGACGCGTTCCAGAAATCGCTTGGGATCGCCCGAGATGGCGACGCGGGCGGGGATGAAGAGCGAGGCGTAGACGGGGATCAGGATCGTATAGACCCCGTAGGCCCACGAGTAAGTGCTGCCGAGAGCGACCAGGATGTAATGCCCCGGCAGAAGGATGAAGAAGGTCCAGAAGAGGGTGCGGTGATCGCCGCGGCGGGTCGGCGTCATGGTGATGTATTCCCGCAGCGCCCAGAACGAAACCAGGCCGAACAGCGTGACCGTCACCGAGTAAATGCCGGTGAGGAGGCTCAGCGTCAGGACGGTGAACATCAGCCACCAGGCGGCGACCCGGTTGTTGAACGTGCGGACGATGGCCGGGTTGGAAGAGCTTTCCGGCGAGCGGCGCATGGCCCGGCCGACGAAGAACGCGGCAATCAAGAGGCCCAGCACGGTGCCGAGCAGGATGAGTGTCCGGGTGTCGAGGCGGATGATCGGCCCGGCCAGATGCGCCGCCTGCTGTGCCGCCTGCTGCACGAGCGATTGCTCCTCCTCCGGTGCCGCAGCCGGCGCGGGCGCCTTGGCCGACGGCTCTTTCTTCGGCGTTTTTGCTGCCGGCGATTTCTCACTTTTCGAAGGCGGTGTCTTCTCCGGCGTCTTGTCTTTGACGAGTTCTGGTTCCTGGCTCCCGGCTCCTGTCCCCTGTCCCCTGTCCCCTGTTCCCTCCGCCTTGGCTCCTGGCTCCTGCCCCGGCGCAGCCTGTACCACCAGCAGCACCGCGACGATCAAGCACCAGGCGCCATTCATCCGTTACAGGTCCTTGAGCTTGAGCACCGCTTCGCGGGCCCGCTTCAAAAAGTCTTGCTTCGATTCCTTCGGCTCCAGCCAGATCGGCGACCCGATCGTGATGCACGACAGGAGCGGCACCGGCAGAAATTCCCCCCGCGGCAGCACGCGGTTGAGATTATCGAGATAAGTCGGCATCAGTTCCAGGTCAGGTCGCTTCTTGCCGAGGTAATACAGCCCCGACTTGAATTCCTGCATCTCCTCGCCGGTATTGCGCGTCCCTTCGGGAAAGACGATCAGCGAGAATTTGCTGCCGATCTCCTTGATCATCAGATCGACCGGGCTTTGATGGACTTTGATCTCCTCGCGGTCGATGAGCAGGGCGTTGAAGTTCTCGGCCAGGTAGCGGCGGACGGGGCCTTTGATCCAGTAGTCCTTGGCGGCCACCGGCCGGGTCACTTCCCGCAATTGCCGCGGGAGGGAGCACCAGATGATCAGGGCGTCGAGGTGGCTGGTGTGGTTGGCGAAATAGACCCGCTGGCAGGTGTCGGGCTGGCATTCATGCCAGCGAACGCTCGCGCCGCTCAGGGCTTTGGCCATGAACGCCAGGAAGGAGACGGTCGAAAGCCGCATGAGGGGTGTACACGCCAGGCAGTGCAGCAGAGTGAAAAAATGCCGCTGCAGCGCGAAAGGTTGATAGGTGGCCATCCATTATGCTCCCAGGACATTCGCGGGGACAGTGGCAATATGGAGGTCGTGTCGCGTGTGCCAGGCTGGCAGCGGCCGAGAAGCGGCCGTGGCAAATGCCGCTTGTCAGCACCCAGCGGCGAAATGTGGCGTCTGCCCCCGTGCCTGGCTAGACTGGGCCCTGCGGCAATCAGGGCTTACAGGACTGCGAAAATCTAGCACGCGGGCAGGAGGCTGGCGGAAGGTTTGAGGGTTTGGGGGGAGAAAGCACTCACCGAGGAGCCCCTTGATGCGGTTCGAGAAGCGACGCCGGCGGGGCGGCATTCGCCGCACATTCCTGGCAGCCGGAGATAACGGCGCATCCCGCACGTTCCGACCTTGGAACTCGACGCATTCTTCGCTCTGCTCGACGGCGGCAAAGGGCGGGACAAATGCCGAGCAACGAGGAGTGTCACCGTGCTCAACTGTGAGCGATGACGGTCTGGCTCACGGGCGGCAAAGAGAGCAGACAGCGCACGTTGCATCCCCCGGCGTGGTGCCGTACACTGCGGTCCACTTTTGACATTCGTGTGGAAAGGGACCCTGCCCGATGCATCCCATTGACGACGCGCCGAAACTGCCGGATGACCCCAACGACCGGCGGCCGTGGTATCAACTGCTCAACCGCTACCACTGGTTCGTGCTGATCGTGGCGGCATTGGGGTGGCTGTTTGACACGATGGATCAGCAGCTTTTCGTGCTGGCGCGGCAGCCGGCGATTGCCGATCTGCTGAACGTCTCCACCGACCATCCGGATGTCATCAAGTACTCCGGATATGCGACGACGATCTTCATCGTCGGCTGGGCGACCGGAGGCCTGGTGTTCGGCTGGATGGGGGACCGACTGGGTCGCGCGCGGACGATGGTGCTGACAATTCTGATCTACTCCGTGTTCACCGGCCTGTCCGCTTTTTCGTTCACCTGGATCGACTTCGCGTTTTATCGATTCATTACGGGCATGGGGGTCGGCGGAGAGTTTGCGGCGGGTGTGTCGCTGGTCGCCGAGGTCATGCCCAACCGCGCGCGGCCGTACGCTTTGGGATTGCTGCAAGCGCTTTCCGCCGTCGGGAACATGACCGCGGCAGCTATCTATTTCATCATATTCCGCGTTTCCCCAGAGGAAGGCGTTCAAGGTTTCGCCACCTGGCGGCTGGTGTTCCTGGTGGGAATTCTCCCTGCCGCGCTGGCGATCTACATCCGCCGGCACCTCAAAGAACCTGAGAGCTGGCAAAGGGCGAAAGATGCCGCCCGAGCGGCGAAGAATAGAGCGGATGCGGCTCGCGCTGCAGGAGAAGAACTGCCCCCCGACGAATTTCACAAGCAGGTTGGTGACATCAAGGAAATGTTCAGCGACCCGCGCTGGCGCAAGAGCACGATCATCGGCGTGCTCCTGGCAACGTCGGGTGTGATGGGCCTGTGGGGCATCGGCTTCTGGACTCCGGAGCTCGTCCGGTCCTTCGTTCCCAAGTCGGACCAGTCTTTCTACGTCGCTATGACCTCGTTCTTGCAGAATCTTGGCGCGTTTTTCGGCATTTATGCGTTCGGCTTGATGGCGGGCATTGTCGGCAGGCGTCCGGCCTTTGCCGTCTCGTACGTAATCGGCCTTATCATGACAGTTGCCGTGTTCGGATTCATGAATGATACCAGCCAGATCTGGTGGATGATCCCGATGCTGGGATTTGCCACGCTGATGGTCTTCGGCGGCTACGCGATCTATTTCCCTGAGCTCTATCCGACCCGGTTGCGATCCACCGGCATCGGCTTTTGCTATAACTCCGCCCGCTATCTGGCTGCGATGGCGCCGATCATGCTCGCTCCGCTGGCTGGACTGTTCGCGGCGCCCGCTGGCAGCGAGCGCGCCGCCGAAAAGCTGTCCTACTTGACGATTCTCAGCTCCTTCGGCAGCGTAGACACGCCGTTCCGGTATGCCGCCATTGCCCTGTCGTCGGTGTTTATCATCGGCTTGCTCACGCTGCCTTTCGCTCCCGAAACCAAGGGAAAACCACTGCCCGAGTAGTTGCAACCTGCGATTGCCCGTCGATGACAGACGCATCGAATCGTGACGGCTCCCCCTCCTGGCCACGCTGGGCCGCCCGCGCCTCGCTGGCAGCGGCATTCGTCTGCTTTGCCATGAACTGCGTCTTCATGCAGCTCACGCGGAGGCAACTGCCGAGCGAGACGGAGCTGGCCAACCAGATCGTCGGCTGGGCGAGCCTGGCGGTCCTGATCGCGGGGATCATCGCCGGTGCTGCGGCAATCATCGGCGGCTGGAAGGAACCACGCCGCGAGACCCTTGTCCTGGCCGCCATGGGCATCCTGCTAAGCGGCGGCATCATCGGCGTGACGCTGTGGCTGCTGTATCAGATCAGCCAGGCGGCGTCGTAGCCGCTCAGCAACGGAGCGTCGTCATGGCGTGGATTCTCTTGATCGTCGCGGGGCTCCTGGAAACCGGCTGGGCGATCGGACTCAAGTACACCGACGGCTTTACGAAGTTCTGGCCGAGCGTCTTCACCATCGCCGGCATCGTCGTCAGCATGGTGCTCCTCTCGATCTCCGCACGCACGCTTCCCATCGGCACGGCCTATGCCGTCTGGGTCGGCATCGGCGCGGCGGGTGCGGCCGTGCTGGGGATTCTGCTGCTGGGCGAGCCGGCAACGCCAGCGCGGCTGTTCTTTCTGGGACTGCTTTTGGTGGCGATCGTGGGGCTTAAGTTCACGGCGGAGTAGCGTGCGCTATGGCAGCGCTAGTTGCACTTTGATTGCCTGCTCGACCGCGCGCATGTCTGCGGCAGAGAGTCGGCCGATTCGATTATCCAGGCGCTGTTTGCTGACCGTCGCTAATTGATCGGCCATCGCCTTGTGCGGCTTGCCCCTGACGGTCACCCGTGCTTCACAGGGGAAGATGCGGTCCACGTTGCTGGTAAGGGGCACGACTTGAATGCGGTTGAGATGCTTGTTGGCCGAATCGTTGCTGACGATGACTGCCGGACGGTCCTTGCGGACCTCACCGCCGATGGCTGGCTGGAACGTGACCCACCATACCTCACCGCGCTTCATCGGCCACGTCTCCGAGAACGCCTTCCGACCATTCGATGGCCTCTGCCTCGCGCGCCTCGTCGGCTGCCATTTGCCGATAGGCCAGATCCAAGTCCTTGCCAACGACGTGGGGACGGACGAGCGTTTCGATGAACTGGCTGATTTTCCGCCGCCCCACGACGGCATGCAGCCCTTCGTAGACGCGTTTGTCGAGCGTGATGGTAAGCTTTTTTTGCATGGAAAACGCACCCCGATCCTAATACGTGTTGTTATACGTATTATAGCGGAACGCGGAGCAGCGACAACGAAAGTTTGGCGCCTGCTACTCCCCGCGGTCCATTTCTTCGAGCACTCGTATCATCATCTGGGAGAGCAGCGAGTGGTCTTGCCCGGCGCGGTACGCCTCCACGCCCTGACGAACCGTCTCGACTGCCCCTGCTGAGCGGCTTGGGAGGAGCAGAGCTATATCGTCGGACGAAAGATCCGTGTTTTGTAATAAGAGGCGAAACTCGTCTTCCGTCCAATCAGGGGCGCGAGGCATTGTCAACGCTCCAATCGCTGGAGCTCATTTCAGCGGCAGCAGCTTGATGTTCTTGTACCAGCAATTGGCCCCGTGGTCCTGGAGGCCGATGTAGCCTTTGCGGGGATGGTCCTTGAACGCGATGTCGAACTTGTGGTCCGAGCCGTCGGGGCGCTTGTTCTTGGCGGTCCACTGGTCCAGGTCCATGACGGCCACGCACTCGCCGTTAAGCTCGACCTCGATGTCGTTCTTGTTGCAGGTGATCACCATGTGGTTCCATTCGCCGGCCGGCTTCATGGCGTTCTTCTCCGGCTTGACCAGGTCGTAGATCGCCCCCGTGTCGTGATAGCCGGCCCCGGTCGAGTCGTCGATGGCGACTTCGATTCCATTGAAGCCGACGTCCTTGCCGGGCCGCGGCGTGAGGGGGAAG
>DATKDU010000546.1:0-5530 GCA_035512595.1 Pirellulaceae bacterium
GGCCCGCGTGCAGGGCCAGCAGCCGATGCTCGTATACCCCTGGTCGTGCAGCGGATTGTACGGCACGTCGTGATCGGTGATGAACTTCCAGACGTCCTGCTTGGTCCACTTCGCCAGCGGGCTGACCTTCACCAGGCTGAATTTCTTGTCCCAGCCGACGATCGGCACGTTGGCCCGGTCGGCGCTCTGATCGCGGCGGATCGCGCTGGCCCAGGCGTGATAGCCGACGACCGCCTTCTTCAGCTCGGTCACCTTGCGGTCGAAGCAGCACTGGTCTGGGTTGGTGCGATAGAGTGGCCCGCCGTGCAGCGTCTCGTATTCCTCCACGCTCGTCGCCGGCTGCTTCATCTCGACTTCGATGCCGTAGCGGCGGGCAACTTGCTCCCGCAGCTTTAGCGTCTCTTTGAATTGGTACCCCGTGTCGAGGTTGAAGACGTGCGCCCGGCGGTCGATCTCCGACAGCAAGTGCAGGATGACCATCCCCTCGGGACCGAAGGCGGTGGCCATCGTGAACTTGTCGCCGAAGCGGCCGAGGGTCCACCGCAGGATCTCCTGCGGCGACGCGGATTCCAGCTCGCTGCTCTTGCCCTCGATTTCCGCAGCCAGTTCCGCCGTCAGCGTCAGCTTGTCGTCGGCTGCGGCAGGCTCCTCAGCCGCCGGCTCATACACGCGAAGCGGAGGAAGCGGGGGGAACGTCGGCATGATGGCAGCCGCAGCGGGACGCATGACAAACCTCACCGGCCAAACCACTGGAAAACCCAGAGGTCAGAGAATCTTACCCATGTTGCTAATGTAAGTCAACAATGGGCATGTGCCAATGGTTCTCATCGGTTCCGGTCGTGGCGATTCTCAAGACTTTGCGGGCACAGAGCTTACAACCCACCCGCAAGAGGGGTTTTTCGCACCCCATTTTCCCCATTTTCCTGTCGCCGATCTTTCTGTCCTTCCCCCGCGGCACTTTACCCCAGCCCCTTGCCAATCTTCGCGATCTGCGCCTCGCTGGGAAACTCCCGGACCCGATATCGCTCGGGGTACAGCCCCAGCGGCTCCATCAGGTCGCCGACGACTTGCCGCACGTGTTCCCACGCCCCGCCGGCAACGATCTTGCCGTCATCGGGCACGGTCGGCCGGAAGAACATCACCGCGTCGGTGTGGGGCAGCAGGCATTCCACCCCTTCCGACCAGACGCCGTAGCTCGTCACCCGGCCGGTCTCCTTGTTTTGCAGAACGCCGAACGGCGCCACCAGTACGCTCTCGCCCGTCTGTTCGTGTACGGCGTCGAGCAGCTCCTTCTGGTCGTTATACTCCGCCCGCAGCGTCCGCAGCTTCAGCTCGTGCAAGTCCGCAAAGTGCGGCGAATCCTCCGCCGGCAGCCACGGCAGCCACTCATCCCCCTCCAGCCGCAAGGCCACCGTCGAGATGGGCCGCGGCTTGTCGAACGAACCCTTGGCGATCTTGGCCATGATCGCCAGCCCCTCGTCGTCGTCGGAGCCGGTGACGATCAGCGTGTCGCGGTTGGGGACCATGGCGATGTACTCGCCGCGGACTTCAAACCGACGAATCAAGTCCAGCAGCACCAGCCGCGACGCATCGTAGTTGTCGCCGCTGGCCGAGGCATACACCCGCCCGTCGAGCACCGCGAACTTGATCTCCCCCATCTGCTCCAGGTTGTGCCGCGCCGCCTCCACCGCCTCGTAAAACGTCACCTCCCACGCCTCCAGGTCCTTCTGGCTGATGCTCCGCATGGCCGTTGGCAGGTCGTACACCAGCGACAATGCCAAATGCTCGCCGATCACCAGTTGCGGCATATCGAACCCTTCGCCGCCGCGAACCTTCGACTGGAGAATCGCCGACTCCAAGTAAAATCGCGAGCGGACGACCGGCAAGAGGTCCGGATGGACGTCGTCGAAATCCTCCGGCAGTTCGTAGCTCTTGGTGGCGACGCAGCTATGCAGAAACCGCTTCAGCAGCTTGGGCCGGCTGTCCGCCTCGGCCTGGCAATACTCCGCGTAGACGTTCGACAGGTTGATGAACCCCTCGTCCGGCCGCAGCAACAGGAACTTCTCTGCGTCGTACTGGTACTCCGCCTCCGGCTCCAGCCTCTTCAGCTCCGCCAGCACGATCGAGACGAACTTGTCCTTGCTCGGAGTGCCGGAGAAAAATTCGAAGAGTCCCACGGCAATCTCCTGGTAGGTCCCGTCTGCCGGACGGGACCCGAGCACGAACCGATGCAAACCAGAGGTCCCGCTCGGCAAGCGGGACCTACTTTCGTCACACGCCCCGCTTCGCCGACCATCTTATCCTAGCCGCACAGGCCTGTCGCGTAGCAATGCCGCGGGGCGTCCGCTACGCTGGACCTTGTGCGGCAACGACTTGCGCGCGGGTAAGAATGCCGCAGCCAGAGCGAATAATAAAGCTGGACACCACCGTCGGAACAAGACAGAAATATGGAGGGCAGAAATATGGAGGAGGAACGATCCTCCGCCAAGAACGGTGACGGTAGATCCAATTCCTCATTTTCCTGTCCCCCATTTTTCTGTCCTTCCCTTCCCATTTCAGCCCATGAACACCCTCTTCCTCCTCGCTTCCCTCGTCTGTTCCGCCGAGCCGCTCGACGACGGCACGCTCCTGTTTCTGGAGAACGCCAACAGCGTCGTGAAGGTGGCCACCGGCGCCAAGATCGGCCACGTTGCGATCGCCATGACCGAGGCGGGGCAGCCCTGGATTTATGAAGCGACGCCGGCCCGCGTCCGCCGCGTCACTCCCGAAACCTATTACGAAGAGTTGGCCCGCATCAACGCCAAGCGAGACGAGGACGAGAAGAAGATCCGCATGCTCGCCGCCGCGCCGAAGCAGCCCTACACCGCTGCCGAGAAGCAGGCGATGCGCGAGTTTCTCGCCACCCAAATCGGACGCCGCTACTCCGTGATGAACTACGTCAAGGACAAAGACGGCGACGGCATCCACTGTGCCGAGCTGGCCGGCGGCATGCTCAACGCCAGCGGCCGCCATTCCTTCGACGAGCCGCGGTCGATCCACCCCGCGCGGTTCTACGACCTGGTGCAGCCGACGCACAAGACGGCCACGCTGGTCGAGCTGCCAAGTGCCGCCGCCAAGGAAACGTGGTGCGAGCGGGCCGACCGCCGCTGGGGCGAAGTCTGGCGCTGGAGCTGCTGGGGCTGCGGCGAAGCCTGGTCCTTCTGCTTCTGACCTGGGGTAGGCGCCCCGCCTGCCGAGCCCGGCGACTTCCGCTACAATCGCCGGCACTATGCAGCGCCTCAATCCCCTCAAACGCAAGATGGCCGCCGGCGAAACGACCTACGGCCTGTGGGTCTCCCTCGAAGCGCCGACGATCACCGAGATTGCCTGCGAGCTGGCCCTCGACTGGGTCGTGATCGACGTCGAGCACGGCCACATGGATTTGAAGGACGTCGTCGAACATCTCCGCGTCGTCCGCAACACGGGGACGACCGGCCTGGTGCGAATTCAGGAGATCGAGAAGGGGCTGATCAAGCGGCTGCTGGACATCGGGGCCGAGGGGCTGATCATCCCGCAGATCGATTCGCCGGACGAAATTCGCCAGGCGATAGCGTTCGCCAAGTACCCCCCCCGCGGCATTCGCGGCGTGGCGGTCGAACGCTCGACCAAGTGGGGCCTGGAGCTGGCGGAAGGCACGCGCCGCGCCGATGCCGAGACCCTGATCATCCCCATGATTGAGACGGTGGCCGCCGGCAATGCGGTCGATGAAATCGTCGCCATTCCGGGCATCGACGCGATCTTTTTCGGCCCGGCCGACTACTGTGCCAGCAGCGGCTATCTGGGCGAGTGGAACCAGCCGCAAGTGATGAGCCAGATGATGGCCGTCCAGTCGCGCGTCCGGGCCGCCAAGATCCCTTGCGGCATTCTCACCGCCAGCATCGAAGAAGCCCGCCAGCGCCGCGAGCAAGGCTTTTCACTCCTCGCCCTGGGGACCGACACGGGGATGCTGATCCGCGGCATCAAGCAGGCGAAAGAAGGGCTGGACAAACCGTAGGGGAGTTAGCGGCCAATGCGATGGTGAGCGAGGGGGGGCGGCGGGAAATTCACAAAGACCCCCACACGCTTGGCTTCGCAAGCAAATTGATGGGCTCCAATCCATGTTCGACAAATTCAAGCCGTTCATTGGGACCGAAGATGCCCCAAACTTGTTCTTACCCGTCAGCATTGACGAAATCGAAAGTGCCGAGCGCCGATTAGGGTACGAGTTCCCGTCGGAACTGCGAGCATTTTACTGTGAAGTGGGATACGGGTTCTGGTCGCAAGGGGTTCAAGACGCAGAAGCTGACCGGTACGTCATCAACCGCGTGATCCCGCCCTACGAGGTCGCCGAACTCGTGTGCAACCAAGAAAACGAATTGCGGCCACACGGTGGTTTGGCTGAAGGTGAACTGCCCTTTTTTGACCTCGGTGAACGTGACTATTTTGTCATTAAGTCGCACTCGGACAACCCAAACCGAGTATGGTTTTATGATACCGTCTTGACGGAAAGCGTCGTCGAGTTTTTCGATCGGCTCTATGAGAGAGCGCGGTTTTATCCATGACGCCTGCCTTGCCCCATGACGGCTTACGTTCCATCCGTCGGCATGCCTGCTTTTCAGATGACTGCGCTCCGGCTTTAGAACAGCTCCCTGATCGGCTCCCCTTCGCTGAGGATCGGCACGGGGCGGCCGGCGTAGTCGGGGAAGGAGAGCTCGGGGTTGATCCCCATCACCTTGTAGACCGTGGCGAGGAGATCGTGCGGCATGAGCGGCCGCTCGACGGGGTGCTCGGCCTTTTCGTTGGTCCGGCCGACGACGATGCCGCCTTTGAGGCCGCCGCCGGCCATCATGACGCTGATCGCTTCGCCCCAGTGGTCCCGGCCGGGGATCGGAATTCCCGGCTGCCCGGTGTTGATCCGCGGCGTGCGGCCGAATTCCCCCATCACCATCACCAGCACGTTATCGAGCAGGCCGCGATTGGATAGATCGGTGACCAGTGCCGACACCGCCTGGTCCACCACTTCCAGCTTGGTGCCGTGGCCGACGGCGATGTTGGAGTGGTCGTCCCAGTGGGGCATATCGACGGTGACGAAAGCCACGCCGGCCTCGACGAGGCGGCGGGCCATCAGCGCATAGCGGCCCCACGGCGACTTGCCGTACGGCTCGGCGACCTTGGGATCTTCCTTGTCGATGTCGAACGCCTCGCGGGCCTTGTCGCCAAGGATCATCGTCAGGGCGTTCTGCTGATGCCGGTCGATGGCGTCGATGCGATGGTTCTGATCGACGTCGCGCTTCAGCCGGTCCATCGTCGCCAGCAAATTCTTCCGCGTTTCCAGCCGCGGCGGCTCGACGCCGGCAGCCGCCAGGCACTTTGGCGTCTTGACCGAGACGCCAGAGCTATAGCCGAGATATTTTTCCTCGGTGTTGGCGTCGAACGGATTGTATTGGCCACCGAGATAAGCCGCCCCTTGATACCCGGGGAACAGGTAGACGCTTTGTGCCGCGGGGAGGCC
>DATKDU010000547.1:0-10952 GCA_035512595.1 Pirellulaceae bacterium
GACGTTGCCAAACTCTGCTCGTGGGTGGAATCCGATCTCCAGCCAGAGTACCTGGGGGGCGAGGTCGAAGACCAATTGGTGCATATCTACCTCAGCGTCGCCGCGAGTCTAAGAACAAACCCAATGCCGGGGCTGGCGGAACTTGAGGCAGGAATCAAAAAGTGTCGCACCAAGCGCCCTCGATTGTTGTTCAAAGCGTGGGAAGCCGCCCGTGCAGGCGATCAACCAACTTTCGACAAGGCGTTCCGCGAGTCGCTGGAGCACTTCGATTCGACTTACTATACGGCTTCGACCGTGGTGGAGTGGATCGCCCAGCACCAGTCGGTCGTGTGGCTGGCCGCGAAACGGCTGGGACTGAAGTTCCCGCCGCTGCCGGAGAGGTTGGCGGCCATGATCATCACGCGCGAATCACTGGGGCTATCCTCGGGTGAATAGGTTGGGAGTTTTAGGAGCATGTCGTACACGCTGCACTTATTTGCAATTGATGGTCGGCAGTTCGCCGATAAACTTGGGAAGTCCGCCGAGGAAGTGTTGAAGGGTGTACGCGAGAAGATCTTCTTGGAGAAACGTTGTGACGAGGCTAGTGCGCGGCCCGTATTGCGAGCAGCCGAGCGACTGTGCTCGGGCAACCTCCCGGTGGACTGCCCTATTGAGTACTTCGATGCTTTGTGCTGGTTGGGCGTCGTTGAGGGGGAGCCGGTCAAACTGGGCTGCTTTGACAGCATGAAGTATAGCTACTTTGATCGGGTAGCAATTTGGCCCTGGATGAGGCGACGAAGCCCGCCCTTTTCCATCCCCGATTCCGCGGAAACCCCTCCGGAGGCAGGTTATTTGTCAGCCGACGACATCAGCGGGTGGGCGCTTTCAGCGTTTGACGAGCTTCCGGTCACAAATGACGCAGAAGTCATGTTTGCGCGAACTCAGTTTCGCGAGATTCTGGAATCGCTGGCCGAAGATCGGCTTGACTTGCTCGGCGTAGTCATGTGAATCTTCAATCGCTATTGCGCCTCTCGGCGGCCGACCTGGCCGGCAATAGCACCACTCTCGACCGCTTGGTTCACGTCGATGGCCGGCTCAAGCTCGGCAACTTCACCCTCGCCTTCGTCTTGTCCGCCAAACCGCTCGATCGTTTCCCACTTTCCCCTGAAGAATGCCCATGAGAGTCCTCTTTTCTGATACAATTCCGTGTAAAATCCCCGGCCGGACACACCGGTCGGACACATAGGTCCAGCAAACCCAGGGCGTTCCCTGGGCTGGACTAGGAATGCCCTGCGGGCGTGCAGAGTCAGCTAACGAACTGGAGCCGCGTCATGCTAAGCCTTCATTATCCCTCCTCCCGCCGCGCGTTTTTGCAAATCGGCTCGCTGGCCCTGGGCGGTCTCACCTTGCCGCAACTGCTCGCCGCCCGGACACACGCCGCCGAGCAAAAGCGTCCGGTCAAGGACAAGTCGGTCATCTTCCTCTTCCTCCACGGCGGGCCGAGCCAGTTCGAAACCTTCGATCCCAAGATGGACGCTCCGGCGGAAATCCGCAGCACCACCGGCGAGATCCCCACCAAACTCCCCGGCATCACCTTCGGCAGCACGTTTGGGAGGCTGGCCGCGCTCAACGACAAGTTCTCGATCGTCCGCTCCTTCCGCACCGGCGACGGCAATCACGACATCAAGCCGGTCGTCGGCAAGGCGACGCTGGGGGCCAACCTCGGCTCGCTCTACGCCCGCGTCGCCGGCACCAACCACCCGGCCAGCGGAATGCCGCTGAACTGTGCCCTCTTCCCGCGGGCCGTGAATGCCGAGGCCGGGCCGATGGTGGAGAGTTTTGGCAAGTTCGACTCGGTGGGGACGCTGGGCAGTGCGTATGCTCCGTTCATTCCCGGCGGCGGCGGCAGCTTCCAGAAAAACCTCGAGCTGGCGATCGCCCGCGACCGGGTCGATGACCGCCGCAATCTGCTCGCGGGGCTCGACAGCCTCAAGCGGGGTGTGGATCAGGGAACGATCGGCGGCGTCGACAAATTCCAGCAGCAAGCGTTGACGACCATCCTCGGCGGCGTGGCCGAAGCCTTTGACATTTCCAAGGAAGATCCCAAGACGATCGCCCGCTACGACACGGCCCCGCTCGTCCGCCCCGACCAGATCAGCCGCACGTGGAACAATTATCCGCGGTACGTCGATAACGCCAAGACGCTCGGCAAGCTGCTGCTCCTGGCCCGGCGGCTGTGCGAAGCGGGCTGCGGCTTTGTCACGGTGACGACCAACTTCGTGTGGGACATGCACGCCGACGTCAACAACGCCGGCTGCGAAGAGGGGATGAGCTACATGGGCGTGCCGCTCGATCACGCCCTCTCCGCGTTCATCGAGGACACGCAGGCTCGCGGTCTGGATGAAAAAATCCTGCTGGTGGCGTGCGGCGAGATGGGGCGCACGCCGCGGATCAACAAGAACGGCGGCCGCGACCACTGGGGGGGACTCGCTCCGCTCCTTTTGTACGGCGGCGGCCTGAAGATGGGGCAGGTTCTCGGCCAGTCGTCGCGCGACGGCGGCGAGCCGCAGAGCGAACCGGTGACGATCGAGAACCTCATCGCGACCATTGCCGACGAACTACTCGACCTGGGGGAGGTGCGGCTGATGAGCAGCTTGCCCAATGAGCTGGTGCGGACGCTCACCAGTGGTTCGCCGATCCCCGGTTTGTTGTAAAATCACCCGCAGGGGAAATGCGATGCCTGTCGCGGCTGCCAGTTTGTGCCGAGCGATCAACGCTGCCTATCGTTGCGCGCTGGGCGTGGTGCTCGCGGCCGCATTCACGCCGCTGTTGCCGGCCGAAGAGCCGGCGGCCGAGAAAATGTTTTCGGCGGCCGATCTGGAATTCTTCGAAACCAAAATCCGCCCGATTCTGGCCACGCACTGCCAGGAGTGCCACGGACCTCGCAAGCAGGAAGCCAACCTGCGGCTCGATTCGCGGGCCAGCCTTGTGGCCGGCGGCGACAGCGGTCCCGCGGCCCGCGCGGGCGATCCGGCTCACAGCCTGCTGATCGAGGCCGTGAACTACGACGGCGACGTGCAAATGCCTCCCAAGGGGAAGCTCGACGAGGCGGCGATCGCGGCACTCGCCAGTTGGGTCGAAAAAGGATTGCCCTGGCCGGCGGAAGTGGCCCCGTCGCGAACCGCCGGGGATGTGGCGAAGTTCATCATCCGCCCCGAGGATCGGCAGTTCTGGTCGCTGCGGCCTGTCGTCCGTCCGCCGCTGCCACTTCAGTCCCAAGTCCAAGGTCCAAAGTCCAAAGTCGAGAGCAACCAACCCGGAACTCGGAACCCGGAACCCGGAACGAGTGCCGCGACGCCTATCGACACCTTTGTGATCAGCGAATTGGCCGCCCAAGGCCTCCATCAATCGCCGCCGGCCGACAAGCGCACCTTGCTGCGGCGCATCACGTTCGACCTGACGGGACTGCCGCCGATGCCGGAAGAAATGCACTCCTTTGTTGCCGATGAATCGCCCGACGCCTACGAGCGCCTGGCCGATCGCCTGCTGGCCAGCCCGCGGTACGGCGAGCGGTGGGCGCGGCACTGGCTCGACGTGGCCCGCTACGGCGAGGATCAGGCGCATACGTTCCAGTCGCGCAAGTATCCGGAGGGTTATCGCTATCGCGATTGGCTGATCGGGGCCTTCAATCGCGACATGCCGTACGACGATTTCGTGCGGCAGCAGATCGCGGCGGATCTGATCGACGGCGAGGACAAGCTGGAGCGGCTGCCGGCACTGGGCTTTTTCGCCTGCGGGCCGGTGTATTACGGCGACAAGCAGGGGATGGACCAGATCTCCGACCGGATCGACACGCTGTCGCGCGGCTTTCTCGGCCTGACCGTCGCCTGCGCCCGCTGCCACGATCACAAGTTCGATCCGATCTCGACCGTCGATTACTACGCCCTGGCCGGCGTCTTCGCCAGCACGGAGTATGTCGAAACGCCGCTGGTGTCTGCCGAAGAAGTGGCGGCAGCCGAGCAGGCGCTCAGCGAGAAAGAGAAGAAGGACAAGGTGCGGCCGAAATATCCATTCGTACACGCACTCAAGGACGGCGAGCCCCAGGCGGTGCGGGTCCACATCCGCGGCAGTGCCGACAATCTGGGGGAGGAAGCGCCGCGGCGGTTCATGGAGGTGCTGTGTACGAGCGAGCCGCAGCCGTTTCAGCAGGGGAGCGGCCGGCTGGAGCTGGCCGCCGCAATCGCCAGCAGCGACAACCCGCTCACGAGCCGCGTGATCGTCAACCGCCTGTGGCAGCAGCACTTCGGCCGGGGCATTGTCGGCACCGCCAGCAACTTCGGCGTCCTCGGCGAGCGGCCGACGCACGGCGAGCTGCTCGAGTGGCTGGCGGCGGAGCTGGTTTCCAGCGGCTGGTCGCTGAAGCACCTGCACCGGCGGATGGTGACGAGCGCGACGTATCGGCAGGCGTCTCAGTTCAAGGTTCAAGGTTCAAAGTTCAAAGTTGAAAGCAACCAAACGTCGGCAACCGCCAACTTTGAACTTGGAACTTTGAACATTGAACCCCAATCCATCGATCCCGAAAACCGCTTGCTGTGGTGCTTCCCCCGCCGCCGGCTGGAAGTCGAAGCCTGGCGGGACGCGATGCTGGCGGTAACCGAGCGGCTGGAGGGTTCGATCGGCGGGCCGTCCTTGGATCTGGCCAGCGCGGACAATCGCCGCCGGACGCTGTACGGCGCGATCAGCCGCCACGAGCTGAACGATCTTTTGCGGCTGTTCGATTTCCCTGACCCGAACGTGACTGCCGAGCAGCGGCCGACGACGACCGTGCCGCTACAACAGCTCTTTGTCCTCAACAGCGAGTTTTTGATCGCCAACGCCAAGGCGCTGGCGGCCCGCCTGACGGCACTCGAAGCGGCCGACGATGCGGCCCGCGTGCGGCAGGCGTTTGAGATCGTCTACGGCCGGCCAGCGAGCGAGCGCGAGGTGGAGCTGTCGGTCAGTTACGTCCGTGGCAGCGGTTCGGAGGAAGGGCTCTCCCGCTGGGAGCGCTTCTGCCAGACCCTGCTGGGGGCCAACGAGTTTTTGTACGTGGATTAGTGGTAGGACGGCCTTTCCAGGCCGTCCAGCATCGACGGCCTGGAAAGGCCGTCGTACGAGGGGATCATGCAACCGCACAACTTCTCCCGCCGCCAGCTTCTCACCCGCCTCGCCGGCGGGTTCGGTGCGATCGGCCTCTCGACGGTGTTTGCGGACGCGGGGCTGCTGGCCGCCGAAGCAACGTCGGCCGACGAAAACCCGCTGGCCCCCAAGACGCCGCACTACGCCCCGCGGGCCAAGCGGCTGATCTTCCTGTTCATGAACGGCGGGCCGAGCCACGTCGATACGTTCGATCCCAAGCCGGTCCTCAATTGCCGCAGCGGCGAGCCGCTTCCCGAATCGCTCGCCAATTTGAGCAAGCGGCGGAAGAAGGGAAACCTGATGGGCTCGCCGTTTGCCGCCGCGCCTCGCGGGGAGAGCGGCATTGAGGTCAGCGAGCTTTATCCGGAGGTGTCGAGGCACATCGACGACCTGTGCGTGATCCGCTCGATGTGGACCGACAATCCGAACCACGAGCCGGGGCTGCTCCTGATGAACACCGGCAACATGCAGCCGATCCGGCCGAGCATGGGCTCGTGGCTGACGTATGCCCTGGGGACCGAGAACCAGAACCTGCCGGGGTACATCGTCCTCTGCCCCGGCAAGCCGGTCGTCGGGCCGTACCTGTGGACGAGCAGCTTCCTCCCCGGCGTCTTTCAGGGGACGCACATCAACAACAAGTCGGTCGATCCGCAGCAGATCATCCGCGACGTGAAGAACCGCTACCTGTCTGCCGCGGCCCAGCGCGAGCAACTCGATCTGTTGCAGGCGTTCAACGAGCTGCACCGCGAGCAGCGCGGCGGCGACGATCAGCTCGACTCGCGGATTGCGTCGCTGGAGATCGCCTACCGCATGCAAGGAGAAGCCCAGGAAGCGTTCGATCTGGGCCGCGAATCGCAGACCACTCGCGAGCGGTACGGCGACGGCGAGTTCGCCAATGCGTGCCTCTTGGCTCGGCGGCTCGTCGAGCGCGGCGTTCGCGTCGTGCAGCTTTACTACGGCAACAACCAGCCCTGGGACGACCACCAGGACATCCACAAGCACCGCGACCACGCCCAAAAGAGCGACCGGCCGATTGCCGCGCTCCTGGAAGATCTGAAATCAACAGGCCTGTTTGACGACACGCTCGTCATCTGGGGGGGCGAATTCGGCCGCACGCCGACCTCCGAGGGAGCCAAGGGGCGCGACCATCACGCGACTGGCTTCTCGATGTGGCTGGCCGGCGTCGGGGTCAAGCGCGGGTACGTCCACGGGACGACCGACGACCTGGGTTATGCCGCCGTAGAGGACCCGGTCCACGTCCACGACCTGCACGCCACGATCCTGCACCTGATGGGGCTTGATCACGAGAAGCTTGTGTACCGCTACAGCGGCCGGGACATCCGCCTGACCGACGTGGCGGGGAAGGTCGTCACCGGCCTGCTGGCATGACGGAATCAGGCCCCGGCAGCCCGCGGAGCCCTGCCGGGAGTCCGATTCATGCAGGGAGGCAAAGCGAGTCAAGGATCGACTCATGACCGCGATCCTCCTCGTCATTCACTGGGATCGGCGTTATGTCGTTTTCGCCGGAGCAGAATCGGCGCCGCGTGCTTCTGCTGCCTGAGAGGACTGCGCACTTGCTGCCGGATCGTGGTACAAGAATGGCTCCTCATCCACGTTCGCTGCGCTCATCATCTCACCAATCCGCTGGAGCGTGGCGAGCATCTGGGTTTGTTCCCATTGCTCAAGATTGGCCAATTCGTTGCGAAACCGGTCGCGCAACAGCGACGGAGCTGCATCCGCCAAGCGAAGGCCCTCATCCGTGATGTGGATCATGTAGCTCCGCCGGTCGCGCTCGTCCCGCTGCTGAGTAATCAATCCCCGCTCTCGTAAACGGTTTACGATCCCAGCCATGGTCTGCGGCGTGACGTGCAACAGGTCGGCCAGCCGCCCCGGCGTCACGTCCGTGTGCCGCTTGAGCTCGCGCAAGGCGCCGAGCTGTGGTGAGGTGAGCCCATACTCCTGCCACAGGTAGCGCGAGTACGTGTCGATGCCCTGCGAAATGCGCCGCAAGGCAACGATAATCTGCTCGTCGAGTGGGAGGGTATGGGACACAGAAACTCCGGCAGCCTCACTGTTTACGAGATCGGTTCGTGCGCGAACCAGTTTAGTCGATTTGCTGCACATGTCAAGTTTCAAATCTTATCGATAAAGCGCGTTGTTCCCAGGGAAATGCGGTTGCCGATCGCCATTTATCGCGAATACTTCATTGTCCGCCGCGCGCGCTCGCAAACGGCGAGATTCCAGCCGGTTCGTGGTCCCAGGGGCGATGCACGATGCCGGCCCACTCAGCGCGATCGCCCACGTTCGCACCAGCCGCTGGCCTGTTCGTTGACGATCCGCGTCAGGAGGGAACCCCATGTCACGATCGCTCCCCGTACACCTACCCCCCTCAGCTTGTCAGTTTGTCGCTGCCTGGGTCGCTTTGGCCGCCCTTGTTGCACCCGTTGCTGCGGCGGAGGGAATCGTCAGCGGCAATTACAAGACCTGGTCGCTGGAGCAACCCAATGTCCATCGGCGAAGCGCCTATCGCGATATGCTGCGCGATGGAACCGTTCGGGATGAGACGGCCTTTGACCAGGTGGCGACGTTCAAGCTCAGCGAGCTGACGCGGGAGGAGAACCTGTTCGATCTTCCCAAGCTGCGGCGGCAATTGCGGTACGACCTGTCGCTGGCCGGCCGAGCGCCGGATCGGTCTGCCCACGATCGGATCGTCGGGCTGGCTATGGAGCATTTGCCCTCGATCGTGGACGACCGCGCGTATCACGCCGGAACGCGATTCAACGCGCTGCTCCTTTTGGGGGAGTTGAACTCTGTTGAAGAGCGTCCGTTTCCGCCCGCCGCTTTCGCCGTGCCGCTGGCCGACGCATTGCCTTTGCTGGTTGCCTGGCTGGAGTCTGCCGCAGACGACGGGTCCACTCGCGACTTCATTCCGCTGGGAGCCCTGCTGGGCATTCTCCGCCATGCGCAGCAGGGGATTGCCGACGAGCCGCTGCGACAGCGGGCTTTGCAAGCCGCCGTGGCGCTGGCCGGCCAGTCGCAGCCGCCGGAGCAGCGCTCGGCAGTGGGACACGACTGGCTGCGCCGCCGGGCGATTCATCTCATCGCCTGGGCCGTCAAGCCGGGCGCGACGCCGCTGGATGACCAGGCGGTCGCGCTCGTTTGGAATACCATCGACGATCCGAGCGCTTCCCTGAAGCTGCAAGTCGAGGGAGCGCTTGCCTGGAGCCTGCTATCCCCGAAAGTGCCTCAGGAGCAGCTCGACTCCGCCGCCACGCTGAGCAAGTTGTCCGCCTTGACCGGTCGCGTGCTCAAAAGCGAGCTGCATTCCGCCACGGCCACGCCCCGGTTCGCCTCGCGGCAGTCGCGCCGCGTTGTCGCCGGTCAACTGGGCCTGTTGTCCCACGCCTGCCGCCAATTGGGGGTGGATGTGGTCAGCCTGCGTCGCAGCGGGCCGCCGACGAATCTGGCGGAGTTGTCGGACCTCTATTGCGGCCTGAAGAGCTGGATCGGCGTGGCGACCGATCCGCGGCTGGCCAGCCGCCAGGCCGCCGCCGCATTGGCAGACGCCCTGACGCTGCTGGAATTGAAGCCGCCCGTCGTCGCCCACAATCCGTGAGTTTCACCGCGGCAACTGGCCGGCGCTCGCATACAGGTCGAGCGTCGGCCGGTCGCCCAGAATCGTGAACAGCTCGCGGATTTGCGCCAGCCCGGTCGAGAGCAGGAAGTTCGACTTTCGGCCGTAACTCTTGGCGCCGAGAATGTAGAAATTCGGCTCGGGCGTCAGGAGCGTCTGCGGGCCGCACGCAGCTTGATCGAGGCAGTCGGCACTCGCCTGCCCGGCCAGTGCCGCGGCCAGCTTCATCGGCCCGTGCGTGGCATAGCACTCGTGAACGTGCAGTTCCTCGTAGATGGTCCGGTCGGGACGGAAGCCGACGTTCGCGAGAATCCGATCGAACGAATATTCCCCCGCGTGTTCGCCCGCGAGGCGGACGACGAACGGACCGTCGGCAGTGCGCGACATGGCATCGACGACCGTGGCGGGCCAATGGATCACCGGGCCGTGCGGATCGCCGGCCAAGGCGTTAGCCTCTTGCGCCAGCGCCGCACGATTCGGCAGCCAGTCGCCGGGAATCAGGCCGATGGGACCGGCGTTTCCTTCTGTCGCCAGATGACGCGTGATCCAGGTGACGCGCGTTGCCGGCACTTCCTTGGCCAGTTGTGCCAGGGCGACCACATTGGTCGCCGCGGAATACCCCGCGCCAATCAGGAGCGTGTGCTCTCCGGCGTAGTGGTCGCGGGCAGCGCCTTGGAAGTCAGGCAGGGCATGCTCGATCGCGCCGCGATCCGTCAATTCGATCTCGCCCAGCGCGGGAATGCCGCCGTGACCGAGCCAGGCAGTCGGGCCAGCGAAGACGCCCGTGCAGTCGATCACGACGTCCGCCTCGTCGATCCGTTCCTTGCCCTGTGCATCGCGCACGAGGATTCGGAAGGACCAATCGCCCCGCTCGTCGTCGCCGACGAGTTCCCCCTTTTGGATCGCATCCTTGCCGACGCGGAGCACGCGCTGGCCCAGCTTGATGTGGTCGGCCAGGAGATCGGTTTGCGACAGCGGCAGGAGATATTTCTCCCGCCAGGCGCAACCGGTGAGCAACTCGTCATCGGCGGGCGGCCGGTACGCTTGATCCTGCGCCCCGATTGCCGCCAGTCCCAGCGGCGAGCGGTTCATGCGAAAGGGGGTGAACATCGTCACGTGCCCCCAGGCTTTCACCGCCGTGGCCACTTCGGCGGCTTGCTCGTAGATCGCCACGCTGTATCCGAGGAAGCGGGCGTATAGCGCCGCCTCCAGACCGATCGGGCCGCTGCCGAGGATGGCGATTTTGGCGGGAGTGTCAACGGCCATCGGGGAGTTTGTATCGCGATTAAGTTAGCGGCGTGTTTTCAGCCATGTTCCATAGCCGGAATTTATAGGAACTCGATTCGCCCCGCCATTTCCTCCGGCTCCAGGCAATCATTCATCAGGCACAAGTATCGGACGACCTCGCCGATCGACCGTTTGGCCGGAGCGCAATAAGCGATGCCGACGTGAGGTTCGCCGCGGCTGGCCAGGCGGAGAAAGTCGGCATCGCTCGTAAAGATTACCCGATTCTCGCCGCGAGCGAATTCGAGGTGTGCTTCATCGGGCGCTCCGAGCAGATTGGCATCGGTCGAGGTGGTCACATCGACACCTCGGCTCCGCAGCCCGCGGGCGATTTCGTGGTCCACGTGCTCGTCGAGATGAAATCGAATCACGCTGCCGGCGGCTTGAGATGACTTTGAAGAGGACCGGGCAAGGAAGCCGCCTGAAGCTGAGCCGCAAACTCCCGGTCCTCGCGCATCTCGCGCAAGATCTCCGAGCGATGGTCAAAGTAATACGCCAGAGCGGCGTGCACCTGAGCCAGCGTCAGATGGGGCAGAGCCTGCACGATCTCATCGGGCGTTTTGCCCTGGATTTCGGCGAGCGCGTAAATATCCTGCACCCGAACGCGGGTGCCGGCAATAAACGCCCGGTCCGCGCCATCGCGGTTCTTTCGCAGCTCGATGTGAGTTTGGACCATGTGACAATTCTACCCCGCTTTTGGGGACTCGACCAATCGCGAAACCCCAGGTTCGGATTCCCTCCCCGGCGCTTGCCCGCCCCTTTCCGGGCGACTAGGATGATAGAGTCGTTTTCCTTTGTTCCTAGTGAGGTGTGGCATGCACGGTGAAGTTGATACCCGGCAGTCCGAAACGGCCCTCTTGGACGTGGTGGACATCCC
>DATKDU010000548.1:0-9498 GCA_035512595.1 Pirellulaceae bacterium
TGCCCGCGGGTCGGCGGCGTCGCCAGCTATCTCGACAAACTCCGCACGACTACGTTCTACGCCGGCCTCAAGCATGAAGTGGTTCGCATTCTCAACAATGTGCCGCTCCTGGGCGATCCGGCCGAGCGGTTTCTGGCACAGCTCAAAGAGGGAATCAAAGCGGGTCTGCACGGCGGCATGATGTTCGAGGAGCTGGGATTCCGGTATCTCGGCCCGATCGACGGACACAACATCGCGCTCCTTCGCAAGTACCTCTTGATGGTCAAGGACCTCAAAGGGCCAACGCTTCTGCACGTCGTCACCGAAAAAGGGCACGGCTTCACCCCGGCCGCCAGCGACCCCGTCTTCTTCCACACCCCGCCGGCATTCGTCCAGCAGGACGGCAAGCCGGTGCCGAAGAAATCAGGCGGCGCCAAGGCTTACACGCAGGTCGTCAGCGAAGCCATCGCCCAGCACATGCGGGCCGACCAGCGGGTCACCGTCCTGACTGCCGCCATGTGCCAGGGGAACAAGCTCGAAAAGATCCGCGACGAGTTTCCCGACCGGTTCATCGACACCGGAATTTGCGAATCGCACGCGGTCGCCTTTGCCGCCGGCCAGGCCAAGGCCGGCCTGCGGCCAATCGTCGATATCTACAGCACGTTCCTCCAGCGGAGCTACGACCAGATTTTCCAGGAGGTCTCGCTGCAAAATCTGCCGGTCGTCTTCACGATGGACCGCGCGGGGCTGACCGGCCCCGACGGGCCAACCCACCACGGCTGTTTCGACGTCGGCTACATGCGGGTCTTCCCGAACATGGTCGTGATGGCGCCGGGGGATGAATACGACGCCAAGGAAATGCTCGCCCTGGCACTCAAGCACAATTCACCCACCGCGATCCGCTATCCCAAGGCGAATGCCGAGAATATCGGCGGCGAGCGGACGCCGGTAGAGCTAGGGCGCTGCGAGGCGTTCTCGTGGGGGCGCGACGTGACGATCCTCTGCTACGGGACGCTGCTGGGAGACTGCCTGCGGGCGGCGCAAAAGCTCCGCGAGGAAGGGCTCGACGTCGGTGTCGTCAACGCCCGCTTCGCCAAGCCGGTCGATCGCGAGATGGTCGTCAAAGCGCTTCACGATTCGTCCTTCATCGTCACCGTTGAGGAATCCGCGCTGATGGGCGGATTCGGCAGCGCGGTCCTCGAAGCGGCCGCCGAACTCGGCCTCGATGCCAGCCGCGTCAAGCGGCTCGGCATTCCCGACCAGTTCATCGAACATGGCGAGCGGGGCGAACTTCTGGCCGACCTGGGTCTCGACGCCGCCGGCATCGCCCGCACGTGCCGCGAGATTGCCGACCGGCTGGGGATCGAGCGGGAGGTGGAGTCGCCGACGCCGGGGTAATCAATGTAAGCACCAAATCACAAGCACCAAGCACCAAACAAATCCGAAGGGACCAAATACGCTAATGCCAGAAGCTGTCGTGAGGCGACGACATTCGTTTTTTGACACAGAGGCTCGGAGGCACGAAGGCACCGAGCAGACCATGTCGTCCCTGCTGCTCTGTGCCTCCGCGCCTCGGTGCCTCTGTGCAAGAAACGATCGAGACTGTGACTCAGAAACGGCCGCACGCGTACTCGGTCTCTAAACGGGTAAATTGTCTTTCGTTCGATCCTAAGTTACGTGACTATGAAGTACGAACCTTTGCGCGAACACCTTTTGGGACAAATAATCGAATCGGCCGCTCATGCTCGATACTTCCTCTGACGCCGTTTCCTCAACTTGGCCCCGTCAGGGAAAACGTCCCCGCGTCTTGCTCCTCGGTTCCGGCAACCGGCCGCACGTACTGGAAGAAGTCGCGCGGCTGCGGCCGGTCATCGACATGCACGTCGAGGTCGCGGTCGCTGATTTTCAGTTTCAGGAAGACCTGAGCCAGGTTGCCGCCGACTTCGCCATCGTCCTCGGCGGCGATGGGGCCATCCTCCGCTCCGCCCGGCAGATGGGCTCGCGGCAATTGCCGGTGCTGGGCGTGAATCTCGGGAAGCTGGGCTTTCTGGCCAGCATCGGCCCCGAAGAGCTGGTGCAAGTGCTGCCAGAGGTTGCTAGCGGCAAGTGCCGCGTGATCGAGCATTTGATGTTTCACAGCTCGGTCCGCCGGGGCGAGACGGTGATTGCCGAACAGCTTGGGCTCAACGAGACGGTGATCACGGCCGGGCCGCCCTACTCGATGCTCAACATCGATCTTTACGTTGACTCAAAATTGGCGACGACCTATGCTTGCGACGGCCTGATCATCAGCACGCCAGTCGGCTCGACGGCTTACAACCTGTCGGCCGGCGGACCGATCCTGCGACAAACCCTTTCGGCCTTCGCCATCACGCCGATCAGCCCCCACACGCTGACCGTGCGGCCGGTGGTGGACACGGCCGATCGCGTTTACGAGATGGCGGTGCCGGAGCCCAACGAAGGGACGACGGTGCTGGTGGACGGCCGGCCGCTGGCCGTGCTGACGAGCGAGGATCGGGTGCGGGTGGTGCGGGCGGAGCCGCGATTCAAGCTGATCGAGGTCCGTGGGCACAATTACTACCAGACGCTGCGGGACAAGCTCGGCTGGGCGGGGAATTTGTATCGGAGAGGTTAGTGGTGAGCCGGAACACTAACCCGAAGCGTTAGCGAGGGATGGATTCCTCCCTCGCTAACGCTTCGGGTTAATATTGAATTCGCACGGAGGCGAACGATGAAGTCGCTGTTTCTTTTTGCTTTCGCGCTCGTTTCGCTGTCGAGCGCTGTGCTGGCCGAAGACTACGAGCTGGTCTACAAATTCCAGCCCGGCGAGGAGCTCCGCACGCAGGTCGTCCACCTGGTGACCGTCGAGTCCAAGATCAAAGGGTTCACGCAAACGGCCAAGACCCGCAGCGTGTCCACCCGCGTCTGGAAGATCATCGGCGTCGATGCCAAGGGGAACATCACGCTCGACAACAGCGTCGCTGCGGTCAACATGTGGCAGAGCCACACCGACGAGAAGGGAACCAAAGAAATCAGCTACAACAGCGACACTGATCCCACCCCTCCGCAGCAGTACGAATCGGTCGCGAAAACCGTCGGCGTCACGCTGGCCACCCTGACCATCGATCCGTCCGGAAAGGTCCTCGACCGCCGCAGCAATCTCCCCAATCTGAACCCCGGCATCGGCGAGCTGGCGGCGCCACTGCCGGGCAAGCGGGTGAAGATTGGCGACACCTGGTTCACGCCGGATGAGGTGAAGCTCCGCACGGACGACGGGCTGGTGAAGCGGATCGAGACGCGGCAGCTCTACAAGCTGGAAAAGGTCGAGGTCGGCGTAGCGACGATCAGTGTCGTCACGCAGATCCTCACGCCGATCAGCGACCCCAAGCTGCAGTCGCAGCTCGTGCAGCGGATGCAGGCAGGGACGATCAAGTTCGACATCGACGCCGGCCGCTTGATCCACAAGCAGATGGACCTTGACGAATCGGTCCTGGGCTTTGCCGGCCCCGACAGCCACATGCAGTACCTCGCCCGGCTCACTGAAGAGCCGCTAAGGGTCCAAACGGCCCGCAGCAAAGAAGCCAGCGAAAAAAAATAGCATCGCGGCGGATTGTCGCAGCGGCACGGTCAGCTTGCGGGGCATGGAGTTTGCTCGCACTCCCGGCGGAACCTTCCCCGCTATTGGAGTGGAACATGAGCACGGCAATTGCCCGCGGTCGCTCGCTGGCAGAATCAGGATTTGAGGAAAAAACCAGCTACCGTCCGCCAATCAACGTCGGTCAGGCGGAACGTCTGGCGTCCCTCGCCGGGGGAGCCATGCTCGCCGGCTACGGCCTCACCCGTGGTACATCCGCCGGATTGCTGCTGGGTGCCATCGGGGCCGCCTTTGCTTATCGCGGGTGGACCGGACACTGCTCCGTTTATCAAGCGTTAGGGATGAATTCCGCCGAGCATTCCGACCAGACGGCCATTCCGTCAGGCCAGGGAATCAAGCTGGAGGAGAGCATCACGATCGGCCGCCCAGCGGAGGAGTTATTCCAGTTTTGGCGAAAGCTGGACAATCTGCCGCGGGTGATGCGACACGTCGCGTCAGTCGAGCAGCTCAGCCCGACGCGATCCCGCTGGAAGGCGCAAGGGTTGACAGCGGAGGTTGAGTGGGAAGCCGACATTATCGAGGAGCGCGAAAACGAGATGATCAGTTGGCGGTCGCGGGAAGGCTCGACCATCGGCACTGCCGGCTCGGTTCATTTTCGCCCCGCTCCCGGCGACCGCGGAACCGAGGTTCGCGTGGTGCTGAGCTACAATCCTCCGGGGGGGCGAGCTGGCCACGCCCTGGCCTGGCTCGCAGGTCGCGACCCGGCCAGCCAGGTGCGGGAAGACTTGCGGAAATTCAAACAGATCATGGAGACCAGTGCGGCAGCCGAATCCCCCTGATTCTTGGGCGCGGTAAACTGGCGCGGCAATTCCCGAATAGAGCCCTCCCACGACCGCCCAAGTTCATGAAACTCCAAACGCTACTCGGTGCCGTCTCGCCGGCCCACTTCATGGCAGTTTATTACTGCAAGCTTCCCTATGCGTCCGCCGGAGGCTGTGCCACCATCGCCGCGCTCGGCACCTGGGACGTCATCGACGAGCTCTTGGCTCACCCCGGCGTCGATCTGATCGTCTCCCGCGGCTCGGAGCGCTGGACCGGGCCGCCGCCGCGCAGCGGCACCGAAGGCCGAGCCCTGGTCGAGCAGGGCTACACCTGCGGCATTCGCCGAGCCCACCGCTGCCACGCCGCGCTTAATGCTCTCGCCGCCGACTTCCGCAGCGACTTCGCCGCCCCCATCGACGTACACCTCTATTGCACGCCGGCCGAGCAGCCCGGCTTCTTCTGGCACTACGACGCGGAGGAGGTCTTCGTCCTGCAAACCGCAGGGAGCAAGGAATGGTCGCTGCGAAAAAACACCGTCAACCCCTGGCCGCTGGTCGAAACGCTCCCCGACGACATGCACCACGAACGCGAGATCATGCCGCTGATGCGCTGCACCCTCGCGGCCGGCGACTGGCTCTACATCCCCGGCGGCTATTGGCACGCCACGCGGGCCCTCGAAGAATCGATCTCGCTTTCGGTCGGCGTCAAAGCGCCCGCCGCTCTCGACATCCTCGACTCGCTGCGGCCCATGCTCGCCCAGTCCCTCCTCTGGCGGCAGCGGCTCCCGCCGCTGGGCGCCGCGGGCGGAATCGATCGCCACGAGCTGGCCCTCCGCTTCCGCACGCTCTTCGACGAGTTGGCAGCCGACTTGAACCGCACGCTGCACCGCGAGGAAACCATCGCGGAGATCATCGGCACGCTGTCGCAGTCCCCCCAATTCTGCCATGACAAACTGGAGCGGCCGCCACAGGCATTGATCACCACGTCTATACCAGTGGCTCGTGCGCAAATCCAAACGTCTCCGCCACCGCTGCATTCGTGACCTGACCGCGGTGGATATTGACGGCACTCGTCAGCGGCAGCGAGCTCTTGCACGCCGCCTCGATGCCGCGGGTCGCCAGTTGCAGGACCCACGGCAGCGTCACGTTGCACAGCGCGAACGTGCTCGTGCGGCCGACCGCCCCCGGCATGTTGGTCACGCAGTAGTGGACCACGTCCTCGACGACGTACGTCGGATCGCTGTGCGTCGTCGGCTTGCTCGTCTCCACGCACCCCCCCTGGTCGATCGCCACGTCGATGATCACGCTGCCGGGCTTCATCAGCTTCAGATCCTGCCGAGTGATGAGGTACGGGGCCTTCGCGCCCGGAATCAAAACCGCCCCGATCACCAGGTCCGCCAGGCGCAGTTGCTGCCGAATCGTGTGCCGGTCGCTGTACAGGCAGTTGACGTTCGCCGGCATGATGTCATCGAGGTACCGCAGCCGGTCCATGTTCACGTCCAGAATCGCGATGTCGGCCTGAAAGCCGGCGGCGATCTTGGCCGCGTTCGCCCCCACGATGCCGCCGCCAAGGATCGTGATGTGGGCCGGCTGCACGCCAGGAACGCCGGCCAGCAGAATGCCGCGACCCATCTGCGGCCGCTCGAGGTACTTGGCCCCTTCCTGGATGCTCATCCGCCCGGCGACCTCGCTCATCGGCGTGAGGAGCGGCAGTCGCCCAGCCGCGTCGCGAAGCGTTTCATAGGCGATACAGGTCGCACCGCTGGCGATCATCGCCTCGGTCAACTCGCGGCTAGCGGCGAAATGAAAGTAGGTGAAGATCGCCTGACCGGCGCGAATCAGGGGGTACTCGGCCGGCAGCGGTTCCTTGACCTTCACGATCAGATCAGCCTGGTCGTAAATCTCCGCGGCGGTGGCGGCGATCTTGGCCCCCTGTTCGGCATACTCGTGGTCCGGAATGCCGCTGCCCGTTCCTGCGCCGGACTCGATCAGCACCTGGTGCCCGGCCCGCGTCAATTCCTCGACGCCGACCGGCAGCATGGCTACGCGATACTCGTCCCGTTTGATCTCCCGCGGCACACCGATGAGCATGGTTGGTTCCGTAGTAAGGTGGGTCGAGCGGCGCCGCAGCGGCGCGCCGACCCACCATGATACGCGAGGGGTCGGGAGCCAGGGGCAAGCAGTCTTCCCTTGCGCTCGCATCCTGGTGGATCAGCCGCGGAGCGGGTGATAACACCCAAACCGCGCGGCCGCCGCGGTGCCGAGTTTTCCTAACTGGCGGCCAATAGTGTACTTAACATTACTATAACGCCCGCTTGCGGCCAGCCGCTGATAATAACCCCGACGGGGGGGTTCTTACGCGGGCGGCATCCCGTGCGACGGGGGGCCAATCTGCCCTTGCGCTCAGTAGTGATCATAACGACAGATTGTCGCGATGCCGGCGGATGAGGGGAGGTTGTTTGACACAAAAAGGGGGGTTCTGTCAAAAAACTCCCTCGTTCGGGGGGGGCACCGGTGCCGAACCGAGCAACCAAATTGAAGTGAATTGTCAAAGACCTTCGCGGACAGCTCTCGTCCGTCCGGTGGCAAAATCGCCCATCTTGCCGGGCCTGCCGCTGCGCTTGAATGCCCTCGCGCGACCCGGCAGGCTCGCCCATCGATAGGATGCGCCAACATGGACAATTATTCCCTAGTGGTCCGAAAAAAACAAGTCACCCCTGCGGTCCACCCCGTTCTGGGCATGCGGCCCAACTGCTCTAGGTCAAACCGCCCTCGCGGGGTTACCATTCCGGGCGATTTCCTCGTTACGCTAGCCCGGACCGACCCATGCCGGCAGAAACGACCCGCCTGTTTGTTGCCCTGCGCCCCGATGAGCCGACCGGTGCGCTCATCCGGTCTTACAAGCGGCGGCTGCTAGCGGCGGCCGGGCCGCAGCTTTATGCCACCGATCCGCCCCACACGACGCTCTACTTGGCGGAGTTTGCGGCGGACCGGCTCTGTCAAGTGATTCGCACGGCCAGCCAACTTGCCGGCCAGATCGAAATGCCGGCGGTGACGATCGAGGGCTTTCATGTCTTTGCCGGCGATCCGCTGACGGGGGCCAACACGCTCGTCTGCCGGTTCGCTGATGACTCGTGCGATCGGTTGCGGCAGGTGCAACTGCGGGTGCTCGCAGCACTCGCGCCGCTACACGATCCGGTGGCCACGCAGCGGGCCCTCTTGCCGCGCTGGCCGGCTCTCAGCGGCGAGCAGCGGCGGCGGGGAATGCTGTTTGGCTTTCCCTACGTCGGCGGCGGCTGGATTCCGCATCTGACGATCGCCAGCGTGCGGCAAAGCGAGTGGGCAAACGTAGCGCACGTTTTCCAAGTAGGTCCCGCTTGCCGAGCGGGACCTGGGACGAGCGACGATTTCGCAAGGTCCCGCCCGGCAGACGGGACCTACTTTCCCACCCTTGATGTTTTCGAGCTCCACGGACTAAAGCCCGTGCGGCTGGCGAGCTTTCCGCTCGCCGGCGGACCGATTGGCAAGGTAGCCTGACATGACGACCTCCTTTTCTTCGACTCATTTCACCAACCACGTAGGGTGGGACCAGCTTGCTCCGCAAGCGCCGGCCCACCTGGAAAGGTTGGCGCACTGCGGTGGGCCGGCGCCCGCCGAGGCGGTCTTGGCCCACCCTACGGACTTCAAGCAGCAAATCATCGCCACGCTCAAGGACGTCGCCGAGCGCTGCGACTGGATCCTCTCAGCCACGCTCACCGGCAGCTTCCTCCGCGGCACTGGGCTGGAGGGAATCAGCGACATCGATTTCGTCGTCATCGTGGACCGGCTGAATGCCGAGCGGATGAACGAGATTCAGCAGGCGTTCCGTGCGGCCCTCGAGCCGGTGCTGGCGAAAGAGGATTACACGCTGCGGATCAACCCGACGCTGGGGCCGCTCAAGTTCAACGACGAGCGAACCGCCGTGCTGCATTTGATGCTGTATTCGCTGAGAGCACACGTCGAGCACGTGATCCAAAGCCCGTTCACCTGCCTGGACTGGCAGCGGTCGGACGTGTACTTCAAGCGATCGCTGGCCGAGACCTATCCGGTCTTCGGCCTCCAGCCGCGCCACTTCGTCAGCGCCCGGCGGAGCATTCAGGATTACCTGCGGGATTATCGCTCCGCCGTCGTCTCGTACCGCGAGCTTGATTGCGAGGAAAACGGCTACCGCGAGGTCCGCCGTGAAAAGCCGATGACGGTCCGCGACCGGCACGAGTTCGCCTATCACATCCTGCGGTTTTTGATGCAGAACACGCTGAAGCTGCTCCTCAAGCGGAATGAAGCGCCGGAAGGAGAGCTGCTGCTCGATCAATTCTCGCTGGCATTTGGGGACTGCGGCGGGCTGCTCCGGCCGCTCTATCGCGAGCTGGCCGAGAAGAAGCGCTCGCTCGACTTTGCCCAGCCGCTGGCGCAGCTCGACGAGCGGCTGGCAGCGTGGATCGGCGACTACGAGCGGCAGTTCCGCAACATTTTTTTTACCGACGCCCGGCGGCATGTGCTGTTCCGGCACGCGCCGACGAGTCTGAATCCTGGACAGGTTGAAAACCTGTCCTACGAGCCGCGATTCCTCGGCCGCCGCAATCCGGACGTCGAGCCGCTGGCGATCGACTCGCTGGCGCCGTTGGCCAAAGCGGTCAGCGAGCTGCGCATCGGCCGCGTCTTCAGCTCGCCGCTGGCCCGCTGTCAGCAGTCGCTGGCCGCGCTGACGGACCATCTACTAACCCGAAGCGCCAGCGAGGGACAGCCCTCCACGCCGCGAGACCCGTACTCGGAATCGACCGTCTCCCTCGCTGGCGCGTCGGGCTTGTGTTTGCCGCGCCCGTGCCTCGATGCGCGGCTCGAAGAAATCGACTACGGCCACTGCGAGGGGCTCTCAGCCGGCGAAGCCCGGCAGCAGTTTCCGCGGCTGGCGGCGGCCTGGGACCGGGGCGAAGACGTTCGCTTCCCCGACGGCGAGTGTACTGCCGACGTCGCCCGGCGCTTGGAAGCATTCATCGACGGCCAGTGGGACCACGATGGCAGCGACACCCTCACCTGCACGCACAACGTCGTCCTCCGCTGCCT
>DATKDU010000549.1:0-5180 GCA_035512595.1 Pirellulaceae bacterium
GCGAAGTTGTTGATCGCTACGCGGCGGTAGTCGATGCCCAGATGGTTGTAGATGGTGGCCAGGAAGTCACCGGGGCCGACGCGTCGCTCGATGGGGTCTTCGCCGCGGGCGTCGGTCGCGCCGATCACCTGCCCGGTGCGAATGCCGCCGCCGGCAAAGAGCATCGAGTTGGCTCGCGGCCAGTGGTCGCGGCCCGGTTGCACCGTTCCCGCCTCGCCGCTGGCGACGCCGCCGCCGCTGGAAGCGACGTAGGTAATCCGCGGCGTGCGGCCGAACTCGCCAGTGACGATCACCAGCACCCGCTTGTCGAGCCCGCGCTGGTAGACGTCCTCGATCAGGGCCGACACGGCCTGGTCGAAAAACGGGGCGCGGAACTTGAGGGCGTCGAAGACGTGGTGATTGACCGCATGGTCGTCCCAGTTGGCAACCCGGCCGCAGAGCGGCCCGTCAAACTCCGTGGTGACGACATCGACCCCCGCCTCCACCAACCGCCGGGCCATCAGGCACTGCTGCCCCCAGGCGTTGCGGCCGTAGCGGTCGCGCACCCGATCCTCTTCCTTCGAGAGGTCGAACGCCTTTCGCGCCTCGGGACTCGTCAGCAGGTTCAGAGCCTGGGCCTCGAAGCCGTCTACGGCCGACATCAAGCCCGAGTTGTCCACTCCGCGGCGGACCCGGTCGAGCGAGCCCTTTAGCGCCACGCGGCGGTCAATTGCCGATTGCTGCGCGGGTGCCAGGCCGATGTTCGGCACTTCGAACGACGGATGGCTCACGTCGCCGGTGACCTTGAACGGCTCGTAGGCGGGTCCGATGTACGTCGGCCCGGCAATCGTGAACGAGTCGTAGTTGTCCACCGGATTGACGGAGACGTAGTTGGGAATCGCCCGCGACGGATCGCGCCGCAGGTAGCTGACCACGCTCATCCAGTCGGGGTAGACCGGCTTCACCTTGTCGGCCGCATCGGGATCGCCCGCCAACACCTGGAGCGAGCCAGCCGGATGCCCGCCGCCCGTGTGCGCCATCGATCGCAGAATCGCATACTTGTCGGCAATCGTCGCCAGTCGCGGAAGGAGCTCCCCGACGCGAATGCCGGGGACGTTGGTTTCGATAGCCGAGTAGGGGCCACGAAACTCAGATGGCGCTTCGGGCTTGGGATCGAAGGTTTCCAAGTGGCTGGCGCCGCCGCGGAGCCAGACGAGGATCACAGCCGTGTCTGCCGCCTTACTCTCCATCGCCGAGGCGGCACGCAGTTGAAACAGGCCCGGCAGCGTGAGGCTGGAAAAGCCGACGAGCCCGGCGCGGAGAATCTCGCGGCGAGTGAGCTTGGTTGATGTCATTGGGGATGTCGGCATGTCGCGGCGGTGATTGAACCTAGGCCAGCCCCGTCAGCGGCCCCGGGCTGCAAAAGTCCGGATTGCCGAAGCGGTCGATGTGGTGGCCGAAGCCGTGGGCCAGCGACAGCAGCAGCCGATTGTGCGGCACTTTGCCGAACTTGATCGAGCGGCCCATTTTGAAGTCGAGGCCGCCCCCCACCAGGACGAACGGGATGTTGTCCAGCGTGTGGGAGTTCCCCTTGCCCAACTCGTTGGTCCACACCAGCAGGGTGTTGTCGAGCAGGCTGCCATTGCCGCCCGGCTCGGGCGTTTCGGCCAGCCGCTGGGCCAGGTAGGCGAGCTGCTCGCAGTACCACTTGTTGATCTTGGTGAGTTTCTCCTGCGACTCGGTCTTGCTGTCCTCGTGGTGCGACAGTTCGTGATGCCCTTCGTCCACGCCGAGCCAGCGCATCTTCGCCCCGCCGACGGAGTTGGTGAACTGGAATGTGGCGATGCGGGCGAAATCGGCCGCGAAGCCGCTGACCAAAAGATCGATCTGCATCTTGGCCAGCTTGGGCATGTTGTCGTTGTCTTCCTTGACCCCCGGCTCCAGCGGCGGGACCGCGTGGCCGACGTCGCTCGTACCCGACTTCAGCTCCTGCTCCAGCTCGCGGACCAGCGCCTGGTGCTCGGCCAGAAGCTGCTTGTCCTCGGCACTCACCAGCGGCTCGACCTTGCGGAAATCTTCGGCCAGGCCGTCGAGAACGCTTTTGAGGTTCTCCTGGTCCTTCATCCGCCCGTAGAGCTTGTTGAACATCTGGTACGGGTCGTCGATCGGCGCGACCGGCTTGTTGGCGCCGGTGTAGACCATGCGGGTCCAGGTGTCGGCCCGCTCGGGGACCATCACGCCAAATTCGAGCGAGCCGAAGCGCGTCCGCGTTTCGGGTTTGGCCTGCAGGAAGTTCTTGATTTCCTGGTCGATCGAAATGCCGCTGGCCCAGCCGGCGGGTGTGTGGGAGCCACCTTGGATGTTGCCGGGAAAGAGCTCGATGCCGGTCAGGAGGCAGCCGATGCCGCGCATGTGGTTGTCGCCATCGCCGCGAACGCGGTCGCAGACGCCGTGCAGCGTCAGCGTGCGGCTCTTGAAGGGCTCCAGCGGGGAGAGGCTCTCCTTCAAGGTAAAGTTTTCCCCTTCTTCGTCGGGCCAGAACGTGCTCGGGACAATGCCGTTGGGGCTGAACATGACCACCATCCGCTGCTTGCGGGCGTTGTGGCTAGCAAAGCCGAGACTCGGCAGATTGAGCAGGAACGGCAGTGCGGCCGCCGAGATGCCCAGTTCGCGGAGGAATCGTCGTCGTGAGCGGATCATTTCGTAACTCCCATTCCGGCGGCGGGACCATCAGGAGGCTAACGCCCCCCGCTCGCCGGTGCATTATTTGGCTCGTTCCGCAGCGCAGCGTCAGCGATGATCTGCACCGCCAGCTTGCGGATGTGGAACTGGTTCTGCACGAATGATTGTCGCAAGTTCGGCAGCTCCTGGCTACCGAAAGCCCGCACCGGCTGCTTGATCAGGTGATGGAACAACTGCTGAACAAAGGCGGTGTGCGTTTCCTCGCTGTTGGCCAGGAAACCAGCCAGCTCCCGCACCCCGGCGAACTGAACCGTGTCCCCCTTGCGAGTGCGGTAAATGCCGGTGGCGTCGATGGCCTTCCCCTGCTCTTCTTTCCGGAATCGACCGACGGCATCGAAATGCTCCAGCGTAAAGCCGAGCGGATTGACCATGGCGTGGCACGACTGGCACGATTCGGGCTTGGTTTGCAGGCTGACTCGCTCGCGAGTGGTGAGCGAGGCGTGTAAATCGGGGGCCAGCGGGGCGACCGCTTCCGGCGGCGGGCGGAGAGTCCGCCCTAGCACGCTGCGGGCGATGAACACGCCGCGGTGAATGGGACTGCTGGCCTGCGTGTAGGCAAAGCCGGCCATCAAATACGGATGCGACAGGACGCCGGCTCGATGCTCGGGATCCAGGGGCACTTTCTGAAACGGTGCGTCCTGGGGCAGATCGACGCCGTAAAACTTCGCCAGAGCGCCATTGAGATAGAGCGCGTCGGTCGTCAGCAGTTGGCGAAAATCGGACGCGTCGCTGGCGACGACTTCTTCCACCAGCAAGTCGAGGCTCGTCCGCAGATCGGAAATGACCTCCGGCGTGAAGCCGGGGAACTGCTCGGGATCCTTGGCGATGTCGGGCATCCGGTCGAGCTTGAGCCACTGCACGAAGAATTCCCGCAGCTTCGACTGGGCGCGCAGGTCGGTCAGCATTCGCTCCGCCTGCTGGGTGACTTGCTCGCGAGTCGAGATCTCTCCTGCCTTGGCCGCATCGAGGAGCGTCTGGTCCGGCAGCGAATCCCACAAGCCAAAGGAGATGCGGCTGGCGACGTCGTATGGGTCGTTTCCATCCCCCAACTCGCGATACAAAAACCGCGGGCTCTTCAGCGACAGCAGCACGACGCGTTTGACCGCGTTGGTTGCATCGGGGGCCTGCTCGAAATGCCGATCGATGAAGAAGGCCCGCTGTTCATCGGTCAGCGGCCGGCGAAAGGCCCGCTCGACGAAGCGGCGGCAAAAGTCCTTCAGCCGCTCGCTGCGATCGGACGCATCGTCGGATACGCCGGCCAACTCGGTGAGATGATCCGCCACATACCCAGCCGTCTCGATGGCCCCCTCCGTCGTCGCCTGGTCCCATTCCTTGGAAATTGAAGTTCCCCGCTCGTACCCGACGCTTCGGTCATCAGGCGGAAACGGGGCTTGGACGACGAACAGTTCCGGGTTTTCCTGCGGCGACAAGAATCGGGCCGGGATCACTTCGACCGCCTGGTGGGGCGGCTTCCAGAGCAGCGCAACCGACGCCTTCACCGGCGGCGGCGGTGCCTTTTGCTTCTTGGAGTCGTTCACCCCCTGTTTGGCTTTCGAGAACTCAAGCTTCAGGGGATAGGCGCGGCCAGCGAGCAATCGGATCGTCCCCCGATGTTCCGTATCACTCCCCGATTTCACCCAGGCATCGATCAGCGGCAGCTCTTGGTCGTTGACCCACAGCCGGGCTGCGTGCTCTGTGCGGACGATGAATTCATACTCTCCCGTTTCGGGCGCGAGGATGGAGCCTTCCCAGCCGATCGAAAAGTTGGCCGGGTCGTCGAGCTTCTCCGGATCGGGGCTGACTTCGCCGAAGTCGAACGAGACCGTGGGATCCACGCGCTCCAGTTGCCGGCCGCGGCGTCCGCCGACCCGCCGGCCCGTGAAGTACTCGCCGCGCAACCCCCGCTCTTGGTCCCACGTGCCGGCCGCACGGAAACTGCCCACCAGATCGGCGAGAGCATTTTTGTACTGCCGCACGGTCAGCCGCGACAGCTCGATCCGCACCGGCTTGTTCCGCGCCTGGGCAATCGGCGAGTAGAAGGCGTCGAACACGAATGCCGCCACTTTGGCCGCATCCTCGCCGGCGCACTTGCCCGGATCGTCCTCGGGCATCGATTCGTCGATGTACTGCGTCAACTCGGCCAGCGAACGATCGCCGATCAACGGGGTCGGATAGAACTCATCGACCCCTTCCCCTTTGCCGCCGTGGCAGGAGGCGCATTGCTCCTTGTAGATCGCTTCTCCGCTCCGCTCGTGGGCGCGAATCGGCGGCGCCATCGCCAAAGCGGCAACGAGCGCCAGCGTCAGCGCGGAGCAAGGGCACCGTAAATCGTGGTAGAAGGCGAGCATGAACTCAATCAAACGCACTCGGGCGGGACCAAACGCAACGGCTGGCAACAACCGCGGCATTGGCGTCGGCGGATACTCTGCCCATACCTTAAATTCTATCGGCCGCCGATC
>DATKDU010000550.1:0-13698 GCA_035512595.1 Pirellulaceae bacterium
CTGCGCTCCCTGCGCTACGCAGTCCAACCCCACGGCGAATTACGTAACCCCCTAGGGGACATTTCTACCTGCGCCAAACAGGGGACATTTCTAATGGTTTACAACATCTTTGCTTTGACCTCCGCTTGCACGTCTGGTCTAATGGAGGAACCTGCCGAAGCCCGCTCCTAAAACCTGCCTGCGAGCTTTGCCCCGCCTCGAGGAACAACCGATGGCCGCCAGCCGTCTCGCTGTTGTCTTGCCACTGCTGATGCTGTGGGCGTTGTCTGCCGTCGCGCTGGCCCAGCCCCCGAAGATCGACGCGACCAAGTTGCCGCCGGCGGCGGAAAAGAAAGTCGATTTTGTCACCGACATTCAGCCGCTTTTTAAGAAAAACTGCTTCTCGTGCCACGGGGCCGAGGCGCAGGAAGGGGGGCTACGGCTCGATCACAAGAAGCGGGCCTTCGACGGCGGCGACCATGGCAAGGCGATTGTGCCGGGCAAGAGTGCCGAGAGCCGGCTGGTGCATCTGATTGCCGGGCTCGATGAAGAGATCGGCCTGATGCCGCCGGATGGCATGGGGACGCCGCTGACACCGGCCGCGATCGGCCTGGTACGGGCCTGGATCGACCAGGGGGCGAATTGGCCCGATAGCGCAGGCGCGGCACTGGCCGGCTCCGACCACTGGGCGTTTCAGCCGGTCAAGCGGCACGCCCTGCCCGGCGCTACGGATTCAGCCTGGCCATCGTCCGCCATCGACGCGTTCATTTTGGCGCGGCTGGAGCAGGAAAAATTGCATCCTTCTCCTCCCGCTCCGCGCGAGACCCTCCTGCGGCGAGCGTATCTCGATCTGATCGGCCTATTGCCGTCCCCTGACGACGTGGACGCGTTTGCAGGTGCAACCGACCCGGACGCTTACGAGCGGACCGTCGATCGGCTCTTGGCGTCGCCGCACTACGGCGAGCGGTGGGGTCGCTATTGGCTCGACCAGGCTCGCTATGCCGACAGCGATGGTTACGAGAAGGACCGGCCGCGACCCTTCGCCTGGCGGTATCGCGACTGGGTGATTAGCGCGCTGAATGCCGACATGCCGTTCGATCGGTTCACGGTCGAGCAGATCGCCGGCGATTTGCTGCCGGGTGCCACGCTGGCCCAACAGACGGCGGTCGGCTTTCACCGCAACACGCTGCACAACACGGAGGGGGGGATCGATCCGGAAGAAGACCGCGTGAAGAAGACGGTCGATCGGACCAACACGATCGGCACCGTGTGGTTGGGGCTGACCCTCGGCTGCACGCAGTGCCACAGCCACAAGTACGACCCCATCAGCCAGCGCGAATACTACGAGATGTACGCCTTCTTCAACAACCTGGACGAGAAGGACATCGACGCACCGATGCCCGAGCAGGCGGCGAAGTTGGCGGCCGACAAGGCGGCTCACGCCAAGCGGCAGTCGGAGCTCGACGCCGCCGTCAAGGACTACGAACAGTCGAAGCTCACCGCGGCACTGGCAGCCTGGGAAGAAACGGCCGCCAAAGCGCCGGCAAGCTGGCAGCCGCTGAGCGTGAAGTCGGCCACATCGGCCAAGGGAGCAACGCTGAAAGCCGAGCCGGATGGGACGGTGTTGGCCTCGGGGAAGAACGAGAATTCGGACGTGTACACCGTGGAGCTTTCGCTGCCGCCGGGAAAATACACGGCGATCCGCCTGGAGGTTCTGCCGGACGATAAGCTGCCGTCCAAGGGTCCCGGCCGAGCGCCGCACGGCAATTTTGTGCTGACGAAGCTGTCCGCACGTACAAACACAGAGATCGCTTTTGCCGACGCCCGTGCGGATTTCTCGCAGGACAAGTGCGACGTCAAGCTGGCCCTTAACGACAACGCGGGCGACTTCTGGGCCGTAGCGCCGCAGTTTGGCAAACGGCACGTCGCGGTCTTCGATGCCAAGGAGCCGTTCGGCGGCGAAAGCGAATCGGTGATCACGCTGACGCTCGATCAGACGTATCCCACGGGGGAGCCGCACAACATCGGCAAATTCCGCGTGTGGGTCACTTCCGCGCCGCTCCCTGCCCCGCTCGAAGGCTTGCCCGAGAACGTGGCTGCCGCATTAGCAGTTGCCAAGGATCAGCGAACCGACGCACAGCGGAAGGCGATCGGCGACTATTTCCGCACGATCGACGCCGAGTTAATCAAGCTGACGAAGGCGGCCGCCGATCACAAGGCGAAGCCCCCGGCATTGCCGGCCGATGTGAAGGCCCAGTCGGTGGCTCAACTGGACAAGCCGCGGGTGACGAATCTGTTGATTCGCGGCGACTTCCTTTCTCCGGGCGATCCGGTCGAGGCGCAGACGATTTCCGTTCTGCCGCCGCTCAAGCCGCGCGGTGACCAGCCCGACCGGCTCGATCTGGCCCTCTGGCTCGCCGATCCGCTAAATCCCTTAACGCCGCGAGTCACCGTCAACCGCCTCTGGCAGCAGCTCTTGGGCCGCGGCATCGTCGTCACCAGCGACGACTTCGGCAAGCAAGGGGAACGGCCGAGCCATCCGGAGCTGCTGGACTGGCTGGCGGCGGAGTTCTCGCAGCCAAGTCTAAAGTCTAAAGTCCAAAGTCCAAAATCCGATGGGACGAATGCAACTTTGGTTTGGACTTTGGACTCGGCCTGGGAAATCAAGCGTCTGATTCGCAAGATCGTGGTTTCGCAAACATACCGCCAGTCGTCGAGCATGCGTCCAGAGCTGGCCGAGCGAGATCCCGAGAACATCCTGCTGGCCCGGCAGTCGCGGCGGCGCGTCGAGTCGGAGATCATTCGCGACGTGGCCTTGTCCGCCAGCGGCCTGTTATCCACACGCATCGGCGGGCCGAGCGTTCGCCCGCCGCAGCCGGCCGAATACGCCGCGATCACGTATGCCGGCAGCGCCAAGTGGGTTGAAAGCAAAGACGCCGATCGCTACCGCCGCGGCATGTACACGTTTTTCCAGCGGACGAGCCCCTACCCGATGCTGATGACGTTCGACACCCCCGACACGAACGAGTGCGCGGTCCGGCGGATGACGAGCAACACGCCGCTGCAAGCCCTGACGCTGTGGAACGACCCGGTCTTCACCGAAGCGGCCCAGTCGCTGGGGCTGCGGATCGTAGGACAGGTTTCTAACCTGTCCTTGCAGGACCGGGCGACGTTTGCCTTCAAGGTCTGCCTGTCGCGCGCGCCGAGCGAATCAGAGCTGGCCGACGTGCTGGCCCTGCACCAGGCTCACTTAACCACCTGCCGCGCCAACGAGAAGGCTTCGGCCGCGATCGTCGGCAATCAAACGCTCCCGCCGGGGATCAGCACGGCCGATGCCGCCGCCTGGATCGGCGTCGCGCGAGCGCTGATCAACCTGGACGAATTCATCACGCGAGATTGAAACGTAGAACGGAATTCATTCCGTTCCAAAGATGTAGAACGGAATTCATTCCGTTCCGAGGGGAACGGATTGAAATCCGTTCTACGAAAAGCGGAGAACTCCGATGACCGACCCGATCCTGCTGGCCCGCCGGCAGTTTTTTACCTCTAGTGCCTCGGGGCTCGGAATGCTCGCCCTGGCATCGCTCCTATCGCAAGACGGGCTCCTGGCTGCCAACAGCGACGGCAGCGAATCGTCCGCCAATCCGCTGGCTCCCAAAGCGCCGCACTTCGCACCGAAGGCCAAAAGCTGCATCTTCTTCCTCCCCGAAGGCGCCCCCAGCCACATCGATCTGTTCGATCCCAAGCCCAAGCTCCAGGAGCTGCACCAGCAAAAGCTCCCCGACTCGATGACCGAGAAGGTTCGGTTCGCGTTCATCAAGAAGGAAACGGCCGTCCTGTGGGGCTCGCAGCGGAAATTCACGAAGCACGGCCAGTGCGGCATGGAGCTCTCCGATTTTCTGCCGCACCTCGGCTCAGGTGCCGACGACATCTGCCTCGTCCGCTCGATGCACACCGACGCGTTCAATCATCATCCGGCCCAGCTCATGATGATGAGCGGAGTGCCGCGGTTCGGAAGGCCGAGCATGGGCTCGTGGCTGACGTACGGGCTGGGGAGCGAGACGGAGAACCTGCCGGGGTACGTCGTGCTCACGGCCGGCCGCGGCGGCAGCGGCGGCGTATCGAATTGGTCCAGCGGCTTTCTGCCGAGCACGTATCAAGGCGTGCTCTTCCGCGGGCAAGGCGATCCGGTGCTGAATCTCGCCAGCCCGCCGGGCGTGACGACGGAGCTGCAGCAGCAGAACCTGGCGGCAATCGCAAGTCTCAACCGTCGGCGGCTGGCGGAAATGCACGATCCCGAGATTGCCAGCCGGATCGCCTCTTACGAGCTGGCTTTCCGCATGCAATCAGCCGCTCCGGAGCTGATCGACCTGTCCCAGGAGTCGCAGGCCACGCTCGACATGTACGGCGTCAATCGCCCCGAGCCGAAGGACAAAGGGGGCCGCGGCAGCGGGCCCGACGTCTTCAAGCGGTTCGCCACGAACTGCTTACTTGCCCGGCGGCTCGTCGAGCGGGGCGTGCGGTTCGTGACGATGGTCCACGCCTCGTGGGACCATCACTCCAACCTCGACGAAGAGCTCGGCTACTGCTCCGAAATGGCCGACCAGCCGCTGGCGGCGCTCATCAAGGACCTCAAGCAGCGCGGGCTGCTCGATTCCACGCTGCTGGTCTTTGCCGGCGAATTCGGCCGCACGCCCTTGGCGGAAAACCGCGGCGGCGTGATGCCCGCGAAGGTCGGCCGCGATCATCACCCGTATGCCTTCAGCGTCTGGATGGCCGGCGGCGGCATCAAGCCCGGCTGCGTGTACGGCAAAACCGACGACATCGGCTGGGCCCCGGTCGAGAACCCCGTCCACATCAACGACTTCCACGCCACGATCCTGAGCCTGTTCGGCTTCGACCACAAGCGGCTGAGCGTGAAGTACAAAGGACTGAACGTGCGATTGACGGATCAGGGAGGCAAGGTGATTCCCGAACTCCTGGCTTAAATGACAGGGAAAGAGGAGTTTTATAACCGCGGATGACGCGGAATACGCGGATGTGAGGGAGGAGAGTGAATGGGCACGTTGATTCATGAGGAATTGAGCCGATCCATCATCGGGGCAGCCATGACGGTGCTCAACGAGCTGAAGCCTGGATTGGAGGAGAAGATTTACGAGAATGCGATTGTCCTGGAGCTGGTTGCGCGAGGTCATCGGATCAAGCAGCAGGATCCTTTTCCCGTCTACTATCGCGAGCAGAAAGTAGGGGTATTGATTCCGGATTTGATCGTTGACGACGTCGTTATCGCCGATCCGAAAGTGGTCAGCACTTTCAACGAAAGCCATCTCGCGAAGATGGTGGGCTACCTGACGATCACCAACGTTCAGCTCGCGCTCCTGCTCAACTTCAAGTTCGCAAAGCTTCAAGTAAAACGAGTCGTCCGCCAGTTCCACTCCATTGACGGGCCCAGAAGCGACGTCGTCGAATCGTCCTGACCGTTCTCCCCTTCCTATCCGCGTTCTCCGCGTCATCCGCGGTTAAAAATACGCTGTGGCACTCCCCTACGCCCTCGGCTATTGCACCAACGTCCACGCCGGGGCCACGCTGCGCCAGACGCGGGAGAATCTGCAAAAGCACGCGGTGATCGTGAAGGAGCGGTACAGTCCGACGCGGCCGATGGGAATCGGCCTCTGGCTCTCCGCCGCGTCGGCGAAGGAACTCGTCGAGACAAAGCAGGTCGCGGAATTTCGTAACTGGCTGGCAGAGAGGGGGCTGGTGCCCTACACGATGAACGGCTTTCCTTACGGCGACTTTCACGAGAAGGTCGTCAAGCATCGCGTCTATCAGCCGACCTGGTGGGATCGCGAGCGGCTGGCGTATACGCTCCAGCTTGTGGACATCCTCCATGAGATCCTGCCGGTCGGACTCGAAGGGAGCATCTCCACGCTGCCGATCGCCTGGGGAACTCCCTGCCCCGATTTGGAGCAGACGCAGGCTGCGGCCGACCAACTGCGGGCCGCGGCACTACACATGCACTCCCTTGAGGAGCGCACGGGGCGGCTGATTCATCTGTGCCTAGAGCCCGAGCCGGGCTGCGTCTTCACGTTTGCGGACGACGCGGTTCACTTCTTTCAGTGGCAACTCCTGAATGGCCCTGATGCCGACATCATCCGCCGCCACATCCGCATCTGCCACGACGTCTGCCACGCCGCCGTCATGTTCGAGGACCAGGAGGACGTGCTGCGGAAATATCGCGATGCAGGGATTGAGGTAGGGAAGATCCAGGTTTCGGCGGCACTGCGGATGGATCGCGACGCCCTGAAGTTCAGGCGCACCGATCCGCGCGATACGACTTCAGTGCAGGATCCGGTGGACGAGGGATTGGTGGAATTGACGCGTTTCATGGAAGACCGATATCTGCATCAGACGGTGGTCAAGAACGACTTTGACGAGTTGTTCTACGAAGACCTGCATTTGGCCATTAATGCTCAGGCGGACGCCGAGTTCGGCGAATGGCGGGTCCACTTCCACGTGCCGATCTACCTCAAGGAATTTGGACTGCTGCAATCGACTCAGGAACAGATCGAACAGTGCCTGATCGCCGCCAAAGAATACACCCGCTGTAACCACCTCGAAGTCGAAACGTATGCGTGGGGGGTGTTGCCGCCGGAGCTGCAACAATCGCGGCTGTCCTTTGGAATTGCCGATGAACTTAAATGGCTCGACCAGGCCCGTGCTAAAATTGACGCATCTGCCGATAGCGGTTAGGATTACGACTAGCCATGAACTTCACGCGACGAGCGACGATCCTTCTCGGGCTAGCAACGCTTGGTTTGCTGGCGGCCGCTGCATCCTCGCGCGCCGCCGAGCCGACTCCCGAGCAAGAAAAATTCTTCGAGGAAAAGGTCCGCCCGGTTCTCGTCGCCAACTGCTTTAAGTGCCACAGCGACAAGGCTCAGAAGGGGGATTTGCGGCTCGATTCGGCTGAGGCCGCAATGGCCGGCGGTGAATCGGGGGTGGTGATCGTCCCCGGCAAGCCGGAGGAGAGCCTGCTCGTCGAGGCAATCAACTACCAGTCACTCGAAATGCCCCCCGACGGCAAGCTGGGTGAGGAAGCGGTCGCGGCACTCACCGAGTGGGTGCGCCTGGGGGCTCCCTGGCCGGGAGGGCATGGCAGCGGCGTCGGCGGGCCGGCGCTGCGAAAGGGGAAGGACAAGCTCACCGATGAAGATCGCGCCTGGTGGGCCTTCCAACCGGTGAAGGATTTTCCGTTGCCGCTCGTGGAAGTCGATAATCGGTCGCGAACGGCCATCGATCGGTTCTTGCTCGCGCGAGCGGCATCGCAGGCTGGAGGCCTACGCTACGAAGAGGCCGACAAACGGACGCTCATCCGCCGTGCATATTTCGATCTGGCCGGTTTGCCCCCCACAATCGAGGACGTTGAGGCGTTTGTCGCCGACGATCGGCCCGATGCCTACGAGCGGCTCACCGATCGCTTGCTCGCCAGCCCCCGCTTCGGCGAGCGTTGGGCTCGCCACTGGCTTGATCTCGTGCGGTATGCCGAGTCGGACGGCTACAAGGCGGACGCTTACCGTCCCCACGCCTGGCGGTATCGCGACTACGTCATCCGCGCCCTCAACAGCGACAAGCCGTACGACCGGTTCATGGCGGAGCAGATTGCCGGCGATGAGCTCGCCCCGCATGATCCCGACGCCCTGATCGCCACCGGCTATTACCGCGTCGGCATTTACGAATACAACCAGCGGGACGTGCGGACGCAGTGGTCGGTGATCTTGAGCGACATCACCGACGTAACGGCCGACGTGTTCCTCGGCATGGGGATGAGTTGCGCCCGCTGCCACGACCACAAGTTCGACCCGATCCTGCAAAAGGACTACTACCGGCTCCAGGCGTTCTTCGCCCCGATCATCCAGCGGGACGATCTTCCCGCCGCGACCCCCGAGCAGATTGCGGACTACGAGCGGCGGCTCGCCGCCTGGGAGGAGAAGACGACCGACATTCGCCGGCAGCTCGACGAGTTGGAGCGGCAGCCGATCGCAAACGCCGCCAAGGCGTTCATCGCCAAATTCCCCGACGACATCGAGTCCTACTTCGCCAAGGCCGAGAGCGAGCGACTGCCGCTGGAGGAACAGCTCCGCCGGCTCGCCTCGCGGCAGATCGTGGAAGAAGGGGGAAAAATCGACTTTACCAAGAAGCTCAAGGACGAAAAACTTGCCCGCTGGAAGGAGCTGAAAGAGCAGCTTGCGAAGTTCGACGCCGAAAAACCCGAGCCGCTGGCCGAGGCGATGATGGTCAGCGACGTGAGCCACATTCCGCCGCCAGTGACGATTCCCGGCAAACGCGACCCGGAGGAGATTCTCCCCGGCATATTGAGCGTGCTGGACGAAGGACCGCTGGCATACCAAATTCCCAGCGCCGGATTGAACACGACCGGCCGCCGCACAGCGCTGGCCCAGTGGCTGGGGAGCGAGGACAACCCGCTCACGCCGCGGGTGCTGGTCAACCGGCTGTGGCAGTATCATTTCGGCCGTGGCCTCGTTGAGTCGTCCAGCGACTTCGGCCGGCTGGGCCAGCCGCCGACGCAGCCCGAGCTGCTCGACTACCTGGCCGCGGAGTTCGTCCGCGGCGGCTGGGAGATGAAGCGGATGCACCGGGCGATGGTTACGAGCGCCGCGTATCGCGAGGGTTCAGGGTTCAGGGTTCAGGGAACGGAAATCCGCAATCCGCAATCCACAATCCGCAATGGTCCCCTCGCCGTCTCGATGCCGAGCAGATCCGCGACGCAGCACTGGCGGTCACCGGCGAGCTCGACGGCACGAGCGGCGGCGAAGGGAGCGCGTGGGAGACGACGCGGCGGTCGATTTACCTGAAGGTCTTCCGCAACAAGCGGGACGCGGTCCTCGACGTGTTCGACGTGCCGGACGGCTCCTCCAGCACGCCGCTGCGAAACGTCACCACGACGCCGACGCAGTCGCTGCTGATGATCAACGGACCGTGGATGCTCCAGCGGGCCAAGACCCTCGCCACGCGCATCGGCCGCGAGGCGACAGACCCTGCTGAGCAGATCCGTCTGGCGTATCGGCTAGTGTTTTCCCGCGTGCCGACGGCGGAAGAAGAAGCGGATGCCGCGGCATACCTGACCGGGAAAACACTAACCCGAAGCGCGAGCGAGGGAAACGGTGATCCTCCCTCGCTGGCGCTTCGGGTTAGTATCGAACGGCTCGCCGACTTGTGCCACGTCCTGCTCAATAGCAACGAGTTCGTCTATGTCGATTAGCCCGCACGTCTCCCGACGCGACATGCTCCTCTCCGCCGGCATGGGCTTCGGCGGCCTCGCGCTGGCGAACCTGCTGCCAGATACGCTCCCGGCCGCCGATCTGGCTCCTGGCACCCGGCTCCTGGTTCCTGGCAAGCCCCAGCCCCATCACGCCCCGCGTGCCAAAAGCGTCATTTTCCTGTTCATGGAAGGGGGCCCGAGCCATCTCGATTCGTTCGACCCCAAGCCGGACCTGGGGAAATTCGCCGGCAAGCCGCTGCCGCCGACCTTCAAGCCGGTCGTGCTGGCCATGGGGGAGAACGACGCCCCGATCATGCCCAGCAAACGGAAATGGCAGCAGCATGGCCAAGGGGGGCTATGGATCTCCGACTGGCTGCCGCACACGGCCCAGTGTGCCGACGACCTGTGCGTGATCCGCTCCTGCTGGACCAACGGGCTGAATCACTCCGGCGGCGTGTGCCAGATGAACACCGGCACGCCGATTGCCGGCCGGCCGTCGCTGGGGGCCTGGGTCAGTTACGGCCTGGGGACCGAGAACGAGAACCTGCCGGCCTTCGTGGTGATGGAAGACAATCCGGGGCTGGTCGTCAACGGTCCGCGCAACTGGAGTGCCGGGTTCATGCCCGCCGGATATCAAGGGACGGCCCTCTTGCCGGGCGATGAGCCGATCAAGTTCCTGGCGTCGCCCAAGGGGACGACGGCCGAGGAGCAGCGGCAGAAGCTCGACCTGCTCGCAAAGATCAACCGGCGGCATGCTGCCGAGCGGGACAGCAGTGAACTCGAAGCCCGCATCGCCAGCTACGAGTTGGCCTTCCGGATGCAGGCCGAAGCGCCCGAAGCGGTCGATCTGAGCGATGAATCGGCGGAAACGCTGGCCTTGTACGGCATGGATAAGAAGGAAACGCAGGGCTACGGCCGCATGTGCCTGATGGCCCGGCGGCTGGTCGAGCGCGGCGTCCGGTTCATCCAGCTCTATAGCGGCTCGGGGAGCAAGTGGGACGCCCACTCGGGGTTGGAGAAAAACCACGGCGACCGGTTCGGCGAAACCGACCAGCCGATTGCCGGCCTCCTCAAAGACCTCAAGCGCCGCGGCCTTTTGAACGACACGCTGGTCATCTGGGGGGGCGAGTTCGGACGCACGCCGATGAGCGAGAAAGGGGACGGCCGCGACCACAATCCGTACGGCTTCACCATGTGGGTCGCCGGGGCCGGCATTCGCGGCGGACGCACGGTCGGCACCACCGACGAGATCGGCCTGCACGCGGTCGAGGACCGCCTGCACGTCCATGACCTGCACGCCACGTTCCTGCACCTCATGGGCGTGGACCACATGCAGATGGTCTACATGAACAAGGGGCGTCCCGAGCGTGCCACGCTCAACGAAGGGCATCCGAGCGAAAAGGTCATCGATACGTAGAACGGAGTCCATTCCGTTCCACGCTCAAGCGGACGCTGCGTGCGAAACCCGATCGGCCAGGCCGTGGACGCCGTCCGATTCAGCGCAGTGGACGCAGCAGTAAATGACGTCCCCTTTTTGCACGCCGTGACCGATCACGCGGCAGTCGCAGTGTTCGCACTTCGGAGCGAGGGCGTGAATGGCGCATTCGAACGAGTCAAAAATGTGCCTTTGCCCCGCCATCGTCACCGTGAACGATTTGTCGTAGTCATTGCCGCAGACATCGCATTTGGCCATGATGACCTCCCGATTCGCGCGTGGGAAAGCCCGGGCGAAAAACCGTGCAAATCGGGTGCCGCTCTGGCTACGAAGTCGCCAATCCGGCAAAGAATCGCTCGGCAGCCCACTGGGTCATCCAAGCACGCACCTCATCGGGACGCAGTTCGGCGCTGGCATCGCTGGCGGCCGCTTGCGCCACTGCCTGACCAATCGGCATTCCCTGCGCCAGCAGCGATAGCAGCGCGTACTGGACGGGCGACAACTCGTGCCGCCGGACGACATAATCGCGGCGCAGCAAGGCCACGTGCTGCGGCATAGGCTGCGGCCAGTCAGATTTCTCGCCCCGCTTCCACTGCGTGTAATGGCTGCTGACCGGCCACTGAAATTGCAGCAGCGTCAAACCGGGCGCCGGTACCAGCCGCGCCCTCGGGGACAATGTGGCCGCCGTCCACTCCGCGGTCGGAATCGTCCCGTCGCTTGCCGGCTGGGACTCATCCGGCCACGGATCGCTCTCCGGCCCCAGTCCATCGAACACCTGCTTGATCGCCAGTTCCAGCCGCGCGAGATCAATGACGAATCCGGCCCACTCGGCATCTTGGGCCGGCTGCGTTTCCGCGAGGAATTCGACAAAACGATCGGCCAGCCGCTGGAGCGTGTAGCTGGCTGGCGGATGCCGCTGCAAGTAACCGGCGCCAAACTCGTCAAACGTCTCGCGCGAGAGCGCTTCGGTCAGGCAGGGGAAAAACTCGCGCAGGCACTCCAGCAGCCGCAGGTAGTAGGCATTGCCATAAACGGCCAGCCGGGCGAGGCTCGATTGACGAGTGCTGGGGAGGATCACCGCTTCGACGTCGCTCGGCGCAACGTCGATTTCCTGCTGCGCCGCAGCGGATTGAACGCCAACGCCGATTCCACCCGGGTGCGTGATCACCGCCTGCAGCCACCGCTGGAGGGCATCAAGTGTGGGACTTTTTGGCGCCATAGGTGGCTCTCATCACTCCGCAATCCGCAATCCGCAATCCGCATTCAGCGAGTCTCTCGCCACGGCGGATCGAGGGGCTTGTCGGACCCCGGCCACGCGGCGTTCTGCCCGTCGGGGCTCATCTGCGCCGCGTAGATGCGAAAGTCGATCTCCTCGGCCAGAAAGTTCGTGTGCCCGTCCGCGTAGGCCACGTTCACGCCCCGCTCGTGCCGGCTGGCCGGGCGTGCAAAGTGCACCGTGCCATCGCTTTGTCCCCGATCCTGATTGATGAACAGCACCGGGCCGGCAGGATCGTGCTTCCCCTGTGCCGTCCCCGGATGCCACAGGAAACCGACCTGTGCCTCGCTGGCGTCGGTCCATTTGCCGGCGTCGATGTTCTCGGTCAAGAGGAGCGTGTAGCTGGCTCCGTCGCGCTCCTCGATGAACTTCCACGTCATGGCCCGGGCCGGGTCGCGATCGAGAAACCGCTCCAGGAAAATGCCGTTGGCCGGCCAGTCGGCGGGAAATTCGTCGGTCGGTTTGGCGTCGGGCAGGCCGCAGTTGGCGACGAAGCTTAGCCAGGCCTCGCGCGGCCGCTGGTCGGCGCGCGGATCATCGGGGCAGATCAACTCGGGAATATAGTCCGCCGGCAATTTGCCGCGGCCGGCGTCACTCCCTTGGGGACCATACTGCTGAACCAGCGGATGCCAAGGACCAAGGACATCCGGCCCCGGCGGTTTGCCCGTCTTGGGGTCGGGCTGCCGATTGAGATACGGCAAAAGTGAAAAGACCCAGCCAATCTTCTGCCGCTGGCCGGCCGCATCGACCGCCAGCTCGTTGGCATATCCGGGGAACTCCTGTCCCGCCCGTAGCTCGGCGGCGAACAGCATCGTCATGGCGGCGTCCGCCTGCCGGGCCGAGCAGGCGACGCGGCGGGCAGTCCGCTGCGACTGGGCCAGGTAGGGCAGCAGCACGGCCGCGCCAATCAGCCCCACGGCAATCAGCGTCACGACCTCGGCGCGCGACAGCCCGCGGCGCAGTCGGCGGTATGAACGGCGGGGCATGGGAGGAGGGACAGGGGACAGGGAATAGTCACTGCGGATTATACGTTTGCCGCTGGTGTCCTGTTTGCCACTCCCTGCAACGCTACATTGTGGAGTAGTCTCAACTCTCCGCTCCGACCTCTGAACCCTGAACCCCGAACCCACCCATGCAGTCCGCCATCGCCATTGCCGCCCATCCGGATGACATCGAGTTCCTCATGTCCGGCACCCTGATGCTCCTGCGGGCCAACGGCTACGAGATCCACTATTGGAACCTGGCCAATGGCTGCTGCGGCTCGTCGAAGCACGACGCCCAGACGATCGCCAAAATCCGTCGCGAGGAGGCCAAGAGTGCCGCCAAGGCGATCGGCGCCGTTTACCACGAGAGCATCTGCGACGACCTGGCCATTTTTTACGACAAGCCCACGCTCGCCAAAGTCGCCGCCGTGATCCGCGAGGTCAGCCCCGAAATCGTCCTCACCCATGCGCCCGTCGATTACATGGAGGACCACACCAACACCTGCCGCCTGGCGACCACTGCGGCATTTGTCCGCGGCATGCCCAACTTTCCCACCGATCCGCCGCGGCCGGCGGTGGACCACAAGGTGACCGTCTACCACGCCCAGCCGTACAGCCACCGCGACCCGCTCCGCCGCCTGATCGAGCCCGATCTGGTCGTCGATACGACCGATTTGATCGACCTCAAGAAGAAAATGCTCGCCAAGCACGTCAGCCAGAAGACCTGGCTCGACGAAAGCCAGGG
>DATKDU010000551.1:0-17367 GCA_035512595.1 Pirellulaceae bacterium
AACTTCGCCAAGTCGCCAAAAACGACCCTTACACCAGAGACTCCGGCGGTTTCGTCACCTCCACCGCCGCTCCGGTTGCTACCGGCTGGAACGACCCTTGCCGGACAGGACTTGCACCTGCAAAACATCAAACACCTTTTCCAGGCGTACCCAAACGTTCAAAAGAAACCGGGCAGAGAACAGCGACTTCCGCACCAGCTTTCGGTTGAACTGGTTGGCGAACCACCTGCTCGATCACGGCTACTATGTTGGATTTGATGATCGGGCCAACTCCGTGTCGATAACCCCTTCAATCCCATCGCCCGCCAGTCAGACCGCACCGTCCAATCCTTCAGCACCCGTCCCGAACCCGCCTAGCGACTAGCCCATGCGCTTCACCATCCGCGACTTGCTCTGGCTGACGGTGGTAGTGGCGCTGGGGGTGGCGTGGTGGTTGGATCGGAGCAAAGTGGCTGATGATCGCCAAGAACTCCAAAGTTCAGAACGGGAACTGCGGCGCATTACCGGCACACAGCAGAAGGTGATTGAGGATTACGGCCGGGCCTTAATGGCCGTCCCAGAAGATGTCTTCAGTCGTTCGCGGCAATTGCGCAATCCGTCAGCAGCCGGCTCAAGCCAGCCCAAGGATAAGAATATGAAGGACGAAGAGTGGCTGCCGCCACCCGGCACGGTGCGCGAGGGATTCCAATTGGACGCATTCTGAATGAATGACTGACAGATTTCGATGCGTTTCACCATCCGCGACCTTCTCTGGCTCACCTTGTTCGCCGCCGTGCTGGTCGCGTGGTGGGTGGATCGGCAATGGCTGGTCCAAGAACTCGATTGGTGGTCGGGGGCTGTTGAAATCCGGCCGGGAGTATGGACAGAGTTTTGAGGAGTCCAAAAAGTGTTCCGGGCGGCTTGCACATGCGAACGGGGTGACGGAATTGGTTGTTCACGCTCGCCTGACCGCCGTCAACTCCGGCCGATAACGAGCAAGGGTCGTGAACTACCCTCAAGAGCGCGCGATATTGCGTTCGGCGATTGAGCGTCCGGCGCGGTAAACTGTTGGGCAAGGAGCCCCGCCCATGTTCAACTTCACCATCCGCGACTTGCTCTGGCTGACTGTAGTAGTGGCGCTGGGGTTGGCGTGGTACGCAGAACATAAGCGACTCCTCGCCGCCCTGGCCGAAGTTCAGCAGGTGCAGGAACTGGCCAAGGAACAAGCCGAGAGAGCCGAGGGAGATATACGATACCTGCTGGAGCGTGATCGACGAGACAATGAATCCATTGGACGGCAGTTAGCCGAGTTCGATCTGGAGTTAGTGTTTTCGGATTCACAGGTAGTGTTTTCAGATAAAGCGCCAGTTATAAGAAAGTGTTCTCAATGGAAGTCGGACCCATTCACAGGTAGGCCAATTCCGATCAGATGAGGGTGCGCCGACCCCGCAAGTGGAACCCCCGCTCATGTTCCGATTCACCATCCGCGACTTGCTTCTGTTGACGCTCGCTGTAGCGATGGGAGTTGGCTGGGCGCTCCGCGAGCGGCAGCTTAAGTCGGAACAAAGGGAGCGCAGGGAATGGCAGGCGCGAGCCGGGGAGTTGCAACTCCAAATAGACCAAATGATCCTCGCCAGCGATGAGGCGGGATTTCATTTCAGTGGGCGTTGTGGGGGTGGCTATCTGCTGTTAGCCAATGATCGCCGGGCAGATTCAAACTAGGTTCCCATGCGTTTCACCATCCGCGACCTTCTCTGGCTAACCTTGCTCGCCGCCGTGCTGGCCGCGTGGTGGGTGGATCGGGGACGTCTGGCTGCGGACCTTCGTCAGTCGAAACATGATGCGCATGAACTAAAATTCCGGCTGTCTCGGATCATGGACCCTGCCAGTTGAATCCGGCGGGTGGCACCGTCCGTGTGCCACTGGCTCTGCCAGTGCGGAAGCGGGTACGCGCCGTCCATTACCGATGAGCCGCCAGGGGCCTTTTGACAAGACGCGGCCCCGCGAAAACACGTTCCGTCGCCTTCAACGCCGGGCCGATATCGAGCAGGGTCGTGAACGACCTTCAAGAGCGCGCGATATTGCGTTCGGCGCTTGAGCGTCCGGCGCGGTAAACTGTTGGGCCAGGAGCCCGGCCCATGTTCCGCTTCACCATCCGCGACTTGCTTTGGCTGACGGTGGTGGCGGCGCTGGGGGTGGGGTGGTGGGTGGACCGGAGCCGATTGGCCCAGAGAATTGAGGAATTGACTCCGAGTCTAGACCTGCATTTCGATCCAGATTCATTCAAGTCCACTACGCCGTTCGTGCGTTAGCCAATCCCCAGACTGCCCCGAGTTGGCCCCGATCGGCCACTTGGCGCGGCCATCGGCAGAATAATGAGAGCAGAATCATGGGAGCAGAACCATCCTGATTTTGTCCGCCATGATTCTGCCCCTATTATTCTGCTGATCCGATCCGCGGGCTGCGTAGCTCGATCCGCCTGAGGACTCTCACCATGTTCCGCTTCACGATCCGCGACTTGCTCTGGTTGACGGTAGTGGTGGCGCTGGGCGTGGGGTGGTGGATGGATCGGAGTGGCAACTACGCTGCCGAAGCCATTCGATGGGCACGGCGCGCCAACGCAGCAAAGTCTGCTGCGACCGGAGAAGGATGGACGATCCGGTGGGATGGCGATAGCATCGACATGTCTAGGCCGGACCGGAAGCCCTATATCCTACGGTATGAGCCGACCAATCCTGCGGCACCCGCTCCAAACCCGCCCCGCGACTAGCCCATGCGTTTCACCATCCGCGACCTTCTCTGGCTAACCTTGCTCGCCGCCGTGCTGGCCGCGTGGTGGGTGGATCATCAGCGGTTGCACCCAAAGCGCCGTCCCATTCCGGGTCTGGGCAACTATTCTGGCTGGCAATTGTGGGAATCGCCTGACGCTCAGCCCCCGGCACCGATTCGATCGACGCGTTAGGCAACTACTGCCAACGGGTAGTGTTACTGTTTGGAAAAAATCCGCCGGGCGGGTGCCTAAAAAGTAGTCAGTCATTCCAGCCGATTTCAACTCGTTTTCTGGTGACAGCGCTTTCAATCTCAGTCAGCGGGGTAGTAGGCGTAGGCCAACCATTTGTAGCTGTAGGTTCGGAATGCGCAGCCGTAGCGCCAGCTTTCGTGGCGATCGCCGAGCGCGAAGTATCCGGCGACATACAGACTGAAAGACGCCGCTAAGATGCCAATGAGAACTGGACCAACGACCCCTGGCTTCTCTTTCATGCCCCCCAATTCTATCCGCTGGCGCATGAAAAAGCACCGCTGAGAGCGGGCGGTTCAGGCCCATTGGAGCCACCCCTCACGCGTACATCAACTTGCCGCGCGCCTGGGGCACAGAGCGGCCTAATTCCTGGGCGGTTTCGATCCACTCGCGAATCACCACCTCGGCGTTGGCCACCGCTTCTTGGTAGGTCGCACCATCCGCCGCGCAGCCGGGCAACTCCGGCACCTCGGCAATGAATGCCCCATCGGCCTGGCTCCAATACAAAACGATTTCGTACCGGAAGTTATTGTTCATCGTGGCCTGACTTTCGTTGCTCTGGGTTGCGTTCTGCGGAAGGCTTCTTTTCATCTTTCTTGTCCGGAGGCTCAGCGGCTTCCGGCGCCAAGCCATAAGCCACAATGACCGTGCGGACTTGCTTGACCTGATATGCCTTCGCTTTGCCCGCTCGCGGCTGCACGTTCAGAATCTCCTCAACGCCCTCGCGGGTAAAAATGTGATGATCGCCACGAATTCGTTCGGCAAATCCTAGCTGCGCCAATAGTGTACGTAAATCACCGAAGCGGATATTCGCGTCCGCGTTGCCGCGCAGGACGCGATCCAGGGTCTTGGTCGCTTTGCTCACGGCGTGTTCATCCCTTCGGGTTGTTTGCCGTTGCAAGGTTTGGGGGCGGTCTCAATCCAATATACCTGCGCAGAATCAAGGCGGGATGGCCAAGGTTGTTCCGCTCGGGGCAAACCGTTCCCGTTATTTCCCTTTCCGTTGTCTTCCGCGGCGGTCTGTCTCCCCTTTCCCCTGATTCTTGACCCGTGGTGGGAATATTTGTATACTATACAATATCCTACCTATGGCGGATTGCCTGGCCTCGGCCGCCGGATTGCCGCGGCGGGAGGGGCAAGCTGGGCAGTTCGCCCCGGACGGACGAGAGCCGTCTGCGATGGTCTTTGAAAATTTGGTGAAGCCGTCAGGAGCCGGGAGCCAGGGGCCAGGAGCCGGGGGCCAGGAGCCGGGGGCCAGGAGCCGGGGGCAAGGAATCAGGAATCAGGCTTATTCAAGGAAAATCGGCTTGTTTCTCTAAGTGATTGGCGGGTAATGGGTTAGATGATGTTTCCGGCGGCTGGGAAGAACGAGGCCGCTTATTAAAGGAAAATCCTCTGGTTTCTATAATCGATTGGCGGGCAAGGAGTTAGGTGCAGATTTTGGGCGTAGAAAAAGGCCGAAATCGCTTATCACTTTTCGGTCCGCCTCTCGTCACGCGGTCCCGAGTCGCAGAACGAGGCAAGAGGGCCAGGGAGGCGTGCGCAAACGCGCTAGCGCCGACCCCGAAAAACGCGGCCGTTTTGTGCCGCAAGGTCCATACGGCAAACAAGTTGCGTCACGTTCTACGGGCGCGCTTTCGCGCTAGCAGCCGGCGGGCAGACGAGGCAGTAAACCTGATCGGTTCTGCATGCCCCCTAGTTCCGCGGGATCGTGACGGTGAATTCCTTGGGCGGCGTCGTTGCCGACTGCTTCCAGATCGCCTGGGGGACGATGTTTACGGCCCGCTGGCCCAGATCGGCCTTTTGCAGGTCGCGAAACAGAAAGTAGTGCTCGACGCGGCCGTTTTCCGGGAAGAATCGTCGCTCGACCTCGTCGGCCGGCGTTCCTTCCAGCGTGACCAGCGACCAGGCGGGCTGTGCATCGGCAGGCCGCGGCTCGGTCTCGATCACCTTGATCGCCCACTGCTTGCGCCCCTCCAGGTATTCCAGAGCGAAGGTGAACCCGCCCGCGGCAAAGCCGGACGCATTGGGCCGCTTGAGTCCCGATTCGTCGAGCTTGGTCACTTCCCGGCTGTCGGTCATGCGGAACCAAACTTTGACCAGCGCCGTTTCCGCGCCGATCGGCCAGTTGGGAGCGAGCAGCTCGACCACGGGGATCGGGCTGCCGGCGACGAATGCCGGCTGGCAGAAGAAGTACGGCTCTGCTTCTGCGATCGGCATTGGCGGTTTGCCGTCGCTGGACGCCTGCGCGGGGACGACTTCGACCCACAACTCGCGCGGCCGCGGGGAAAATCGCCCGGGCTCGCTGCTGCGAAAGGCCACCTTGAACGTGCGATGCCTGTCGCCGACCTTGGGCTGCTCGGCGCGGCAAGCGAGGAGGTACTCCTGCGGATACAACTTCGCGTCCGGCAGGTCCTTGGTTTCTGCCGCGGCCAGCGTGACGCTCTGTGCGGCGGGGTCGCTTTCGAACTCTTCCCCTCCCAGGAAGTGGAACCGCCGCTGTTTCCCTTCGCGGCGAATCTCGGCTTGCAGCGACTCATTGCCGACGATCTCCAGCGCGGCGTGTACGTTGCCGTCCCATTCGACGGTCGAGCGGCCATAGACGGTGTACTCCAGCCGCTCGGCGGTGGAGCCGGCGTGGCGCTGGCCGTTGTTTTCGACGACATCGTAGGGATAGATGCCGACGCTCTCGGCCAGGCGGGCAATGAGGTTATCCACGTTGCGGGCGGCAGCCACACCGACCACCTTCGCCACCTCAAACGTCTGATCGTCGCGAATGCGGAGCAATCGCTTGGTTTCATCGACCGGTCCCCGCGCGCCGGCCAGATCCGCCAGATAGACAAGGGCCACCTCGACGTTTCCCAGTTTCTCCATCGCTTCGACGGCGGCAGCCGCGCGCTTCTGCTTCTCCGTCGCCGTGTTGTAGCTGGTGTCGCGAATCCAGGCCGGTTTGGTCTCCACTTCGATCGGCGTGCCGGCACTGTTCGTGGGCACTGGAATGTTGTCGCCGCCGTCGGTGACAATCACCAGGTTGCGCGAGCCGCGGCGGTTGTTGGCAAATCCGTCCACGACCGCATGCCGAACGGCGCTGTACAGCGGCGTGTATCCCTGAGCCTGAATGCGATCGACCCCTCCTTCCTTTCCCAGCACCCATTTCAACTCCGCGTTCACCGCCGCCCCTTTCCAGACGGTCTGGAAATCGTCCTCGAACATCACCGTTTCCTGGTCTCCGCCGAAGGTCGGAGTCCACGGCAGTTCCGTCACCCCTGTTCGAGCAAGGGTCCTTGGAATGCCGCGACGATGCGCAAACAAGACCAGCGTGACTTCCATCTTCCGCGTTTCGAGCAGCTTGCCGACGATCGTGCGGACGGCCTCGACGGCATCGGCCATCCATTGCCGGTCAACGTCCTTCATGCTCGCCGAGCAGTCGAGAACGATGACGACCGTTCCGTCGGTGAGCGACGAGTGTACGACCAGCTTGCCGCGCTCTGGGGAGCGCCGGGCCAGGATAACGTGTCCCGGCTTCAGTTCGTCAAGCGCCAATTCGAGGAGGCCTGAATGTCCGCGGTAGTAACCGGCGATCTTCCACGGCGTCTCCGGCCGCTGGGACGGAAGCTGGAACTTGAAATGGCCGGGGAGGACGCGGGGCGGCGAACTTGCGGCCGGCGCGCCGGGGATGGGAAAACCAAAATAGCCGCTGGGCGGCATCGGCAAGTCGCGCGGCGGTTCGACGAGCACGGCGACTCCGGTTCCATCGCGGTTGAACTGCGCCCCCGCCAGGTGCAGCGCTCCCTGGCCGAGGGGTATTTGTTGCACGGCCGGATCGGCGCCTTGCGTCTGAGTTCTGACCTCCGATGCGTCAGGCGCCGTGGGTCCCTCCGCAGCGGGACGCAGCGTCTGGTTCAAGTGTTTGTCAAACGCCACGGCGGCGCTGCGCCTGGCGGCGAGCTGAGTTCGCGCCGGGGATTGTTGCTCTCGCGGAAAGAGTTGCGCTGCCCTATCGAGAAGCTGTGCCGCTGCGGCCGCAAAGTAAGGCTCGAGCGAATCGCGCTCCAGAAGCGTCATCAGCGCGCGGTATTGGCCGTCGTCATTTCCCAGAAAATCTTCCAGGAATCTCGTCGCCTGCCAGCCGTAGTAGTCGTGGCGGGCACATTCCTCGCGCAGCACGGTCCCATTGCGACCGCGGCGCTCGCCAACCGCTTCTCGAGCGCCAGTGCCGTTCGGCTGCCGGACTTGCACCAGCGTCAGCCAGGGGGTCATGCCGCGGATCGTGCGGTCCGCCTCGGCCAGCCGGGTCCGCAGCTCATCGCCAGCGAGTGCAAAGTCCTTTTCTTCCTTGAGCAGTTCATCACGGCCCAGTTTGGCCAGCGCGTCAAATCCCGCGTCCGCAGCCGGACGCGTTTTGAGCCAGTGCGCCAAAAGTGCGCTGCCCGACGCACGCGGCGTGGTGACCGGAGCCTCCTCGGTGGCCGAACTTGACTCCGCCTTGTCGCTTTTCAGGACCGTGAAGTATTTGTCCCACAGGCGCGCACGCTGCGTCGGATCGGTCAGCGGCACCGCGAGAAGTTGTTCCAGCTCCGGCAAATATCCCAGGTGAAAGCTGGAGGCGAGGCACCGCGTCGTCGCCGCCTCGACCGATGCCTGAAGCTTCCCCAGGATTTCCTGGAGCTTGCCGGCCGATGCCGCCAGATCAAGACTCGCGCGGCTGGCGTCCCCCGGTTCATCGAGCAAGAGTTCCAGTTCCCGCGCACCGTCGATCAGGCTCATCCCGAGCTGCACTCGCTGCTGATCCCCGACCGACGACCACTCCAGCCAGTAAGGAAGTCCGGCCAGCGTCTGGTCGCGCAGAGCGAAGGCCCGGGCCACTTCGAGTGCCGATTGTGCGGCCGCCTGGTAACTCTCCTGGGCGGCGGTCAGCCGCTGGAGAATGGCGCTCTCGTCGCCGCCGGCAAACGCCAGGTCCTCGGCTTCGCGCCGCTGGGCATCCCCCTGCTCGACGGCGGCGGCGATCCAGCGATAGACCCGCGGGTCGCCGCCGGCAAAGGCTGCCCGTTCCGCCGCCTGGCGGCAGTCGAGGAAGTTTTCCACAAAACGGCCTGCGCCCGCCGCCTTGAGCTTCGCCGGCAGGTGCGGATTCTTTTCGTGAAAGCGGATCCTCGTCTGCAGCTCGACCGGCAGCACATCGGTGCGATTGAGCCCCGCTCGCGGAAAGAGTTGTTCAGCCGCGGCATTGGTCTGGCGCAGCGCCGACCATAGTCCGTACAGTTTTTCGTGGGGGCGAAGCCGCGCCAGCGGGTCGGGCTGGTCGGGAGGAGGCGGGGCAAATCGACCGGCCCAAGCGGCGGCATTCGACTCAATCACGTCCAGCGGCTCGTGCAATGCCGGGAGCGAAAGTGGCAGCGACACGGTTGGTGAGGGCGAATCAATCTGCCCTGGCCAGGTGAGCGGCAAAGTCGGTTCCGTTTCCTCCTTGTATGCTTTGCCTCCCAACAACAGAGTTTCGTGCCGCAGCAACTCCTGGCGGGATTTTTCCAGCGGCGCGACTAGCGGGGCCGCAATGCCGCGGCCGCGTCCCGCCGTGGCAGGAAGGCGATTCCACTTTTCGGCAAAGTCGGTGACGCGCTTGGCGATGTCGCCACCCGTATTCCGCGGGCTGATCGCCGGCCGCCTGGTGCGTGCAAGGGCAAAGTCGATCTTCTGCTGCGGATTGCCTGGGAGAATGAGCCGCGGCCGCTGGCTGCGTCCGCGGCGCTGCGCGGCTGCCTCCACCTGCTCGGCCAGGTAATCGGCCAGCTCCATCAGGCCGATCTTGCCGTCGCGCGACCTGTCCGCCTCGCCGGCCAGACCGCTGGCGACGTAATCGCCAAACAGCGTCCGCTCCTGCACCGGGTCGGTCAGACCGATTTCCCCCGGGCCGCAGGAGTTGAGGATCACAATCCGGTCGGAATTCTTGGTAGGAGCCAAGTCTGCCATGAGCGGCACGAGGGCATCGGCAAAATGGTTCTCGGCCCGCGCGAGCCGCCAGTTCCGCTCCCAGCGGACCGCATCCAGCAGCACCACCTTCCAGGCCTGCGGATGCTCGTGCTTGAGCCGGTCGAGCAGCGTCTTGAGGTCGATGAGCCGCTCGGGCCTTAAGATTTCGCTCGGCGTGGGAGCCTGCGGCAATTCTTTTTCCACCCGCGGCTCGGCCGCCGCCAGCAAGCAGGGCCTCCCCTGGGCGTCAACGATCCCCTGAGCGCTGACATAGATGAGGATGACGTTGCCGGGCCCGCCCGGGTCTTCGCTGCGGACGCGCTTGACGAGCGCCTCGACGAAGTCGTCCGCCGTGGAAACGTTTGTCGGCTCGACCACTTTGCTGGCGCCGGTGCTGATCTGACCGGCGGAGAGGCCGCTGGAAAAAAAGAGCTGCGTGAATCGCTCGATGTCTTCCTGGGCAAACGCCTGCGGAGCCAGCGGCGCTTCGTAGTTGGTCACGTGCAAACAGATGAGCGGCGTCGCGCGCGGACGGACGAAGACGAAGTAGGCAAATCCGCCGAGCAAGGCCACGGCAATGACCGTCAAGAGCACGCCCCCTGCCCAGCGACGGATGCCGCCGCCGCCGGTCGAGCCGCCGGCAGCCCACGAGGGCTGCGAGCTGCCCCGTTTGGGGCGCGGTTCTGCTCCGGTGCCGCTGCGCCAACTGCGTCGCGGCGACTTCCCTTCACTCGGCAAACCCTTTGAGGAGACGCTTCCCATGTCGATCCCTGCCATGTGAGTACGGAGCGGACAGCCATCAATTGAGCAAAATCGGTGCGGTAGGGCAAGGAAACGCGGTCGAAGACGGGGGCCGGGAGCCAGGAGCGTCTGTCTAGGCAACCCGCTGATTGAGCGCTGCCGCCGGCTGCTCTGCTGCCGCCGTTTCCACTCTCGTGCTCTCGCCGGCAGTCGCCGCCTCCAGCCCTTCGATCCACTCGAGAATCCGCCAATCCAGCCAGCGGCGGTCGGGATCGACCTTGGAAACGCCGACGAACCCCAAGTGCCCGCCGCTGGGCGTGATGACCAGCTTCGTCTGCGGGGAATAGTTGGCCCGCTCAAACGGACCAACGGGGATGATCGGGTCGTCGGCGGCAGTCACGATCATCGTCGGCACGCGAATTTGAGCCAGCAGCGGGCCGGCACTGGCCCGCTGGTAGTAGTCTTCCGCACCGGCAAAACCGCCGACCGGCGCGGTAAACGTTTCGTCGAAGTCCAGCAGCCGCCGCGGACGCGCGGCCGGCGGCAGATGATGACCGTCGGGAACATGCCGCCGCCGCGTGGCCGCCGCGCGAACGAGCCCCGTGAGGAACGCCCGGTCGTACAGCCATCCCAGCCCGTCATTCAGGCTCCGCGAGCACTCGAGCAGGTCAATCGGCGGCGCGACCGCCATTGCCGCGATCAACCGCCGCGGCGCCAGATCCCCCCACTCGCCGAGCAGCTTGAGGATCAGATTGGCCCCCATCGAGAAGCCCACGACGCAAACCGAGGCTTCATCGTACCGCCTGAGGATGAACTCCAGCGCGGCGCCGACGTCCTGACTGCGGCCGGCATGAACCGGATAGCGGGCTAGCCCCACGCCCGCCCCGCAGCCCCGCAGATCCATGCGAAAGACGCGAATGCCGCGGGTTGTCAGCTTGTGCGTACACCGCTGGAGATAGCCCGAGCGGTGGGAACCTCCCAAGCCGTGGACAAGAAGAGCAATCTTGTCCCGATTGTGGCGGCATCCATTTTCCAGAGCGTGGGAGTTCGGCTCGTCCTCGTGCAGCACGATCCGGTCGTTGTCGGCCAGCTCCACGCAATGCCGCGTCGCCCGTTCGACGATCGTCAAGCCGGGCAGATAGCAGCCGGCCAGGGTCTGAGCGTGACCGCCGCGAAACAGCGGATGAGGTCGAAAGAGCGGCAACATGAGGATCACATCCTTGCGCTGGTCATGGAATCCTCCGCTAGTGGAAAACCTCGTTACTCATACCGTAAACGATTGGAGCGGATCGAGAAAGGGAGCTTGGAATCGATTGACGCTAGCAGGCCAATTGCCCCAACTGCCCTCCACCGCGCTCCCCGGTGTCGATATGATCCGCCCCCCGCAGAGTCCACGCTGTCATTACAGTCGGGCGCGCCGGCCAACCGATGAACTGGAAAGCCGCGCCTCTGCCGGTTGGGAAGCCGGTAACGCGCCTGAGGGAAAGGATGCCATGAAGCGCCGCTCGTTCCTCCACGTTGGTCTCGCCGCCGCCGGGTCGCTGTTGCCGTTGGCCGGCTGCAAGAGCGGCAATCAATTTGCCCGCGTCATCAAGCCGGGCGAGAAGGAAATGGTCGGCAGCCACCAGGCCGGCCAGGAGACGTTCCGGCCGCTGGTGGATGAAGCGGTGACCAAGCTGATGGCCCGGCATGACGGGCCGTCGTACGTGCAGGTCTCCGCCCAGGAGACGTTGCCGCCGCCGCGCAAGAGCGTCTGCTTTGTCGGCGTCTGCAACAAGAGTGCCGAGGAGATCGGCGACTTCAAGGAGCAAATCTACCAGGCGATCGACAGCCGGCTGCACGACTGCAACTCCTTCTCGTCGATCAGCCGGCAGTACGTCGATGCGGGTCTGCGCGAGCTGCGGCTGCGGCCCGACGACCTGTTCCTTCCGCAGAACATGCGGAGCTTCGTCGGCGTGATGGAGCAGCAAGGACAGCCGATTCAGTACCTGCTCTTTGCCACGCTCACCTCCGGCACCACGCGGCAGAACGACAACTACCAGCGCGACTACCAGCTTGTGCTGGAGCTGGTCGATATCCAGACCGGCCAATCGGACAAGCAGACCGCCGAGCTGAGCAAGGGGTATCACAAGTCGCGTGCCGGGCGGTGGCTGTCGAAGTGAACCGTTCTTAGCCGGCGGCTAACAGCCGCCGGGGATCGACGTTGCTGTCTTGCGCCGGCCGGAGCCGGGAGGCTGTTAGCCTCCGGCTAGGAGCATCCATGATCGCTCGCCTCACGCCGATTCTCCTCCTCGCCGCACTCGCCGGCTGCACGCACCACGCGCAGCACATCGACCTCGCTCGCCAGCACTACTACAGCGGCCGCTTGCAACTCGCCGCCACCGCCTTCGACGAAGCAATTCCCAAGAGCAAGGGCAGCGCCGACGTCATCAACCTCGACAAGTCGATTGTCCTTTTGGCCGACGGCAAACCGGCCGAAGCCGAACGCCTGCTGCGCGACGTCCGCGACCGCTTCGACCATCTGGAGCAAAACAGCCCGACCGAAAAAGCGGTCAGCATGTTCACCGACGATACGCGGCTCGCGTATGCCGGCGAGGACTACGAGAAAATCCTCATCCGGGCGATGCTCGCCATCTCGAACCTGATGCACGACGGCACCGATGCCGAGGCCTACAGCCTGCAGGTCGTGGACAAGCAGCAGCAGATCATCCAGGCCGCTGCCGGCGAGAACGAGGAGAACCCCAAGGCCGCCTACAAGCAGGTCGCCTTCGGCCCGTACGTCCGCGGCATACTTCGCGAAGCGACGCACACCAACTACGACGACGCGGCTCGCTCGTTCGAAACCGTCGTGAGCTGGCAGCCCGAGTTCGCCGCCGGAAAGCAGGACCTCGAGCGGGCCGTCCATGGTCGCCACTCGCAGCGCGGAAGCGGCGTCGTGTACGTCTTCACGCTTGTCGGCCGCGGCCCGCACAAGATCGAAGTCGCCGAAGTGCCGACCAGCGTCGCCCTCCTCGTCGCCGACCGGATCGTGAGTGCCGTCGGCAACCAGACGCTGCCGCCGACGATCGCCCCGATCAAGGTGCCCAAGGTTGTCGCCAGTCGCAATCTGATCGGCAGCGTCGGCATCGATGTGGACGGCCAGAGAGTGTCGCAGACGCAGACGATCACCGACGTGACCGCCATGGCCGTCTCGCAGGGCGAGGCGGTGCATGACCAGATCGTCGGACGGGCCGTCGCCCGCCGGTTCCTTAAGAAAGCGACGATTTACGGCGCCAAGGAACTCACCGGCATTGAAAAGCATTCCCTGTCGGGGCTGGCATTCGACGCGCTGGGGGTCGCCTGGGAAGCGACCGAGAATGCCGACACGCGGTCGTGGAGCCTCTTGCCCGACAAGATTCAGGTATTGCGGCTGGAATTGCCGGCGGGGGAGCACCAGCTTGCCCTTCGGCCGCAGGACCACGGCGGCCGACCGCTGGGGCAAGGGGTGACGCAAACCGTCGCCGTGATGGATGGGCGCAATACCTACGTGCTGGCCAGCTTCCCCGATCAGCGGCTGGTGGGGCAGGTGCTGGTGAGCCAGTGAGGGTCAGGCTCACCACTCACCACCCGGCCGCGCTGATAAGCGATTCGGCGCTTTTTCCACGGCAAAAAACAACACCTAACCCCTTCTCCGTCAACCACTTAGAGAAATCAAAGGATTTTTCTTTAATAAGTGCTCCTGCCTCCCGCCGTTTGGCTCGCGTCCCCCTAACCACTTTCTCACCAATCACTTAGAGAAACCAGCCGATTTTCCTTGAATAAGGCGCCTTCTCGCCGGCTCCTGGCCCCTGGCTCCTGGCTCCTGGCCCCTGGCCCCGGGGTTTATTGACACCCAAAGGGGGTTTCTGTCAAAAAACTCCCTCAACCGGGGGGGTTCGCTCGGACCACTCACTCACCAGATTGTCAAACATCACCCGGCCGGCCTTCGCCCGCCAGCCCCCGCACCGGGGGCCTATCTATTAGATGCGCGAAGGTGGACAATTATTCCAACTATACAAAATATTTTAACCTCTCCCCTCCCCTCTCTCCCACTCTCCCCTCCTCGCCCCTCTCTCCCCCTCCTCGCCCGTCCCTGCTTCTGAACTATGGTACAATAACCCTTGCCATCCCGCGCCCTCCCCGGAGCCTTCCCATGATTCGCGTCGCCATCGTCAACGAAACGGGGAAGGTGCTCATGCCGCAAGAACTCGCCACTGCCGCCGAGTTCCGCGCCGCCGCCTCCCAAGCCACCGCCCTGTCCCGCGAATGCGAGCGTCTGGCCAAGCTCAAAGAGCCGAAGGCAGCCGGGTCGGGGATGCCGTATTTGACGTAACGACTGCTCTTTGCCAGAGTCAAACGAACCCGGGAAGTCCGCCTCCGCTGCGCACGCTTAATGGCAAGACTCCGGGTATCCGCTTCATCTTCCATCGATCGACCTGAGGTTTGCGCTAACAACTTTCGTAAACTCATGCTCGTCGCCGTAGATTTTGCGGCAGATCGCGAGAGCGCGCTGACCGTATTTCCGCGCGCTGTTCGGATCGTTTAGGGCCATTAGAACTCGACCGATACAATTTGCGGTTTGTCCAACACTGGCATCTTCGGCGCCAAATAGTTTTTCTTCGATCTGCAAAGCGGCTTTAAATGTGTCGAGTGCTGAATTCCAGTCACCTGAATCCGCCATCGTTTGACCGAGGTGGCCCAACGCGATAGCTACGCGAGGATGCTCGAGACCAAAAGTGCTTTCGAATATCCGCAGAGCTCTGGTCAACTTTTCGTGTGATCCAACTAAGTCACCCCGTTCCCGCAGAATGACACCCAGATTTCCAAGGCTAATCGCAACGTCGATGTGGTCCGGTCCGAGGGCGGCCTCGCTTATCGCAATTGCCCGCTCCAGATACTCGCTTGCTTTAGCTAGATCGCCCAACTCTCGCTTGATCATCCCAAGGAGATTATGGTGGACGCCAACCAAAGGGTCGTCCGGCCCATGGATCTGTTGATTGATGCGCAATGCTCGCTCAATTGCCTCTTGCGCTTCCGAAAAACTACCCAAATCGTTCAGAACCGCACCAAGATTGTTGGCTCGAAGGGCGACATTCTCATGATCCGGGCCGTAGTGGGCCTCGTCGATCCGCAAAGCGTGCCGATGCGCGTCGGCCGCTTCCTTCAATAGCTGTCGGCCGTGCAAGTAGAGGCCCACCTGGTTAAAAAGATACGCCGACTCTTCGGGTTCAATTGCGAGAGACTCCGCGTGTTGTGCGGCAATCATTGCGTGTCCCACCAATTGGGAGCAGATGGGCCACAATGTCGGCTCGTCGTGCGGAGTTCCGTCAGGAAAGACCTTACCCATGAGTCGCACAGCGACCTTTGCAAAATGAATCGCGGCGTCCGTCTTCAGTCGATCGCGGCAAACAGTCTGCACGAGCCGGTGAACTGAAAGCAAATCTCCATTGCGTTCGACTAGCGAGTACGAACGCAGTAGTGCAATGCTGTTGTTAAGAACTAGCTGATCGGTTAGGAGTGTTGCCCATTTCTCCGGAATGCCTTTCGCGCCGATCGCGAGCAGACTCAGTGGAATGTCATCGGGGCCAAGGAATGCGAATATGCTCACAAGATCATGTGCAGCTTCCGATTGCTTTCGCACTTGGTCAAGCGACAAACTCAATGTCTCGGCGACGGTCCTCTCATATCCGGCGGGAGGCTGCTGTTGGGACCAGAGTTCCCGCCTTCGCTCAAGGAAAAGCGCCAGATAGTCCGTGATCGCGATGCCAGTTTGCTCGATGTAGGCGGCAGCCTGCGCCAGGGCCAATGGAAGATTACCCAACTCCATCGCGAGCTGAGCTGCGCCCGTTCGATCGCTGGATCCCGTCCGTCTAAGGACGTACTCAACTGCACTCGGGCAGTCGAACACGTCAACGCGGAAAGGCGTCGCATATTGACCCCAGTTTGGGTCGCGTGACGTAACAATCACATGCCCAAGTGCTGTGGTCGGAAGCAGTTCCGCAACGTCGCGCGCGTGTGGCACATTGTCTAGGACCAGCAACCAACCCGCATTTTGGCCAAACCACAAACGCACGGCGTCGATGGTAATCCGCTCATCCTGCATGTCGGCTTCTGGCAGCGAAAGCCTTTTGGCAAGTGCTGCATAGTCGCTCAATCTAGTGGCCGCGTCCTCGGCCCGGACCCACCAAACGCAGACGTACTCACCCACATGGCGATACGCGTACTCGATCACGAGTTGAGTCTTGCCTATCCCACCTAACCCATGCACCGATTGAATGAGCGTCGCGGTCCGATCGGACACCATCGCGTTTCGCATTTGTTCCAACAGTTCCGCGCGTCCTGTGAAGTTTGGATTGCGGGTGTAAGGCACATTCCAGATTGGAGGAAGTGATCCAGGAAATCGCGGCTTGCCGACGATCGTCTGGAACCTTGTTCCCGGGTAAGCAGGGGCATGCGTTGGCTTGGCCCTCGTCAGTTGAACGCCGGCAAGTAATTCACGTTTTGCGTCCGTTTCGCTCTTGTCCACCAGATCGATATAGACAATTTGCGGCAACAGACCTTCCGGTTTGCACTCGCGAACGCGGACGAACAACAACGCCTGTTTCTCGCCGGTCGGGTCCTTGGCAAACGCCGCCGCCCATTCCGGTTGGGTGTACGTTGAAGCAAGATAGTCTGGCGAAAGGACGCCAATGGTCCTCGCACTCGTGGCGGCCGCACTCTGCATTTGAAGGACGAAGTTTGAACCAGGACGAAAGTCCCACGCCTGAATCGTAACAGTGCGTCCCGATTGCTCGAGTTGCCAAGCGATCCACTCCGCCCACTCGAGGTCGGCCTTGTTATAGCTAATGAAGAAATCCGCCATTTGGTTCTCCGCGATTCACCGATCTATCATCGCTATTTTGGCAATGTCTGGCCAGCAGCAACGAATCGGGCTGCCACCGCTCCGGGAGATTGATGGGGTGGTTCGAATACTGGTTGATCATTGAGTCGACCACTGGCGGCATGGTCGGCTTTCGCACGTCCGCCCGGATTGCGATCGTGTACTCCGGCGTAATCGACAAGATGCCCGTGTCAAACGCCCGATCGTGGAGGGAGCAGAGGCAGATGCCGTTGGTGGGGTTCATGCGGAGGGACGGGTCTACGGACCAGGGAACGATGTGCGAGGCGACGAGCAGCTCGGGGATCGGCAGCTCGCAGACGGCACACTGAGAGCGGTAGCTAGCCAGAATCAGCGAGCGGAAGAAGTGCTGGTTGACGCGGACCTTGGTGATCGCTTGCCGGTCGAGCCCTTGCACGTCTTCCCACTCGACAGTCGGGCTTTGGCGCGGCTCGGTACGCATCACGTGGGCATAAGCTTCTTCGGCCGCCAGGGCGATCGATTCGGGGTCGGTCTGGAAGTCGTGCCAGACGTCGGCATCTTGCTTGGAGCCTTTCGACAAGCCGCGAATTCCCCGCTTCTGGTGCGTCTCGTCGAATGCCGCCAGGTTGCAGCACTTCATGGCGACGGAGTCGGGGGTGCGACCAAGGGCGTGGGCCAACGCGATGATTTCGGGATTGCGGGCGTGCAGCCGCCCGAACGGCGTGCGGCAATAGAGATTGAACGCCACGAGCGTTTCGTCGCGCGTCCAGAGTTTGCC
>DATKDU010000552.1:0-10043 GCA_035512595.1 Pirellulaceae bacterium
GCTTATCTCTGGATTGGCAAGAGTGCTTGCCACATACAGGGCCGAAGTCGGCGTCATAGCGCTAGGAGACGGACAGTCTCCTGACATTGCCCGACTTCGTGCCGCGATTACGGCTGACGACTCTCGCATCGCCCGCGCAGCGACCTGCGCGTTGGTCAATCGTTGGCTGCACGGCAAATGATCGATCCTGATTTCGGTCCAAACGCGATCTCTTGCCGCTGCGCCGATCCGGTTTGCCATGCAAGCTCTCCGGGCGGCTTGCCGCATATTTCAACCACGATGTCCTGCGAACTCTGCGAAGCAGTCAGGACGGTGCTGCAACATGGCTTCTGCAAGCGCTGGCAAAACGGGAACGCCGTGGTTCAACTCGGTCGGCATTCTGGCGGCGGTGCAGGTGGAGAGGTCCTTCTCCCAAGTACAGCTTGCCCGGAGTTGTAGTGCCAAACGGCGGGCCGATCGCTGTCCGCCTGCTTTCACAATGCGCCGCCGGTAGGCGTCCTGCTTGAATGTGGCAGGGCCCGCTAGGGCCAGCTATCGAGCACAACTGGGATGTGCCGCAGGGCTTCTGGCTAAAGTGGGAGTTGCGCGCCATCCCCGACTTCCAGGACCGGCTGCCGCCGGAAGAGTATCTGGGGCTGGCGGTGCGGCTGTCACCCTGGCCGAAATCCGCGATCAAACCGTGACTCTCCGCTACAAGCCGCTGGGCGCCGAGCCGGCGGCCGAGAAAGAGAACTGCCCCTGAAGTTCGCGTGAATCCCCCAGTAGATGCCGAGTACCGTCCAGCCTGCGGGCGCTCCTTCGCGCGAGCATTCCAGCAGTCGGCAGGCGCGGCGGCTGCTCAATCCTTGGCCAGGGCGTCCCGATCGGCCCGGGCGATCTCTGCCAAACGGCGCGCCAACTCGCTCACCTTCTGGGGCATCTGCCCGGCGAGATTGGCGGTTTCGCCGGGATCTTTGGCGAGGTTGAAGAGTTCCGTCCGTGCTCGCTCCCCGTCGCCGTGCCGGATCAGTTTCCAGTCTCCCTGCCGGACGGCGCGGGCGCGGAATCCGGGCGCCGCCCAGTAAAGCACCCGGTCGGGGGATTCCGCTTTGCCGGTCAGCAGGGGCCAGACGTTGATGCCGTCCCAGCGGGGTTGTGGCTGAGGGATATGTTCAGCCAGCTCGCAGAAGGTCGGCATCCAGTCTGTGATGTGGAGTGGAGCCGTACATTTACCTGGCTTCAGCGTGCCGGGCCAACTGGCGATCGTGGGCACATGAATCCCCCCTTCGTAGAGATCCCCTTTTTGCCCGCGCCAGGGAGCGTTATTGCCGGGCAGTTTGCCTTGCGGGTACTCGTCGGGCGGGTACGCCTGGCCGGCGTTTTCGGCCGTGCTGCCGCCGTTGTCGCTGGTGAAGATCAGCAGCGTGCTGTTGCGTTTGCCCGCCTTTTCCAGAGCGGCCACGATGCGGCCCACGGCGTCGTCGAGGTGCATGATGCAGGCGGCATAGTGGCGGGGCACATCCCCTTCGATCTCCCTGGGCACCCGGGCCAACCACTCGCTGGGCTCCTTGACCGGCAGATGGACGGCGGTAAACGGCACATAGAGGAAGAACGGACGGTCCTTCCGCTCTGCGATCCAGCTCACCGCTTCCTGCGCGATGAGGTCCGTGACGTGACCTTGCTGCGAGAGCAGTTGCTCGTTGCGGTGCCAGGTCGTTTGAAACGGCCCGCGCTTGTAGAAGTGGTCCCACGGCCCGACGCCGCCGGCCAGCGACCCGTAACTATGGTCGAAGCCATAGTGGTTCGGCCCCCACTCGGATTTGGAGCCCAGATGCCACTTCCCCGTCAGGCACGTGTCGTATCCGGCAGCCTTTAGCGCCTGCGGCAGCGTCAGCGTGTCCCACGGCAAGGCTCGTTCGTTCTGCGGGCTGGTGACGCCAAAGCGGCTCCAGCAGCGCCCCGTCAACAGTCCGGCACGGGTCGGGCTGCACACCGGCGCGACGTAGTGCTGCGTCAGCTCCAGTCCCTCGGCCGCCAGCTTGTCCAGTTGGGGGGTAGGGGCACTTCCGCCGTGAAACGCCACGTCGGCCCAGCCCAGATCATCCGCCATGATGAACACCAGATTCGGCGGCGATCCGGCGGACAGCGGCGGTACGCCCAGGACAATAGTCGCCACGGCCACAGCGAGAGCAGTCGTCTTCATGGCCCGGTGATCCTGATGGTTTTCACGTGGACTTGAGGTGTGCAGCCAGCATGGGGCAGGCCGTTTCGCCGCTCCATTGGTGGCCTCCGTCGAACCGGTCGATTTGCAGGTGTTCGGGATGCGGCGACGCGTTGTAGGCGCGATTCAGTCGCTCCAGGGCCTTTTCGGCCCAGCCGGGATCGATCAGCGAGTCGCGCGAACCGATCTCCCAGATGCAGGGGCGCGGAGCGATGAGCGAGCCGATCTCTGGCGTGTCACCGATCTCTAGCAGTCCGGGAATGACCTGCGCTCCGCAGGAATAGCCGCCCCCCTGCGCCCGCTCTTGAAACACGTTCAGCGCCCCCGAAATGACCGCGGCCTTAATCCGCGCATCGAGTGCCGCGGCGACCATCGTCATTCGCCCGCCGTAGCTGAGCCCCACGCAGCCAACGCGATCGGGCCGCGCATCGTCCCGCTGGCAGGCGTAGTCCAGGGCCCAGATCGCATCGCGCAGGTTGGCTCCCAGCAGCGTTTGCCCCAGGAACATGAGCCGCACGAAGGCCACTGCGCACTGGTCGGTCTTGCTGGCGCGCTGCGCGTCGGTGATGCGGCGGCCGAAGGGGGTAAAGCAGGGGGCGACAACCAGATAACCCTGGCGCACCAGTTGCCGACCATAGTCGTAGTTGGCCGCGCGGATCGCCGCAGTGTGCTGGGGCGTCGCCTCGATCCCCACCACGGCATCGTGCCCGAAGGGACCGTGCCCGTGCAGCGCCAGCACGATCGGAAAGCGCTCGCCTTCGCGGCCTTTCGGCCGCAGCACGAACAAGGGCAAGCTGGGCACGCGATCTGCTTTGAGCAACCATTCCTCACGCCTGTGGTCCGGCAGCGCGGCCGTTGATAATTGCTGCGGGGACCACTCTTTCGGCGGATCGTGCGGACCAATGAGGCTCCGCAGCCTGGCGGCGAACTTCTGCTGCCAGCTTGCCAGCTCCGCGGGAGTCTTTCCCAGAAACTGCATCCGCAGGGGCGCTTCGTTCAGAGAGCGATTGAGATCTTCATTAAGCGTCGGCAGCTGGACGAGTTCCTCCTCGCCGCGGGCCACTGCCGCCGCGCCTAGCAGCGCAGCAGATGCAGACAAGAACCGGCGTCGCGAGACGGATAAAGAGAAGTGGCTCATGGCAGGAGTTTAGCAAAACGAGCGACAGGTATCTCGTGCTGGAGCCCGGCGGCTTCCAGCCGAGCTTCGGCAGGGAAGGTGTGGGGCTGGGGGTTTGCTACGCAATCAACTCGATCCCCATGACGCGTCGACGGCTTGGGAGGCCAACCTATCGAGCACGATGTACCTTATGCTCGCGGGGCACAGCACGCTCTTGGTGTGGAAGTGCCGGTGGACCATTTCACTCCGCCGGACTCGGCCCTACCGTCGAGCGCTTTGTCCAGCATTCTTGCTTGGAGAAGTGACGTCCGGATTTGTCTGCGTTCTCATTCAACCAGTCGTACGGGAACGTCTGTAAGTGCAGCCACGTAAGATTTGACGGCGGACGTTCCAACGCCTGGAAAACATCCCTCTCGGTTGTTGCGAAAAACTTCCGGTTTGGCTATTTGTAAAAGAGTGGGGCGAGCAACTCAATCGCAAGGAGAGCGAAGATGCCACGCGTCCGGAATACGCCCATCCACAAGTTCCTGGAACAACGTGGACTGACCGAAGTCGAATTGATTAAGCGCGTGTGCTGCTCCGCGCGGACAGTTCAGCGCTGGCTGCGAGAGGCCACTCGTCCGCACCAAGCGATCTGCCGGTCGCTGGCCCGAATATTGCAAACAGACGAGGTGACCATTCGGCGGTTGACCGTAAAACAGAGAGTGCACCTGGACACAGTATCGATCAATTCTCGGCTGTTTGCCGCGAGCTGCTGCTGCGTGAAGATCGCCCGCATGAATGACGACCAGCTCAGGGACGTGAACGTGGTGATCGACCACATTGACGCGTTGATCGCTGCACTTCCGCCGTTGCGCGAGCGAGTGGCGAGACTCCGCCAGAAGACCAAGGTGCGCGTGATGCGGCCACCAGCACGTCCTGGGGTTGTCGTCGGGCTGGTAAGTCAGCCACCGGTCCTGCCGTGAGGTCCCACGTTTTTCTTTGGCGCTGCCCACGTCGTCAACGGTGATGAAAGGCTTTGGGCCGCACCTTCCGACCTCCCTGGTATGGCTAAGTCGTGCGGGCAAAACATGTTCCAGCGATTGACCGCCGCCACTTGTCCGGCGTCAAGACGCTAAAGATCCCCTGAAAGGGGGGTCGCCGTGCGCGCCTCTCGGCGCCACGCGCCTGTATTAATACAGGAGGGTGGCAGACAAACCCTTGTGCACTGCATCGAGGCTCGGAGGTTTTCGACCCCCTTTTTTCTCGCCTCCCCCGTTTTTGCGCGATTTCGCATGCTGGCCCGAAAGGAGCCCGTAGAGCAGTCAATTCCGCCCCGTTTAGCAAGCGCTGGCAGAACTACACCCCCATTTGGAGCCTGAAATGACCGAAGATCGAGGGGATTTGCCAGACCATCCTGCAGAACTGCCGCGGCGATTGCGGGGGTGGGTCAGGGCGTGAATGCCGCCACACGGGAGGCGGCAGTCGAACGCCGCATGGAGGCCTGGCGGCAGGAGCCCCAGGCCGCTTCTAAGCGGTGAATGACCATATTTCACTCAAAAGGCAATCGGAGGCTGGCGGCAATGATCGCAAACGTCCTGCGATTAGCGCGAGCCGGTCTCACTTGGCTCCGAGGACTCTTGCTTCCCGTTGTGCCAGCGGACATCTACATGCCAGCCCACCAGCTCGAATGTCTTGCGCATGAGTAGCTCCGTGTGCGTCTTCGCGAGACCGATGTTCTCTTCGGAACCGGCCGCCTCTTCGACGAGTCGTTGTGCATGAATCATGGCGCCGTCGCGAAACGCGTCCTGATTGCCGGCTCGCCACGGAATCCACGTCGTCTTTTCAACGCTCCACGTCTTCGTCTTCTCGTGATCCACGCGAGGAGACATTGCCGCCGGAAGGGGCAATTCAATCGTGGCGGTCTGCAATTCGTCGCTGTGGTTCAACACCCTTGCCGCCGACATGTCACACGCCAGGAGTGCATCCCCCTTGATGAGCCAGGAGCCCTTGTAGCCATCCCCCTCGGCCGTCAGGACATCGATGATGTTCACGCGCACGGTCGCCAGTTCTCCCATCCCTTCAAGCTGCTGCACCGTCGGTCCGGTCGAGCGGTACGTGACGGGAACCGTATTGGGCGCCGCTAGGCGCGAGCCAAAATAGGCAGATAGCCCTACGACGCTAACGAGGATGAGCAGCCCAGCAACCAAGACGACCAAGCGCGGCAGAGACTCAGCCAGCAGCTTTATCATTGTTCCGCCTTTGTTCCATCGGGTTGAAGGATGGTCGCCCCCTCGTACCCCGTGTCCAGGCCTCGCCACGTTACCGTCTGTTTGGTGGCGTTGGGCGGTGTGGCCGGTGTGGACGGTGTGGCCGTTGGCGGGGGCGGCGGCGGCCCTGCGGCAGGATTCGATTGATCTCCGCAGCCAACAAGCACTCCCAAACATGCGAGCCATAAAGCGGCTCTGCAGCCCCTCGTCACCCAAAAGTAGCGGCAAGGCCCACTGATGCGCAGCGACACTTCACGTCGGCCGACGGCTATCCCTGAGGACTTAGGCATGGCAGAGTCCCAATCGAACGAGGTACCCAAGAGCATTTCCTTCTCTTGCCGCAGGGACACGATCGCCCGGCGGCAGGCAATTTCCCATTTTGGGAAATTCTAGCTGCCCACTTAGGCTGCTGCAACCGCTTTCGCCGTTCCAGCAGCGCATGCCCAAGTCTCGCCATTCAAAGCTATACGACCGGTTGCTGTTGACGCTGCGCGAAACGCGCCGAGAAGCCGGTCTCACTCAAACCGAGGTCGCCGCCAAGTTCGGCGCCCATGCTTCATTCGTCTCCAAGGTGGAATCCGGGGAGCGGCGGATCGACGTCGTGGAATTGGCTGAGTTCTGCCGTGTCTATGGTGTGCCCCTCACGGCTTTTCTGGCCCGGGCCGGCTTAGCTTGAGTTGTCGGGTCCGGTGAGCCGGTCGCAGTTTCAGATTGTCCGTGGACAAAAGCGCTTGCAAGATCGCGTCGCGGGCGGGAACAATGTCCCATCAGGGCTGGAAACCAGACGAAGCCAGAAATTTGGCACTATGGTAGGGGCCATCTGGCCGCGTGACGCCAAGCCAGCCGAGTTGGGGAGACCAACAATGATTGCTTTCGACGGCGACCACACCCGGCGTCCCTTCCAACGACTTTGTTCGCCGATCCTTGAGCCGGCGCAATCGTGCGTCAACATGACTTACGACCCTGGACCGGTGCCCGAGGCGACGCTGCCGATGGCCTACGACGATTCGGACACGGCCCCAAAACCGCTTGCGCCAGCATCGGCGTGCGTCAATATGGTTTATGATCCGGTTCCGAGCAGAATATCACCACCGTGAACGGGCGATAATTGGCGGGACTCACCTTTCGGCTTGCCGCCCTGGACATGAGCACCACCGCATGACCGACCAACTGCGTGAGCCCGACCAAATTCGCCGGGACTGTGCCCGCAAGCTCCGATCGGTGGAAACGAGTGGCATGTTCACGGCGATCCTCGGCTGCCTGCTCCACGAGGATTGGAGCGAGCCTAAGATCGAGGAGCTGCGGCTCACGCCGGATCGCTGCTTGCTCGCCCGTGTGGCCGGTGACGCCTCATTTAAGACGTTTCTCGGAGCCGAGGCAGACCTAATCCGCAACATCCACGGTATAGCGGCAGCCGCCGGACTCGACGGCGATGAGGTGGGCTTTTTGGTAGGCGAAGTGGCGCGGCTCAAGAGGATTGAGTGAGCAGGCTGGAAACCTCTGAATGATTCTCCACATCGACATGGACGCCTTCTACGCTTCCATCGAGGAGCGGGATGACCCGTCGCTGGCCGGCAAGCCGGTCATCGTCGGCGGGACGGCGGAGGGACGCGGCGTTGTCGCGGCAGCGAACTACGTAGCCCGCAAGTTTGGCATTCACAGTGCCATGGCCTCCGCCCGTGCCAAGCGTCTGTGCCCGCACGCTGTCGTGATCAGGCCGCGAATCGACTACTACGCGTCGGTGTCCAGGCAGATTCGCGAGATCTTTGAGCAGTTCACACCGCTGGTCGAGCCGTTATCCCTCGACGAGGCGTTTCTCGACGCGACCGGCAGCGAATCGCTGTTCGGATCCTCCGCGGAGATCGGACGGCAGATCAAGCGGCGAATCCGGTCGGAACTGCAGCTTGTCGCATCCGTAGGCGTCGCCCCGAACAAGTTTCTGGCCAAGATCGCCAGCGATTTGAGGAAGCCCGACGGCTTTGTGGTCGTCGAACCCGATGGCGTCCAGCCCTTTCTCGACCCGTTGCCCGTCGGACGGATATGGGGAGTCGGCAAGGTGACCGGCCAGGTCTTCGAGCGGTTGGGCATTCATACGATCGGTGAGCTGCGAAAGCACTCGCTCGACACACTCCATCAGTTGTTTGGAGCCTCGGGCGAACATTACTGGCAGCTCGCCCGCGGCATCGACAATCGGCCGGTGGTCCCCGACCGCGAGGCCAAGTCGATTTCGCATGAGACCACGTTTCCTGAGGACATCTCCGACACCGAAGTGCTGCGGGCATGGTTGGTAGACCTCGTTGAGCAGGTCGCCCGCCGTCTCCGGCGTCACAACCTCAAGGGCCGCACGGTCGAGCTGAAGGTGCGATTCGCTGACTTCAAGACGATCACTCGGTCGCTGACGCTGAAAGAACGAACCAACGTCACCCAAGAGTTGTTGGATGCAGGCATCGAACTGCTGACGAAACGTCTTCCGCCGCAACACCAGCCGGTGCGATTGCTGGGCTTTGGCGTCAACCAACTGGATGGCGCCGGTACATCCCAGCAGCACTTATTCGACGAACCCGACCGCGAGCGTCATCGTGAGCTCGACACCGTGGCTGATCAGATCGCGGCGAAGTTCGGAACGCGGGCCCTGCGCCGTGGTGGCGGATTAGCAGAATAATCACGGCCGTGCCGCCTCACTCCTCCATTGATTGACGATCGGTAGTACCCGATCCTCGATCAAGAAATCGAGCGTCCCAGAACTCGGTTCGCCTTCATCGTCGAAACTCAGTTCTTTGGTTTTGCAGACATACTCATTGATGTTTCGGTAAAACAAGCATTGCAGTCGGTTGATCGTGGGGTCGATGTCGAACACCAGCCCCAACGGGCAGGGAAGATGCCGGGCAATTCCACAAAGGCAAGAGTGGGCGTGGGTGGGGCCGGGTAGAGGCACCGTAATCGCGGCTTCAGGGGCTCGTTGATAGCCAGAGACCTGCCCAAAAACTCGCCGCGGCCCTATGGATCAGCCGTGACGACCGCGACCGCCAACCCGTCATACCCCTTGCTCCCCACGGTCTGGATCGCCGTTGCACTAAGCCGCTTGTCGGCAGCGAGCTGCTCCAGGAAGCGGCGGACTCCCTGAACGTTCTCGTCGGCGCTCGTGCCGTCCACCACCGCCCCGTCACGGACCACGTTGTCGGCAATGATCATCGTCCCGCGGCGCGACAGGCGGACCACCAGTGGCAAGTAGTCGGGATAGCTCGGCTTGTCGGCGTCGATAAAGACCAGGTCGAACGGCCCGCGTCCTTCGGCGGCAAGCTTGGGAAGGGTCTCCTTGGCAGTTCCAACTCGAATCTCAACCGCGGTCGATAGTTCTGCCCGCTCGATGTTCCGGCGTGCCACCTCGGCGTACCCCGGATTCGCTTCCAGCGTGACCAGTCGTCCGCCTGGCGGTAACGCACGTGCCAGCCAGATCGTGCTGTAGCCCCCGAGGGTGCCGATCTCCAGGATGCGGCGCGCCCCGTGCGTCAGTGCCAGCAAGAACAGCAGCTTGCCTTGGTTCGGCGTCACGTGAATCGGCGGCAGTCCCGCCGCGGCGCTGTCCGCCAGTGCAGCGTCGAGCGCCTGATCGGTCGAAACCAACAGCCCCGACAGGTAGTCATCAACCGCGGTCCATTGTGGGTCAGTCATCGGTGCTACTCTCGCGGCGCAATGGACTCCGGCCAGTCGTTCCGCGTGCTGGCAGATGGAATCGGCCGCCCAAGTGGTATTCTAACTTTCTGCGCTGGTATGTGATTGCGGCACACGCTGGCAATTCACTAACCTGAATCCTTTGGCGAACTGGTTGGCTCGCCTCTCTCGTCCCACTTGCACGGAGTGCCGCTCATGTGCCGCAACTTCCTCGCTCTCGCGTTCTGGCTGGCCCTGGTCCCCGTTACGCTTGCCGTGGAGGAGCCCAAGGACGGCTTCAAGCGGGAGCGCAAGGAGGGGGACACCGCCAAAGATGCGCTGGAGGGCAAGTCTCCGCCTGCGCTGCAAGTTGAGGGCTGGATCAATACGGAGGGGAAGGAACTCGACCTGGCCAGCCTCAAGGGGAAGGTCGTGGTGCTGGACTTTTGGGGCGTGTGGTGCGGTCCCTGCCGCGCGGCCATGCCGCACCTCAAGGAGCTTTATGCCAAGCACAAGGAGGACGGGCTCGTGGTGATCGGAATTCACACCACCAATCAGGGCGAGAAGGTGGCCGAGTATGTGCAGGAGGAATCGCTCCCCTGGCCCGTCGCCGTGGACGTGGAGAAGAAGACGGTCACGGCATTCAAAGTGGACAGCTATCCCGACTACTACGTGATCGATCGAACGGGGAATCTCCGCGTGGCCGATCTGGCAAATTCAGAGTTGGACCGCGTCGTCGAGGCGCTGCTGAAGGAATAGCCCGGTCTCCGGCGCTGATAAACCGGCGAACGGAACTGCATTCGCCGGCACGTTCTGTAGCGTGCTC
>DATKDU010000553.1:0-15067 GCA_035512595.1 Pirellulaceae bacterium
TGCTCCGCTCCGGTCGCTGCGCTCCCTGCGCTACGCAGTCCAACCCCACGGCGAATTACGTAACCCCCTAGGGGACATTTCTACCTGCGCCAAACAGGGGACATTTCTAATGGTTTACAACAAGAATAGGCAAGATTCTGCTTGGCTTTTGCCGCCGGCTTGTTTATCCTGGAGAGGTTGAAAACTTGAGTTGTTGGTCCTCGCCGCGACGCGAACGAAAGGTGAAAACTGCCGGCCGTTCGCTACAGGGGCGCGGCGAGCGGCCCTATTATGAGAGGTGATGGAGGTCGAACCATGAAGTCATTTTGGTTCCTCTCCCTTCTGGGAGTTCTTGGGCTGACGGCCGCCAGTTACGGTGCCAAGCCCGACAAGGCGGAAGCCGAGAAAGTAGACTTGTTCGCCGCGATGGAGTCGGGAGACATCGAAGTCAGGTTGATTTGCAAGGACTCGACGACCGGCAATGTCTTGATCACGAACAAGACCAAAAAGCCGCTTGCAATCAAGCTGCCGGATGCCTTTGCCGGCGTACCGGTGGCGGCCCAGTTTGGCTGCCCCGGCGGCCCTGGCGGGGGCGGCTTTGGCGGCTGCCCCGGCGGTGGCGGCGGCGGCGGCGGCCAACAAGGTCTCGGCGGCGGCGGCGGCGGCTTCGGCGGCGGCGGCGGCGGTGGTGGTTTTGGCGGCGGCGGCGGCGGCGGCGGAATCTTCAACGTTGCCCCGGAAAAAGTCGGCAAGATCAAGGTCGTGACCGTCTGCCTGGAACATGGCAAGGACGACCCCAATCCCCGCATCCCCTATGAGCTGCGTCCCATCGAATCGTTTGTCGAAGATCAGAAAGTGATTGAGCTAGTGAAGATGGTGGCTCGCGGGGAGATCGATCAGCATTCGGCCCAGGCCGCAGCCTGGCACCTGGCCAACGACATGAGCTGGCAGGAACTGGCCCAGAAGATCGGAAAGAAGCATCTCAACGGCACCACCGAGCCGTACTTCACCAGGGTCAATCTGCAGCGGGCGCTGGCCGCGACCAAGGCTGCGGTCCAGCGGGCTGAAAAGGCCCAGACTAAGTCGCCCGGCGAGCAGGACGAAGTGCCCATATCGACCCAAGGGCAGTAGTCAGTTCGGCGAACAGCTCGACGAAAATCTTGCGGCGTCCCGCGAAAGCGGGACGCTTTTTTGTTGCCGCGGCACATCACCGGGCTGGCATTTGTCTTCCCCGGTTCAAGGCGCCACCCACAAATTTCAGCCGTGGCGATTTGATTGCGGCCGGCCCGTCAGCTAAAATCGACCCCCACGAGGGGGACCATCGATGAGTTTTTTGAGCCGGTTGACGGGACTGTTCACGCGCGGCGGGCGCGACGACGGCTTGCTGCGAGAGGCCATGGAGCACGCCAAGGCCAAGCGTCCGGAAAAGGCGCTGGAGATCTACGATTCGCTGGTGGCAGCGCCCGATTCGCGCAGCGAGGTCAAAGCGCGAGCGCTTTTCAACCGCGCCTTGGCCCACTCGGCCCTCGACCATGACGAGAAGGCGGTGGCCGACCTGGAGCGCGTCCTGGCCATGCCCCACGTTCCGGAGAACGTGCTGAACGCCGCCAAGTCGCAGCTCCTCCGCGTGCGGAAACGCGTTTCACGCTAACGGCGCGGATTTCTAGAGACGATTTCACGCGCCCCGCACCCCGTTGGTCCCCTTGTGCCAATGCCGTAGAATAGGGCGGAAAACACGCCTCCGGCCGGCGTCACCTGCGGAGGATAGGGACTGACCTTGCTTCTCTGCAAGGTTGCGTCAGGGTGGGAATGGACCAAATTGCACCCCGGCAGCTAGACTGAGCCGTTAATCTCTAGCGAAAACGGCGGTTTCATTCCGGGCTGATCCAATTCCGCAATCCGCAATCCGCATTTCGCATTTCGCATTTGCAACATGCCCACCCTCGATTCCATCCGCAAGAAAGTCGAAGCCAACCAGCGGCTTTCTCTCGAAGACGGCCTGTTTCTCTACGAGCCGGCCACGCCGCTGCATGAAGTGGGCGAATTGGCCAACCTGGTCCGCGAGCGGATCAATGGGAATGCCGGGTATTACAACATCAACACGCACTTGAACCCGACGAACGTCTGCGTCTATCGCTGCACGTTCTGCGCGTTTCGTTCCGACCTTCGCGAGAGCAAGGGGTACGTGATGAGCGACGAGCAGATCCTGGCCCGCGGGCAGGAGGCGGTGGATGCTCTCTGCACGGAGATGCACATCGTCGGCGGGCTGCACCACCAGAAGAAATACGAGTGGTACGTCCATATCGTCAAGCTCTTGCACGACGCTTACCCGGAGCTGCACCTCAAGGCGTGGACCGGCGTGGAGATCAACTGGTTTGAATTTCTCGCTCGCAAGAGCGTCCGCGAAATTCTCGAGGACATGATCGAAGCGGGGCTAGGCAGCATGCCCGGCGGCGGGGCGGAGATATTTCATCCCGAGGTCCGCGGCCAGCTCTGCGAGCACAAGGCCGATGCCGGCAAGTGGCTGGACATCCATCGCACGGCCCATCAACTGGGCCTGAAGACCAACTGCACGATGCTCTACGGGCACGTCGAAAACGCGTTCCATCGCATCGACCACCTGATCCGCCTCCGCGAATTGCAGGACGAGACCGGCGGCTTCCAGGTCTTCATTCCGCTGGCGTTCCATCCCGACAACACGGGGCTGGCGCATATCAAAAAGCCGTCGGCCATCATGGACCTGCGGACGATTGCCGTCAGCCGCTTGATGCTCGACAACATCCCGCACCTCAAGGCGTACTGGATCATGCTCGGCATTGGCACAGCGCAGACGGCGCTGGCCTACGGCGCCGACGACCTCGACGGCACCGTCCGCCACGAGCTGATCTACCACGACGCCGGGGCAACGACGCCGGAGCTGCTCTCCGTCGAGCAGATCCGCCGGCTGATCGCCCTAGCGGGGCGCGAGCCGATCGAGCGGGACACGGTCTACAACCGGGTCCATCGCGACGCGGCCAACCCAGCCAAATGGACCGTCGGCGAGCCGGTGCTGGCGTAGTGTTCCAGGTGCGTCGCGGCCGATCAGTCGTTGGTGTCGCTCTGGGGTGGATTTGCTCTCGGCGTACTCTCCACCTTGGCTTTATCGGTTCCCGGCTTGTCCTTCTCGTTCTTGTCCGACTTGGAGTCGTCCTTGGGGACCGGCGCGTTGTTGGATTCGGGAGCATCCGGCGACTTCGGCGGCTCGTTCTGCGGCGGCGTTGTGGACGACGGCGTTCCCTGGACGACGCGGAGCTCTTCCAGCAGCATGCGTCCCTCATGGACCTGCTCGAGCAGCGTGTTGAGGCGGAAGTCGGCCGGAAAATCCTCGCCGAGCTGATCGAGCAGCTCGCGATAGTGGATGACCGATTGCACCAGCTCCTGCCCCTGGACGGAATCGAGCAGCACGGGATATTTCTCGAACAATTGTGCCCAGTTTTCCCAGGCCTCCTCGTACATTTTGCGGGCGTCCGACAATTGGCCGGAGGCCCTGCGGATTCGATCCGCCTTGACCACCAGCTCGCGGGCATTGAGAGCGATCTCGAGCTGCTCGGCTTCGCAGCGAGCCTTCCAATACTCGTAGTTGACAATGCCGCCATAACTCGAGGTGGTCTGCATCACCTCCCCCATGCTGGCGATTCGATCCGCCAGGTCGCGAGCCGCCGTGCGCTTCTCCTTGGACGCCTGGGCCACGACTTCCTCCTCGCTGACCCGGATCCTCGGTATAACCTCGTGCATATTGATCATCCGCTCCATCGGGGACTGCTGCTGATAATCCTTTTCGGCGATCACGCGCAGCCGGGGATCGAGCGCCGCGATGCGTTCCTGCTTGAGCTTTTCCCGGACGCCGGGGACGAGTCGATCCATCTCAGTTTGCAGGTCGAGCAACTTCTGCCGAAACTCCTCGACGGAATTGAGGCGGATCATGAACCCCGCACTGGCCAGCAGGTCGCGGCGGCCGTAATCCTTCCAGGACGCGTCGGCCCGCTCCCAAGCGAACTGGGCGGTCTGCCCGAAGATGGCGTCGTCCTGTTCCAGGGCCGTGGCGTGATTGATCAGCGCCATCGGGGCGCTGTTGTAGTACAAGAGGGGGGATTTCAGCCGCAGCGGTTTGCCGCGGGCGACGGCGTCCTCACCTTTGAGGTACCACAGCCGCGAAACGAGCCAGCTATCGGGCTTGCCCAGGACGGTGGCCCTGTCCACATCGACGCCGTGCTTGAAAAACTCGGCGTGCAAGTCGCGGTCCTCCTTGAACAGGCGGCGGAACTGCCGGTTCTCGTCCGAGCGGCCCATCTTCTGGCCGACGAACCAGCCGACGGAGTTGAGCAATCCCGGTTCGTCGCGGTTGTACTGCGTTCCCAGAATCAAAAACGCGATTCCCTTCTTCACCCACTGATACCGGTCGCGGTAGTTGTCGAATTCCACCGACGTGTTGTACGACAGGTTGTGCGCCTGAAAGTCCCAGACTTTGAGGAAGTTGGGCTGCAAGCGAATGATCTGCTTGACCGTCAACTCCAGGTTGTTGAAGTCCTTGACTTTTTGATAGTGAATGGCCGAAGTCCACAGGATGTTGACCGCCACGCCGCGCAGTCCGACGGTGGCCAGCTTCATCGTCTCGCTGGCGGGGTCGATCTCGCCGAGCTCCGCCTGAGACAGGTTGTATTCCGTGCGGAGCTTGGCCAGCTTTCCGCCGGCGGAGACGTTGCTGCCGCCTCCAGCGCGGGAGATGGTCGCCGGCTGGCTCAGGTAGGCGATCGGCAGCAGCAGCACGGCAATCGCCGCCAGGTAGCCGATCTTGCGAACGAAGGATGCATTCTGGAAATTCATCCTGCGATCTCCCGCGTCTTGAGAAAGAAGTAGCCGACGACGGCGGCGCCGGCGAAGTAGAGCAGCGTGCTGGTCACGTGCTGTCCGAGCAGGTCCGCGTAAATGTCGTAGCCGCTAGCTACAAACTGGGACGTATCGAGCTGCAAGTAATTGGGGAGCACGAAGGTCATGGCGTAGATCACCCCCATCATGATCTTGTCGCAGACCTTGATGACCTGGTCCATCCAGCCGGCCACCTCCAGATCGGTCATCACGTTTTGCTGGAGCACCATGCGGATGAAGGACTCGATCGGCCCGCCGCCGTAGGCCACGCCGGTCGTCACATCGCGGATGAAACCGCCGAACAAGCCCACGACCAGGGTGCCGGCCGTGGCCAGGGCCGCGACCGGTCCGCTGAGGAACGTGCTGAACATGACGCCGAAGGTGGTCACCAGCAGCATTTGCAGCCAGATGCTGAAGAACCCCTTGGCGAAGTTCACGGCGAAAACGCTGTCGCTGGGGCGCAAATAGACGTCGGCCTGCGCCACGCCGAAGTACTGGGAATTCTCGACGCAGCGGATCGAGACTTCGACCTGGCCTTCGTGTACCAGATCGCGGAACAGATCGATCTTCCGCGCCCGGCCGTCGGCGGCGGGGGCGGCATTCAACTCCCGCGGAATGGGAAAGCGATGGGCCCGGAACTCGCGCGATTCGAAGGGGATCGGTCCCGAGCTTTTGACCTTGGCATCCGGATTGGGATTGCGAATCGTGATTTCTCCAAGGACGCCGCGCTCGATATCCCCCTTATAGGTGCGGAAGACCGCCAGATTCATTTCCAGGGGCAGGGCAGCCTTGGGATCGGAGTATCGCTCGGGCGTGACGTTCGTAAAGGTCCACACGGCGGCCGATCGGTTGTTTCCCCCTTCGATAAAGCCGCGGTACATCCACTCGTCGCCGACGTTGATCCCCTGCTCCATAGCGGTGCCGTCCCGCCCGTACAGCATCAGCGAACCGAAAACGGGGGCGCGAGCGATCAAATCCCCCCGATTGGCGCCGACCCGGTAGACGGTCTGGCCCCCTGCGCTCACCACGTCCACGCGATGAAAGTGCCCCCCCATCTGGTCCACTTCGGAAAGAGTTCCGTTCTTTTCAATGCGAAAAGTGTGGTGGTGGTGCTGATCGGTGCTGGTGATCCCTTCGCGGGTTCCGGGGGGCGCTTTGTCGGACGTGGAGTCGCGGATGTCTTCCGTGCTGATCGTGTGCGTGTGGGACAGCCCCCGCCACACGAACACGTAGCTGATGGCGCACATGGCGACGAGCATCAGCGTGGCCACCGCCATGAACCCCGCCACGCGGCCCAGGACGATCTCGCCGGCCCGAATCGGCTTGGTGACGACGGTGTAGATCGTGCGATTCTTGATGTCGTTGGGAAGGCTGAACGCGCTCAAAAACAGGGTCATCACCAACAGGAGGTAGTTCGTCGTCGCCAGCACGATGCTCAAGTAGGTGCGGGCCGGATTGACGTTCTCCACGTCGAGAAACAGCCCGGCGAACAACAGCAGTAAGAGGAACACGCCAAAGCCGATCAGCACCTTGTTGCGGATCGCTTCCTGGATGGCCACGCGGGCCACCGCGAACGTACGGCGGAACGAATACCGCGGCAGATCGTCGGTCACTCCGCCATACATGGCCCGCGCTACGAGATAAAACGCCTCGCTGGGGCCGTGCTTCACGGCCGCCAGCAGAAACCACACGAACGGAGCGCCGATCGAGAGCACGAACAGGATGATCAGGGCACCGAGCAGGAATCCGATGTTTCCCCAGGTGCTGGCGTCCAGGAACCGGATCTTCAGCGGGTCGCCGAAGAGCCAGGTCCAATACGTCATGACGTGGTGTTCAAAGGGCATTGGGGTGCGGGAGTGGTGAGTGGTGAGTGATGAGGGGGGGGGATGAGTGGTGAGTGGTGAGTGATGAGGGGGGGCGACGTGACGGCCCTCCCTACTACTCACCACTCACTACTCACCACCACCTACTTCTGCGAAGCTCTGCGGCCGGGGCGGGCTTCGCTTTCGCGGACGATGTTCAGGAACAATTCCTCGAGCGACAACGTGGGATGATCGGTCCCAATCAGTTCGCCGCCGTGCCGCGCGATGACCTGGCGGATTTCCTCTTCGGCGGCCGGCGATAGGCCGCGAGCGCGAAACTGGGTGACATCCTGGACCGTCAGCAAGTCGGCGACCTGGCCGAGTTCTTTGAGCTCACCCTGGTGCAGGATCGCGATCCGATCGCACACATCCTGCACGTCCGGCAGGAGGTGGCTGCTCATCAGGATCGTCTTCCCTTCGTCGCGCAGCTTGAGGATCAGGTCCTTCATCTCGCGGGTGCCGATGGGGTCCAGCCCGGAGGTCGGCTCGTCGAGCAGAATCAGCTCGGGGTCGTTGATCAGCGCCTGAGCCAGGCCGATCCGCCGCGTCATCCCCTTGGAATACTCGCGAAGCTGCCGGCGGCGGGCGTGCTGCAGCCCGACCAGCTCGATCAACTCTTCAATCCGCTGGCGGCGCAGCGCCGTGCTCATGTCGAACAGCCGGCCGTAGAAGTCGAGCGTCTCCTCGGCATTCAAAAAGCGATACAGGTACGACTCTTCCGGCAGGTAGCCGATCCGCTCGTTCTTGGCGACGTCGGTTGCTTCCTTGCCAAACACCAGCGACTGGCCGTTGGTCGGAAAGAGCAGCCCCAGCAGCAGCTTGATCGTGGTGGACTTGCCCGATCCGTTGGGACCCAGGAGTCCAAAAATCTCTCCCCGGCGGACCTGAAGATCGAGGGCGTTGAGGGCCCGGACTTTCGGGCGGCCCCAAAAGTCGCGGTAAACCTTGGTCAGGTTTCGTGTTTCGATGACGACGTCCGCCGCCGGCGAAGCGGGTGTCGCGGGCGCTAGTGGTTCAAGCTGAGTAGCAGCCATAGGTAGCGATTGGGAAGAATATCGATCGAAGGGACCGAGCGGACTGGGGAACCGGCTGGGGGACGCGTCGCAAACGTAATGCACTGCCGTGTTTACGCACTGCCAACGGCAGCGGTTCAACCCCCTTGAAAAAAGTTCAACCCCCTGCGAGACGGCACCTTTGTCGGGAGGAAGCCACTATAGACGCCGGTCACGGCTCCCACAAGGAAGGACGTAAGCGATGAACCGGCAAGGGGTTTCGTTGCTGCGAAGGTGCCCAGGCCGAGTCCCTGGAGCGCGTCTAGACTTTGCCGGACGGCAGACCCTTCAAGGCAACTTTTACAACCGCTGGCAATCGCCTTTCGATCCTGCGCCTGCACCCGCGAGTCAGGTCTAAAGGATTCTCTGGTCAAGACTTAGGGCGTTGTCACCGCGTTTGCTGCACGTTGAATTTCGAATTGGCACGCCAGTTGAAATAGGGGTGAGTCATCAAGACACCGCGGATCACCAATTCGCGAGTCACGATGGAAACCAACCCCGTTAGCCCAATCAAGGAGGAGCAAGCTATCGAGAAAAGTCCGACGTCCCCCTGAGGAATCGGGGACGCAATTCGGTTGCGACAGGGTAGAGTCGCGACGAATTTTCCCGCCAGAATCATTCCCGCCTGGAAAGGGCCGCCAGGGTCTCCCGCACCTTGGCGGCCCATTCTTTTTGGTGAGTGGTGAGTGGTATTCTAGGTACGACTGACCTCTCACCACTCATCTCTCACCACCCGTGCCGCTCGCGACCGAAATCAGTGACCGCGCTTCGGCGCTCGAATTCCTGCTGGGCCGCATCAACTACGAGCGCACCAGCACGATTCCGTACACCTCGGGGGCGTTCAAGCTCGACCGCATGCGGTCGCTGCTGGCGCGGCTGGGCGATCCTCATTTGGCCCTGCGGGCCGTCCACATCGCCGGCACGAAAGGGAAGGGCTCCACGGCGGTCATGATCGCCTCGGTCCTCTCCGCCGCCGGCTATTCCACCGGGCTCTACACCTCGCCCCATCTCGATCGTCTCGAAGAGCGGTTCCTGATCGATGGCCGGGAGTGCAGCGAAGGGGAGCTCGTCCGCCTGGCGGCGGAAGTTCAAGCCGCCGCACTGGACTTGGATCGGCTGTCGCCAGATGGCGAGGGGCTGACGTTTTTCGAGGTCACGACCGCGATGGCCATGCTGCATTTCGCCCAGGCCCACGTGGATGCGGCCGTGCTCGAAGTGGGCCTCGGCGGCCGCCTCGACTCGACGAATGTCTGCCGGCCGGAAGTCTGCGTGATCACGAGCATCAGCTTCGATCACACCAAGCAGCTCGGAAATACGCTTTATGAAATCGCCACGGAAAAAGCGGGGATCATCAAGCCGGGCATTCCGGTGATCTCCGGCGTCATTGCCGACGAGCCGCAAAGCGCGATCGCGCGGGTGGCAAGCCAGCAAGGCGCCCCGCTGCTGGTGCGCGGCCAGGCGTTCGATGCCGCCGTGCGGCCGCAGCCAGAAAGCGAGTCCCTGGCCGGCCAAAAAATAGACTACTGGGAAAATTCTGCGGAAGGCACTTGGACGCTCGACGGGATTCATTTGCCATTCCTGGGAGATCACCAGGCGGCCAATGCCGCCGCGGCCATTGCCGCCCTGCGGCAGCTCATGGGGCGCGGCTTCGACATCCGCGACGATGCCATCCGGCTGGGTCTATCGCAAACGCGCTGCCACGCCCGGATCGAGTTGATTCGCCGCCGGCCCAACGTGATTGCGGACGTGGCCCATAACGTGGCGTCGGTCCAGGCCCTGGTGGAGGTCGTCCGCCGCGAGTTTCCCAGCGGCAAGCGAATTTTGTTGTTCGCCAGCAGCCGAGACAAAGACATCCCCGGAATGCTGCGGCTGCTCCTTCCCGAGTTCGATCAGATCGTGCTGACGCGATTCGTCACCAATCCGCGCGCGGTGGAAGTCGAAGATCTCCATTCGCTGGCCCGCGAAACGCTGAGCGACAGCCGCCGCGAGCCCCCCGCCATTGCTGTCGAGCGCGATCCGGTCGCCGCCTGGCAACTGGCGCAGCGTCTCGCGCAGGACGACGACCTGATCTGCATCACCGGGTCGTTCTTTCTGGCGGCAGAGCTGCTGCCGCTGGTGCGTCGATCGTGAGCAGCGTGTCGCCGGACTGCACTGGCGACTTTTTCGCCGCCGAAGGGCAACTGCCGCAGCCGGAGCCACAGCCGCTGGAGCGACCCTGGAAGGCTTTCCACGCCCGCCAGGCGACGAAACAGGCCGCCGCCAGACAGGCCGCGATGGCCAAGGAGTTTTGCACGAGCTCGCTCATGACGCACCTCCCGACAACCACGTCCCCACTTGATAGGTCACCAGCGCGGCGAGGTAGGCCAGCGTCGTCATGTAGACAAACGTGAAAACGGGCCAACTCCAGGAGCCGGTCTCGCGGCGAATGACCGCCAGCGTCGATGCACACTGGGCACACAGCGCGAAGAAGACCATGATCGACAGCGCCACCGGCAGCGTGATCACCTTGCGGTCGGTTCCCGGCCATGTCGCATTTTGAAGCGTCGCTTTTAGATTATCCGATTCTTCGTTCTGGTCTTTTCCGAGGTTATAGATCACCCCCAGCGTCGAAACGACAACCTCGCGGGCCGGGAACGAGGCGATGGCGGCACAGCCGATCCGCCAATCCCACCCCAGCGGCCTGACCGCCGGCTCGATCCAGTGCCCCATCTGACCGAGATAGCTGTTTTCCAAGTGAGCGCCTTCGATCTCATTGCGCACATCATCCAGGTGAGATTGAGCATCCTCGCGCGCGGCGACCAACTCCGTCTGCGATGCTTCGTCCACCCCCGCGAGCTCCTGATCGAAAGCGGCGACCTCGCCGGCGAGTTGCGTCTCGGCGGCAACGAGCCGCGAATCGATCTTCGACTCGCTCCGCGGATAATAGGCCAGCCCCCACACGATGACCGAAACGGCCAGGATGATTGTTCCCGCGCGGCGAATGAACGACCAACCCTGCTCGAGCATCCGGTGCAGGACGATCCAGATTCCCGGCAGCTTGTAGCTGGGAAGCTCCATCACAAACGGCGGCGTGTCGCCGCGCAGAATTGTCTTCTTCAGCACCAACGCCACGCCGATTGCCGCGATAATCCCCACCGAGTACATGGCGAACATCACCAAGCCCTGGAGCCACGAAAACCGCAGCCAGCCGCTGCCAAAGGCGTAGTCGGGAACGAACGCGGCAATCAGCAGGGCGTACACCGGCAGGCGGGCGCTACAGCTCATCAGCGGCGCGACGAGGATCGTCACCAGCCGGTCGCGGCGATTTTCGATGACCCGCGTGGCCATCACTCCCGGCACCGCGCAGGCGAACGACGACAGGAGCGGAATGAACGACTTGCCCGACAAGCCGATGCGGCTCATCAGCTTGTCCATCAGGTAGGCCGCCCGCGCCATATAGCCGCAGTCTTCCAGGATGGCGATGAACAAAAACAGCGTGAAGATCTGCGGCAAAAAGACGATCACGCCGCCAACCCCTTCGATCACGCCGGTAATCAACAGCGATCGCAGGGCCCCCTCGGGAACCAATATCTCGACTCCCGCGGACCCTTGCGCCTTGAGCCAATCGAGGCCCCTATTGGCGCGTGTTACATCGGGAACGTAAAAGACCGCCTGAAACATGGCAACCATGACCGCGACAAAAACCAGCGTTCCCCAAATGCGATGCGTCAGCACGCGGTCGAGGCGATCGCTCCACGTGACGCGGCGCTGGGCCGGGCGTTCGACGACGCCGGTCAGCACCTTGCCGGCCCACTGGTAGCGGCTCATCGCCTCCACTGCGGGGATGGGAAGTCCGGCAGCCCGCAGCCGCTCTCGGGCTGCATCGACCTCGGCCAGCAACTGCGGCGAAACGCCTGTCGCCGGCGACTTCGACAAGTATCCGCCGACATCCAGCAACAATCGCTCCAGTAGATACCGCGGCAGCGGGTCCGCCGTTCCATCGCTGGCCAGCGCTTCTAGTCCAGCCACTTCTTGACGAAATACATCTGGAAACGGGCTGCCCAGTGTAGCCGGCGGATGATCGACCGCGCTGGCAAGCGCCTCTTTGAGATCGGCAATGCCGATGCCGCGGTTGGCCTGCACCTCGACGATCGGAATGGCCAGTTGTTTTCGCAATCGCTCGATATCGAGCGTTTGTCCTTTCCGCCTGGCCACGTCCACCATGTTCAGGGCGACGACCGTCGGCAGTCCCAATTCCAGCACCTGGCTGAGGAGGTAGAAATTCCGCTCCAAATTGCTGGCATCGACGATGACCAGGACGACGCTGGGCGGCGCAATATCGCGCTGTCGCCCCAGCAGCACATCGACCGCCACCATCTCGTCCGGAGATTTCGGCGCCAGGCTATACGTTCCCGGCAGATCGACGATGGCGAACTGCCGGCCGTGAAACTCCGTCCGGCCGATTTTCTTCTCGACGGTGACGCCCGGATAGTTGCCCACCCGCTGGCGCAGGCCGCACAGGGCGCTGAATAGCGTCGATTTTCCCGTGTTCGGATTGCCGAGCAGGGCAACGGTCACGGTGGCGGGTTGGGAGGCAACCGACATGGGGCAAGAGCGTTCAGGCGGGATCGATCTCGACGCGTGCAGCCTCGCTGCGGCGAATACTCAAACGATAGCCGCGGATTTCCAGCTCCAGCGGATCACCAAGGGGAGCGGTGCCGATGACGGTCAGGCTGGCGCCCGGCGTCAGCCCCATCTCGAGCAGGCGATTGGCGACTTCATCCGTGCCGGCAATGTTCCGCACGCGGGCGCCAGCGCCAAGGGCCAACTCGGCCAGCGTCATCAGGCAACATCCTTCTTTCGGACCAGCACCTGGAACAAGTTGCCGTCGCGGAGACACAACTTGTGTCCTCGCAGCCGGATGATGCAGGGACTCCCGGCCTGGACCATTTCGACGTGTTCGCCGACGCGGAGCCCCATCTCTTCCAGCCGGTGGACGCTATCGGCATCCCCCAGCAGTTGGTCAATGGACGCAATCTGCCCCGGGGGGAGCATTTGCAGCGGAAAGAGGTCGTGTGTCACGGCTTCGGCCATTAGGTATACTGAGACAAATTCTCAATACGCCTCATCTTAGGCCATGACGGCATTCGATTCAATGGTCGAAGTCAGGGCAATTTGCCGCGATCGCCAAGATGGGGCGGATTGCCGCCCGGCGGCACAACCTCCCCTTCAATGACAGGCTCCTTGCGGCGGCTCTTTTTCAGGCTCGCCAGCACAACAGCGGCCAGCCCCAGCAGAATCTCGTCCACAAACGGGATGGGATCGGGCACCAGCACGTTGACGAGAAAGAGGGCGACCATGATCGCCACCAGCCACGGAAACCGCAGCTCCTTGACGAAGCCCAGGAACTGATCGATCAGGGCGCGGCGTGGGCTGTCCATGAAAACCTCGCGGGGTGGTTTAACCTCAGTGTCCCTGTCAGGCTCCGCGATTGCAAGCAAAGGGGAACGCGGATTTGCCGACAGCGAGGCTGCTTCGTTTTCGCACAGAGCGAGCATCGCCAGTAATGAGCCGCAGAAAAAAAACAGCGCGGTGGAGCCGCAATCAGAATTGACGGGGTGAAAAGAGGCGGCGGGAAAAAGGCAGAAATATTGGAGGCAGAAAAATGCGGCCATTGCTCCCCTCCAATACTCCATTTTTCTGCCTCTGTTTTTTTCTGTCATTCCCTTTGCCGCCGATCGTGTCCATCCGCGTTTCATCCGTGGCTTCCCTTGATCTGCGGCACGCTGCCTTAAGTCCACGCCAGCAAGATTGCATCCGGCGGCTGGGGCGCTAAGAATGCAGGGAACAGTTTCTTTCTTGGTTGCGGAGGCTTCGTGTGGAGTGCGTCGGTCTGGGTTTGGTGATTCTGGTTGCGGCGGTTCTCGTCGCCGTCTATTGGTCGGTGCGGGCACAGTCGCGAATGGACGTCTGGAATCAGGCGTTTGCCGTCGTATCGCGGCGTTTCGGCGGGCAGCTTTCGCTGGGGGGCTGGTTTCACCAGCCGCAGTGGCGGCTGCATTACGGCGAGACGTTCGTCCGCTTGACGACCTATACCGTCGGCCGGGGGGGCAACAGCACGCGAATGGTCGAGCTGATTGCACAATTTCCCGACAGCCGCTGCCGTCTGGAGGCCTTTCCGCGGTCCGCCGATACGTCGCTCCTGTCGCTCCCCAGCGACCTGGCGCCGGTGCTGCTGGCGGGGGACGACTTCGCCAGTGCCTGGACGATTCTGGCCAGCGATGAAGCCCAGGCGCGGGTGCTCTTGAGCCAGCAGGTGCGGTTCCACTTGCACCAACTGCGGCGGACCCCCGAATGGTCCGACGTGAGCCTGTCGATCCGCACGGGCTGGCTCGTCCTGCGGCGGAAGTGGACATCGACTCGTCCCGCCGACCTGGAGACCTTCGTCGAGCTGGCCCTGGGGCTCGTCGATCAAATCCAGCTCACCCGCACCGTCGGCATTGATTTCGTCGAAGAGGGGCAGGTCAAGGTGATCGACGATGCCCGCTGCCTGGTTTGCGGCGAAGGGCTCGTCATCGACCTGGTCTACTGCCGCCGCTGCAAGACCCCCCACCATCGCGAGTGCTGGGATTACTCGGGGGGCTGCTCGACCTACGGCTGCCGCGAGACGCAGTTTCTCATTCCGCAGCATCTTCCCCAGGCAGAGCGCGGTGACACCAGCGTCCGCGAGGAGCCGCTGTGGCCCAGGCCGGCAAAGCCGAGGTAGCGAATGGAACTCCTCGGCCAGGCCCACCGCAACGACGATGCCCTCGGCTTTTGCTTCGTCGTTGTCCTGGTGGCGATGGTGGTGAGCATTTCCCTGCTGGTCGTGCTCGGCCAGCGGGCGTCATGGCGGCAGACCCTCAGCCGCGTGGCCGCGCATCTCTACGGCCGTTGGAACGGCGAAATCCGATTGTCCGGTGATCAGTCCGGAGAGCCCCTGCGAAAGGGGCAGACGGCACTCATCCCGGCGTGCCTGACCGAATCGCTCGACGTGGACAGCGAAACAGTTCTGCTGGACGCGTACCTTCCTTAAGCTGCCTCAGCCGGCCTTACACGCTCGCGACGCTTGCCAGCGGGCCAGTTGCCTTTGCCGAGCCTTCCTGGACGCTCGCCGGTCCTCGGCCGGAAGAGCGACCCGCTCACTGCGTTGCCGGCTTAGCGGGAGCACGACCTGCTCCTCAAGCGATGCGGCACAAGACTTTTGCAGGAAGTTTTCCGTGTCTTGTGGCGGCGACTTGCGATCGTCGC
>DATKDU010000554.1:0-8002 GCA_035512595.1 Pirellulaceae bacterium
GCGGGGGCGTATTTGGATGCGTACCTCGTAGGACAGGTTTCCAACCTGTCCAGTGACTCAGGACAGGTTGAAAACCTGTCCTACGAGCAGGTCATCCGCCAGACGTGCGACTATATCCTCCGCGACATGACCGACGAGGCCGGCGGCTTTCACAGCACCGAAGATGCCGACAGCGAAGGGGAGGAAGGAAAATTCTACGTCTGGACGCCGCGGGAGATCGAAGCGGTGCTGGGGCACGATGCGGCCGTGCGGTTCTGCTACGTCTACGACGTCAGCGAGCAGGGGAACTTCGAGCACGGCAAGAGCATTTTGAATTTGCCCAAGTCGATCGAGCAATGTGCGGCATTGCACCAGCTCGACGTCGAGTCCTTACGAAAAGAGCTGGCGGAGTCGCGGGCGAAGCTGCTCGCGGCACGCAATGTGCGCGCGCGACCAGGTAAGGACGACAAGATTCTGGTGAGCTGGAATGGGCTGATGATCGACGCCCTGGCCCGGGCCGGCGTAATTTTCGGCGAGCCGCAATACTTGGATGCGGCGGCCAATGCGGGGCGATTCATTCTCGAGAAGATGACCCGCGACGACGGCCGGCTCTTGCACACGTTTCGCCATGGTCAAGCGCGGCTCGACGCGTACCTCGATGATTACGCTTGCCTCATTAGCGCGCTCGTCACGCTCTACGAATCGACGTTCGACGAGGGGTGGATCGATCACGCCGTGCGGCTGGCCGACATCATGCTCGCCCGCTTTGCGGACACCGACCACGGCGGGTTCTTTTTCACCGCCGACGATCACGAGCAGCTCATCGCGCGGAACAAAGACCTGCATGATGCGTCCGTCCCCAGCGGCAATGCGATGGCCGCGACGGCACTCATTCGCCTGGGGAAACTGACCGGCAAGCAGGAGTATCTGGAAGCGGCCCAGGATACGCTCCACGCCGGCCTGCCGGTGATGGAGCGCTCGCCGACAGCCGCCGGACAATTATTGATTGCCCTCGACATGTTCCTCGGGCCAATGCCCGAGATTGTGCTGCTCGGCAATCGAGAGTCGGAGCCGACAGCGGCCGCGATCGACCAGGTCCGCCGCTCGTACATCCCTAGCCGCGTCCTCGCTTTCCGCGACGTGGCAATCGACGCTCATCGCTCGCCGCATTTGGAGCCGCTGTTCGAAGGTAAGTCGCCGGGGAAAGCTGAACCGACGCTCTATCTTTGCGAGAATTTTGCCTGCCAAACGCCGGCGATGGGACCGGAGGCTGTCGAGCAGCGGTTGGCCGAGTTAGAATAAACACCCGTGCGATTATCGGAGCCTCGGTCGAAGGGCCTTTTCGCAACGGAGTCCGCAGTGCATATGGCAAGCACCGACTCATCGCTACACGCAACGGGAAACCTAACGCCGCGGTGGTGGCTGCGGTTGCAATTCAGTTTGTTCTCGCTGTTTGTCGCCGTCACCGCTCTGTGCGTTGCTGCGGGCGCCTGGTGGAACTGGCCGTTTGAGATCGAAGTGCATCACGATCCCATAGGTGGGACGGAGGGGATCAGCTTCGGTTGCGAGCAGGTGACGGAAGGAGGGTGCAGTTATCCCAAGACCTTGCGTGTTGCGCGGGAAATGCGAACCGTCTGCGGCTGGGGGATTGGAGATGTCGTTCAGCATGGGCTGACACGCTATTTCGACAAAGACGACAGGCTGCTGGGCGAGGACACGTTCTTTCGTGGACTTCGTCACGGTGCTTCGAGGCGATACTTTCTCAATGGCAGCTTAAGAACCGAGGGAACCTATTGCGATGGAAGGAAGGAGGGACGGTGGACGGAACGCGGATGGTTTCAGCCGTCCGCTGGACGACGGGTGACGCACGAGCATTCGTGGCGGCACGATCGTGCGCACGGTACATGGCGTTGGTTCAATTCCGATGGCACGGTGGAAAAGGCGATCGCGTTTCAAGAAGGTGAGCTGATCCAGGTGGATGGGAAGCCCGCGCTCGACGCGCTCTTCTTGCAGTTGCGCGACGACCGGGTAAAGGATCCCGACGTGGCCAAATTACTCTTGCAATCACGGCAACTCGATTTCCAAAATCGAACGGAAAGACCCGAACCGTCGTCATTTGGTCTGTACATCGGCCGTCAGCCGGGGCTGGTGAAATGGGACCCCGAACATTTCCAGAAGGAATTGCCGCTCGGCGGATTGCCGGTACGCAACCGCTACCACGAGGACTTGCCATTACACGCTGCATTCGCCGTTGTGCTTTCGCCACACGGACTGGCTTGCCTTCACGAGGACAACCATCTCCGGATCGTGCCAATCCAACAAGCGGCGAGGAAGCTCGGCATCGCGTTTCCACCCGCGTCAATGCACGAGTGACGCGCATCGATGAGTCGGGACGGAATAAGAAAGACAGTCCTACGAGGTGATTTGTAGCAGCTCGCGCTGATCGCGAGGCAAGTGCGGCGGGGGGACTGGCGTCGCGATGTGTTGTGCCGGCTCAGCGACGTCCATCTCCGGCAGTCCCAGCAGCGTCCGCCTGGCCGTGGCAAGCAGTCCCCGCAGCGAGCCAAACGTCGCGGCGACCGCACTTGGCTCGTAACCGCAATGGACCATGCAGTCGGCACACTTGGAATTGCCGCTGGCTCGGCCGAAGGCGTCCCAGTTGGTCGTCTCCATCAGCTCGCGGAAAGTTTTGGCATATCCCCCTTCGCTGAGCAGGTAACACGGCCGCTGCCAACCGAACAGGTTGTACGTGGGGCTCCCCCAGGGCGTGCATTCGAGGTCAAAGCCGCCACGCAGGAATTCGAGGAACAGGGGCGTCTGGTTGAACCGCCAGGAGCGCTTGGGGCGTGAGAGAATCTGCCGGAAGAGGTTCGTCGTCTGCTCGCGGCGGAGGAAATGGTCCTGGTCGGGCGCCTTGTCGTAGTGGTACCCCGGCGAGACCATCATCCCCTCGACGCCGAGGGCCATCATTTCATCAAAGAAGCTCCGCACGCGAGCCGGTTCGATGCCGGCGTAGAGCGTCGTGTTGGTCGTCACGCGAAAGCCGCGTTGGCGGGCAGCACGGATCGCTTGCAGGGCGATGTCATACGTCCCATCGCGGCAGACCGCCAGATCGTGCTCCTCGCGCGGGCCGTCCATGTGGACCGAGAACGCCAGGTACTTCGTCGGTTGGAACTTCGGCAATGCTTCTTCCAGCTTGAGGGCGTTGGTGCACAGGTAGATATACTTCCGCCGCTTGACGAGGCCGGCGACGATTTGGTCAATCTGCGGATGTAGCAGCGGCTCGCCGCCGGGGATCGAAACAATCGGCGCGCCGCATTCGTCGGCCGCGGCAAAACATTGCTCTGGAGTCAAATGCCGCTTGAGGACGTCCGTCGGATGCTGGATTTTCCCGCAGCCGGCGCACGCCAGGTTGCAGCGAAACAGCGGCTCCAGCATCAGCACGAGCGGATACCGCTTGTGCCGGCGCAGCTTTTGAGCCAGGACGTAGCTGGCGACGGTCCACATTTGACTTAGCGGAACTGGCATGGGATGTAAATCGTGCTGGTTTGGAGTTCCGAGTTCAACGTTCAAAGTTCAAGGTTGACTCAATTCACGCGAACTTTGAACCTTGAACTGTGAACTTTGAACTTGCCCCGTCCGCCGCCGAAACTCGGCTAGCGCCAGCAGCGGAAAGTAAATCGGATAGTAGTGGTAGCGGAGGTAAAACACCCGCGGGAAGCCGGTGCCCGTGAATTCCGTTTCGTGCCACGAGCCATCGGCTTGTTGGTTCTCAATCAGCCAGCGAATGCCGCGGTGCGTGGCGGGATGATCCACCAGACCCGCGGACAAAAGTCCAAGTAGAGCCCAGGCAGTTTGCGATGCGGTGACTTGTCCGCGGCCGCGGAGCTCGGGCCAAATGTAACTGTCGGCCGATTCTCCCCAGCCCCCGCCCGACTGCTGATGCGCCAGGAGCCAGTTCGCCCCGGCCTGGATCACCGGGTCCTTCGTTGGCACGCCGATGGCCGCCAGGCCGACGAGTGCTTGCCAGGTGCCGTAGATGTAGTTCACTCCCCAGCGGCCGTACCAACTTCCGTCGGGCCCTTGCGTCTGGCGAAGATATTCGACGGCCCGATCGACGTGCGGCTTGCCGACCTTGTCCCCCCACAAGGCGAGGGCCTCGAGCACGCGGCCGGTAAGGTCCGGCGTGCTCGGGTCGATCATCGCATTGTGGTCGGCAAACGGCACACGGCAGAGGAACTCGGCATCGTTGTCCTTGTCGAACGCTCCCCAGCCGCCGTCCCGGTTCTGCATCGCCAGGACCCAGCGGCGGGCCCGGTCACAGGCGCCGTAAAGCCAGCGGCGGCGGGAGAAGGCGGGAGTTTCGAGTTCGCCGCTGTCCCATTGCGGATTCTTGAGTCCCGAGTCCAAAGTCCCGAGTCCCAAGTCGGCGGTCAGGAGACTCGGGAGTGTGGACTGTGGACAGTGGACCTGCCCCACGATTTCGCGCATCGCGATCATCACCATCACCGAGTCATCGACATCGGGATAAAACTCGTTCTGGTATTCGAAATACCAGCCACCGGGGGCCGCATCGACCCGCTCGGCCCAGTCTCCTTCGCGGGTGACTTCCTTCTCCAGCAGCCAATCGACGGCTTTGATCGCCGGCGCCTCGGCCAGTTGTGAGCCGCTGACCGCCAAGGACCGCAGCGTGATGGCCGTGTCCCAAACGGGAGACAGGCAGGGCTGCAAGCGCGCCGCGTGGTCATCCTCCAATACCAGTGCATCCAGTTGCTCGAAGTTGTAGCGGACCTCTGGGCTGTCGTCGTCGTAGTCCAGGCACTTGAGCGCGATGATGCTCCAGATGATCGGCGGGAAGATGGCCCCCAGTCCATCGCTGTGCGCAAAACGGCTGAGCATCCACTCTTTTGCCGCCGCCAGGCCGCGCTTTCGCAGCGGACGGAGCCGCCGCGCTTCCAGCCACTTGAGCGTGGCGTCGGCGCGGCGGAAGAACGACTCCCACGCCAGCCAGCCGCGCTCCTTGCCCAGCCCGGGGCAGCGCAGCGGCGGCCAGTCAGCCGGCTGCTTCAAGAACAATTCGCCAATGCCGCGCCCCTCCGGCAGCTTCCGCGCCGGCCGATGGGCCCACATGATCGACAGGGGCACAAGAATCGTCCGCGACCAGGCGCTCATCCGGTAGATGTTCAGCGGAAACCAGCTCGGCAAGAGGACCATCTCCGGCGGCACGGCCGGGCACTGGTCGTACGAAATCTGCCCCAATAGCGCCAGGTAAAACCGCGTGAAGCTGTTGACCGCATCGGCCCCGCCGGACTCCCGAATCGCCTTGGCCGCCCGCCGCATGTACTCGGCCTGCGGATCGTGGCCGGTGAGCTTGAGGGCGAAATACGCCTTCACGCTGCCGCTGATGTCGAGCAGGCCGCCGGGATACATGGCCCAGCCGCCGGTCGGCAATTGCTTGTCCACAATGTAGCGGGCGCACTTCCTGGCCAGCGGGGCATCCTCGCGTCCCAGCCACGCCAGGAGCAGTATGTACTCGCTTTCGAGGATCGTGTCCCCTTCCAGCTCCGCGCACCAATGCCCGTCGGCATTCTGGCGCGCCAGCAGCCACTTGCGCGTGCGGTCGATGGCGTGGGGCAGGTTTTCTACCTGCCCTGCTGGGCCGCTGTCGCCGGTGTAATGCGGGCGTGGAATCGGGCGCTGGTTGTCGATCGACATCCGAGACGCATCCTTGCAAGCGAGGAATCATTCGCGTGCGCGCAACATCCTACGGCAATCATCTGCCGCTGGCGACGGGTAGATCGCTAGCAGCGGCTCGCAGGCACGCAAGCGCGGAGGTTAGGCAATGAGCCCCGATGGGGCAAGGGCGAAAGAGATGGTGCAGTCACGGGCGATGCTCCTAGCCGGAGGTCAACGACCTCCGCAAATCGCTTTGTCCTTGACTGCCAGTGGTGCGCCCGATAGCATCCGCCGTCTTAAAAGCCCCTTTACGCGGAGATTGGACATGAAATTCCACGTCGCGGTCATTGCTTGCACGCTACTGTTGACATCACTGCGATTTGACGCGATAGCGGAAGAGGCGCCAGCGCCCTCGAAGGATGTGCAAGATGGCCTGGTTGTTCAATTGCGATTCCGGAACCGCGCCGAAGGGCGGTCCACGCCCGCCACCTACGTGACTGGCGAACAAGTACCGATTGCCGTGCGAGCGCGGGGAATTACGACGGGTGAGGATGGGAAGATCGACGTGTTGGCCCGCGCTGATCTGCTCGATGAGAACGGCAAGGTTGTCGCGCCGCTCGGCTCTCATCGCGCCAACTTTCCGATGACACTGGGAGGCTCTGAGTTCAATTTCGGAATGGCTGGAAACGTGGCGACTGGTTTAACCGGAAGCCATCGAGTCAGGGTCACGATCGAAGACCAACTCTCGGGGAAGACCGCGACTGACGATTTGGACGTCTGGGTCGAGAGCAGGGAAACGCTGGCACTCGTTCACCTGCGAGCTGGATATGACCCGGAAGGAAAAGTTCCCAGTGATGTGTTTCCGGTAGGACAATCAGCTTCGGTCCATTTCCACCTCGTCGGCTGCGGAATCGCCGACGGCAAATCGGAGATCGAATCGACTCTCACCATTCTGGATCAATCGGGTAAGCCAATTCCTGCACAGCCGCTGCGCGTCGGTGGCAAGGCGGAGCAATCGATCTATGCTGACTCCGGAGTTATGAACTGTTTCTTCATGATGTTGCTGAATCGATCCGGGGATTTCGTGCTTCGTATTGAGGTTACGGATAAAGTAACGGAAAAGAAGGTCAGCCGAGACCTGGCGATTCGCGTTGTGGATGCCGCTGAGTGGCTGGCTACTGAGGTTGCTGAGAATTCGCAGGAAAAAACGCGTTAGCCAGCCGTACGAAAGAAGGCGCGGCGACAGCGGGTGCCATCGCCGCGCCCAGGTTGATGCAAGGCAGGCGAGACGCCTGCCCCACGTTACAGCAGGTTGACGATCTTATCGGCCAGACCCTTCTCAGTTGGTCCCTTCTCGCCGAGAACCACGCTCAGCTTGCCGCCGGAAGCGATCTTTTCGAGCACCTCCAGCTCCTTCAGCCGCATCAGCGTCGGGTTCTCGGCCAAGAGCCGGGCGGTATTCGCCTGGCTGCGGGCGGCGGCAGTCTCTTCGCGGCGGGTGATCAAGTTGGCCTCGGCCGCCTTCTTGGCCTCGGTCACCTTGTTCAAGAGGTCCTTCATCTCCCCCGGCAGCATCACGTCTCGAATGCCGACGGCTAGAATCTCCAGTCCCAGCCCAGTCGCCCGGCGGCGCACGAGCTGCTCCAGCTCCGCCGCCACGGCATCCTTGCCGGTCAGCAGGGCATCGAGCTCGCGAGTGCCGACGACGGCCCGCAGGACGAGCTGCACGTCGCGGTACAGCGCGGTGCGGACGTCCTCGCTCACGCTGACCGCCAGCCGCGGATCGCTCACGCGGAAGGTTACGACCGCGGTCAGGCGCAGGGTCACCTTGTCGGCAGTCATGATCTCCTGGCCGCCGACGTCGAGCATGGCCTCGCGGAGGTCCACCGGCACCAGCTTGACGCGGGCGACGTTCTTCCAGAACGCGTACTGACCCGGCGGCAGGGCCTCGACGAAGTTGCCGTCGATCAGCAGCACGCCGGCGTGGCCGGCCTCAACCGCCTGCACGTCGAGCAGCTTGTCCACCAGCGGCTGGCGGGCGATCGCCGGCAGCTCCTTGTGGGCGAAGCGGACAGCGCGCGCATCGATCAGCTCGACCTCGACCTTGCGGTGGGTGGTCCAGTAAGCGAACAGGCCCGGCCCCAGCACGTGGCTGAAGCGGCCGTCCACCCAGACGAGCGCCCGCTCATGGTCCTTGAGATCCAGTACGGTTGCCCGGCCGTCGAGCACGCCGCTCTTGGCGATCACGTCGATCTGCTCGTGGACGAGCCACGGCGCGCGGAACTGGGCGCACTCGATCTTGAGCTTGCCCAGCGGGTCCAGCAGCCAGTGGCGGCCCGGGCCGAGC
>DATKDU010000555.1:0-18339 GCA_035512595.1 Pirellulaceae bacterium
CATTCCTCCGGGAGCAGCCTCGCAAGCCAAAATCGCATCAACGCGGCATTGCCTGGCCGCGTCGAGCGCCAATGCGCGGGCGATCGTGCCACCGGCGTCCTTGATTGGGTGTATCGTCTCCAGCACGGCCGGTTCGACCAGCGTGTAGCTGCGATTCGCGACCAGGGATTCGGCCACCGCGCGGCTGACGTCGCTTGCCGCGGGATCGGCCACGTCGCCTTGCAGAACGGCGATTCGCTCCACGCCCGCCAAGTCGTGCGTTGCCGGGCGAAAGACCTGCATCCGCGCCAGCGGCGCGCAGCCGGAGCCGACTGCCATGACCAGCACCGCCATGATCCGCGCGCAGGGCATCCGCCGGTCCTCGTTTCGAAGTGGCGGGGATTTACCCGGCTTTCGGCAGGGGTGCAAGTTCAATTCGGCGACAAGCACTAGGCGCCTATGGCGTAACAAGTGGAAAATGGTGGGATCGAAGGCGTCTTACGTTTGGGCGGCCAGTCTAATAGGGAGTCCACATGCGACAGGGATTGCGTCTTGTGCCAGCGGCTGCGCTAGTCTTCGCGCTGGCCGCCGTTGGCGGCTGCCGGGAGCGTGGCGCGAAAGCGGTCAAACCGCAACCCGGTCTCCCGCAAAAGCTAGATGCCTCGCACCTGCCAAATGCTTTCCGCATTCACGAGAAGGTGATTTCCGGCGGCCAGCCCGGTGGTGAAGCGGCATTTCGGGAACTCAAGGAACTGGGCGTCAAGACGGTTATCAGCGTCGATGGCGCGAAACCCGAGGTGGAACTGGCCAAAAAGTACGGACTCAAGTATGTCCATCTGCCGCACGGGTACGACGGCATTCCTGACGAGCGAGCCAAGGAACTGGCCAAGGCGGTCCGCGACCTGGAGGGGCCGATCTACATCCACTGCCATCACGGCAAGCATCGCAGTCCGGCGGCAACGGCCGTGGCCTGCGTTTCCGCTGGACTGATCGAGCCGTCGGCCTCGCTGTCGATCTTGAGAGCGGCCGGCACGAGCGAAAACTACCGCGGCCTCTACAAGTCAGCCGAATCGGCCCGCAAGCTGGATGACGCGCTGCTCGACGCGCTCCAGGCAGAATTTCCCGAGACGGCCAGGCTGCCGCCGCTGGCGGAGGCGATGGTGGCCCTGGAGCATACGCACGACCACCTGAAGCTGATCGCGGCGAACGAGTGGAAACGGCCGGCCAGTCATCCCGATCTCGATCCGCCCCACGAGGCGCTGCTCCTCCGCGAGCACTTCACCGAAATGCTGCGGACCGATGCAGTGCAGCGCGAGCCGGAGGAGTTCCGGGATCTGCTGCGCGACAGCGAGGCGGCGGCCCAGGAATTGGAGATGGCGATTGGCAAATGGCAGCAGTTCGCCCCCCCGGTTCCGGAGGCTATTCCCGCCTCATTCGCACGCATGACAAACAACTGCACCACCTGCCATCGCAAGTTCCGGGACGTGCCCTTGGGCGAGAAAAACGCCGAAAACTAGGACCGCAGAGAGCAGAGAGCAGTTAATTTCTGACCTCCTACCTCCGGCTACTTCTTGTCCTCCTCCCGCAGCCGCTCGGCATGCACGTGGGCCACATCCCACATGTAATGTCCGATCTTGTGCTTCTCCGCTTCGAGGATGTGCGTCTTGGCCGGCTCGTCCTTGCCGGCCGCCTCGTGCCACAGCCCAATGTAGAGGTGGGCGTAGAACAAGCGGATGTTGAGCTGCTCCTTGTTCGGCTCGCCGGCCTCAGCCGCTTTTAGCACCTCCTCCGGCGCGAGCTTTCCTTGATAGAGGGCAAAGATCTCCATCATCGGCACCCGGCGGTCGTTGTCGATCGGCAGCAGCGTCTGGCGAGCTTTCTCCACACCGGCCGTGCGTGATACGCAGAGGTAACGCCATGTGGAATTCTCAACGTCCTGATCGTGATACGTTTGATAGAGCTCGAATTGCCGCGCTCCCTTCTCGTACTCGCCGGCATAGTAGCAGGAGATGCCCCGTTCCCATTGCCGCGAGGCCAGATCGGGCTTGAGCTGGACGAGCTGGTCGAAGTCGGCGACCGACTCCTTGACCTTCCCGATGCGAAAATGCTCGCGGCCGCGGAGGTACCAGGCGTCGGCCAGCTTCGGCTCTTTGGCGAGCAAGTCGGAGAGGATGGCAACCGCCTGCTCGCACTTGCCGCGCTGCGCCGCCCGGGTCGCTTGTTGGAGCAAGTCCTCGGCGGAGTCCTGGGCGGCGAGCAGCGCGGGCAGGACCATGCTTAATGCGATCAGCAACAAATCATTTTTTAGTTTCACGACGAATCCCCTGGGGTAGTGGCAGGCGAGTCATGCTAGCCTCGATGAAACAGTCGGCCGCGACAATCCTAATGGGTCACCGTGGCAGAATGTCACGCGACACTGTGTCAAAGTGACACTCTCGCATCGGGATCGGCGGTCTCAAAACAGGAACGGCCCGCAGCTCTAAAGTCATGCAACGCTAGCATTTGCGTGCAAATCTTGCAGCATTTTCGACGTTCTTTGGACGACCTTTGGATTTTCGCTCAAGATTCGCCAAATGGAACACGTCTTGCGTAGCCCCTGCGCCACGCGCTCGCGCTGCCGAACTGCAACGGAACCAGAGGCACTGGCCACAAGCTGGCATCGGAGTCGCGAACGGGATGTTCGTCGTGTGGAATGATCCAAACCCAGCGTTCGCAAGGAGGAATGGCCCATGTTAGTGCTCAGTCGAAAAATCGGTGAAAAGCTTGTCATTGGCGAGGGAATCACCGTCGTCGTCAATCGGATCGCAGGTAATCGGGTAACCCTCGGCATCGAGGCCCCGCGGGATGTCCGCATCGTCCGCGCGGAGCTGCGCCCGATGGAGTTGGAATTTGCGGGCGTGAGCGACCCCCATCCGCAGGCGGCCCTGGCGGGTGAATTTGGCGGTGACCAGGAAGTCGCGAGCGATTCGTTTCTGCGGCTGGCCAAGTAAGATGCTCGTCCACGACATTATGTGGCAGCAGTGTAGTGCAGCGCAGCGCTGACTTTGCGGATCGCGGCAGCAACGCGGTCTAGCACCTCCATCCCCTCCAATAGCACGGGGTGATGGAGCAGCAGTGTTCCTTGTGCGGCACTCTGCGACCGCGCCAGGCTCCCCGCGAGGCGGCAGCGGGACGAGCTGCGCAGCGCAAAGCCGCGAAAACCTTCATCCAAGGCGACTCCTTCGGCCCGCACTGCGGCGGCGAACCGCTCCCTGCGCTGTGCCGCAACTTCCCGGTCGTCCGCTGTGCATGACGGCCGGTACAGCATTCCGAGCTTATAGTAGGCGGGCACTGCGTCGTGACGGGGTGGTTCGGGGATGGCGATCTCAGGCATGTCAGCCAGCCTCGCGCGCAAACGTGCGACCGCCGCCGCGCGCTGCTCGTTGCGCTTCGGCAGCTTGTCGAGCTGAGGAATCAGGACGGCCGCTTGCAGCTCGCTAAGGGGAAATGCCTCGTTGCCGCGCTGGCTGTAAATGCGGATTCGCTGGGCCACGTCGGCGTGCGGCGTGACGATCGCCCCGCCGCGTCCCGCGGTCAGCAGCTTGCTGCCGCCGAAGCTGTGAATGCCGACGTCTCCCCAGGAGCCGGCAATCTTCCCCGCCAAGCTTGCGCCGGGCGTCTGACAAGCGTCCTCGATCACGCGCAGGCCGGCGCTATGGGCTGACTGGACAATCCGTGGCATGTCGGCCAGCGTGCCGTGCAAGTGGGAGACGATGACCGCGCGGGTCTGCGGGCCGATGGCCGCGGACAAGCCCTGCGGATCGAGCGTCCACGAACCGGCCGCCAGATCGACGAGCACGGGCCGCGCGCCGACCGCTTCCACGGCGCGAAAATTCCCGGCGAAGTCGTAGCCGGCCAGGATCACTTCGTCGCCTGATCCGACCTTCAGTCCGCGGAGCGCCAACTCGACGGCGATCGTCCCCGACGAGCAGAGGATGGCATGTTCGACCTGGTGCACCTGGCGCAGTCGATCGACGAGCATCTGCCCATGAGGGCCGTCGTACGATCCCCAACTGCCGTCAGAATACGCGGCGAGGAGTGCCTCCCGCACTTCCTCATCCGGCAGCGGCCAAGGGGGAGGTCCTGCGGGGAACTCAGGCGTTCCGCCGTCGATGGCGAGAGGGAGGGGCATGGGAGGGTTCAGGGTTCAGGGTTTAGAAATGCGCCTCTCTGCCCCTTGCTCTCTGCTCACTCGCCGCCGCTGAATCGCATTCTAATCGACCCCTGCGGTCCTGGCTCGCTTTAACGTTACCGTCGGCAAAAACGTAACGGTACGCCCGGCATTGCCGGGCGCGCGGCAAAAAATTTCAGACAATGTGTCATCGCTGGGGCCCCTTGCGGACCGGCTTGAGGGTCGAAGCTGAGATACGTTTCCAGACAGGGGAAGGTGAGAAAGCGGGCCTGCGAATAAATCCCACCAGAGGCGCACCATGACCCCGCAACGTTGGCTGGCTCTATCCGGCCGTAAATCCCGACCTGTCAAGAAGTCGCTGAAACGCCGCTCACGTCGGCTGATGCTGGAGCCCCTGGAAGGACGCCAGCTTCTGGCGACGTTCGTCGTCAATACGACGGCGGACACCGTGGACGCCAATCCAGGGGACGGTTTGGCGGTGGACGCCTTCGGCTTTACCTCGCTCCGCGCGGCCATCATGGAGGCCAATGCGCTGGCCGGCGAGGACCGCATCGAATTGCCCGCGGGAACGTTCGCCCTGACCCGCTCGGCGCCGAACGAGAACGGCGCGGTGTGGGGCGACCTGGACATTCGCGACGACGTGATCATTGTCGGCGCTGGAGCGGCACTGACCACGATCGACGCCGCGGGAGTGAACGAGCGCATCTTTGAAGTGCTCGCCTCGTCCATCGCCCGCGCCAGCACGCGGTTTATGCTCGACGGCGTGACCCTGACGGGCGGGGTGGCCAACCACCTCGACCAGAATGCCGACAAGGGGGGCGCTCTCAGGCTCGAAGGCGGGACGGTCGCCACGTTGACGAATTGCTTCTTCGTCGGCAACCGCGCTCCCACGGGAGGTGCTCCGTTCCACCGCGTGGGAACCGGCGGCGCCATCCATAGCGAAGGCAACTTGACGATCGACAACTGCCGCTTTGAAAACAACACCGCCACGGGATTCGGCGGGGCTCTCAACCTGAACGGCATTGGCGTGCTCGCGACCATCCGCAATACGACGTTTGCGGAAAACTCGGCTGGCTTCGGCGGCGCCATTCGCATGACGCGCAGCGTCGTCGTCGAGAACAGCACCTTTGTGGGAAACGTGGCCCGCAATAGCGCCGGAGCGGGTCAAGGCGGGGCCATCGAGAACACCGGCGGCACCCTGACGCTGACCAACTCCACCGTTTCCGGAAACGATTCGGTCTCTGGGGGCGGCCTTTTCTCATCCGGAAACGCCACCACGAATTTGAATCACGTCTCCATCGCGCTGAACACCGCCACTTATGGCGGTGGTTGGCACACGGTCGCCGGCACCGGCCCGGCCCGCAGCCAGAACTCCATCATCGCGGGCAATACGGCCGCGCTCGAGTCCCAGGGACACGACGTCTTCAATCCTGTTTCCAGCCTGGGCTTCAACCTGATCGGCAACGCGACCGGCAGCAGCGGCTGGGTCGCCAGCGACCTGCTCGGCGTCAACCCGCTCTTGGGAGCGCTGGCCGACAACGGCGGGCCGACCTGGACGCACGCGCTGCTCAACGGCAGCCCGGCGGGAGACGCCGCCAATCCCAACTCGACCCTGGCGACCGATCAGCGCGGCGAACTGCGGCCGCGGGATGTCAACGGCGATGTCGTCTTCCGTTCGGACATTGGCGCCTTCGAGGTGCAAGTCGTATGGCCGCCGATCGTCGTCGCCGGCGGGCCGTATTCTGTGACCGAAGGGAGCTCGGTCGTCCTCGACGCCAGCGGCAGCCAGTCGCGGCAACTCGACCCGGCGCTCAGTTTTGCCTGGGATCTCGACGGCGACGGGGAGTTCGACGACGCCTTCGGCGCTACAACGACCTTTTCCGCCGCCAACCTCGACGGCCCGGCAACCGTCAATGCCTGGGTTCGTGTGACCGACTCCGTTGGACTGACGAGCGAGGGAACCGCGACGATTCAGGTGCTCAATGCCGACCCCACGATCACCGGTCTGGAGGTGACTCCTCCCGACTTCGTCACCGCGGGAAGCCCGGTGTCGCTGACGGTCTACTTTGCGGACGCAGGGACCAGCGATACGCACCAAGTCTCGGTCAACTGGGGGGACGGATCGGCCGCCAGCGGCGGCGCCGTGAGCGAGTCCGGAGGAAGTGGCAGCGGCTCAGCCAGCCACGCCTATGCCGCGCCCGGGTTCTATACGATCGTCGTCACGGTCACGGACGACGACGGCGGCTCGGCGCAGACGAGCCATCAGATCGAGGTCGGCGGCGACCTGGTCGTGGACGGCGTATTGCGGCTGATCGGCACCGACGAGGCCGACCTCGTCGGCATCCGCAAGCTGGACGACGGGTCGCTGTACGTGGAGGCGAACTTCCTGCCGGGTGGCAGCGCGACCTTTGCCCCGGGACTGGTGCAGATCATTCTCATTCACCTCCGCGGCGGCGACGATGTGCTGGTCGTGAATCAAAACGTTCGTGTGCCCATCGTGGCCGACGGCGGCGCTGGCAACGATCGGCTCAGCGGCGGCGGCGGCCGCGACATCCTCATTGGCGGACTGGGCGCCGACATCCTGCTGGGGAGCAACGGCGAAGACATCCTCATCGCCGGCACGACCAGCTACGACAATAACGACGATGCGCTGCTGGCGATCTTGGCGGAATGGAATGCCCCCGGAAAGTATGGCAACCGCGTACACAACATTCGCACGGGGGCGGGAGGCCTGGCCGGCACTGGAATCCAGCTCGTCAAGGGGACCACGGTCTTTGCGGACGACAGCGTAGACCGGCTGTCCGGCGGCAATGGCCGCGACTGGTTCTTCAACGACGTGGGACAAGACACGATCACCGATCTGGCCAAAAACGAGCTGCAGAACAATGATTTGTTGACCGCCGCGGCCAAGAAAAAGAAGAAGAGATAAGCGCTCCGCGGTGCTCGCGCGGCCCGGAGTTTGCCTACCGCTGGATCCCGTACTCCTCAATCTTGCGGTACAGCGTCGCCCGGCCAAGCCCGAGCAGGTTGGCCGCCTCGGGCACCTTGCCGCCCGTGCGGCCGAGGGCTTCGACGATCAGCTTCCGCTCCCAAAAGTCCATTCGCAGCGTCTCGAGTTGCCCCGCGACGGCACTGGCGTCGCGCAGCCCCAGATCGTCCGCCAGGATGATCGTTCCTTCCGACATGACGACGGCACTATCGATCACGTTGCGGAGCTGCCGCACGTTGCCCGGCCAGCGATAGGCCAGGAGCTTGGTGCGGGCGTCTTCGGAGAGGGTCATGTACGGCCGGCCATGCTGCCGGCTGAAGTGGGCCAGGAAATGATTGACCATCAGCTCGATGTCGGTCCCCCGCTCGCGCAGCGGCGGAATGAACAGCTCGAACACGCTCAGCCGGTAAAAGAGATCCTCGCGGAACCGCCCCTCGCGGACAAAGTCCGACAGGTCGCGGTTGGTGGCGGCAATCACGCGGACGTCGGCATTCACCTCCTTGGTCGAGCCGACCGGCAGGAACGGATGCCCTTCCAGAATCCGCAACAGCTTGGCCTGCCCTTCCAGGGTCAGTTCGCCGACTTCATCCAAGAATAGCGTGCCCGTATGCGCCTGCTGAAACCAGCCGACGTGATCGGATTCCGCCCCGGTGAAGGAGCCTTTCTTGTGGCCGAAGAGCTGGCTTTCCATCAGGTCGCGTGGAATGGCGGCGCAGTTGACGCTGAGCATCGGCCGGTCGGCGCGGGCGCTCGCCTTGTGGACGGCGCGGGCGACTAACTCCTTCCCCACGCCGCTGTCGCCGCGGATCAGCACGCACCCGGTAGCGCGGGCCACGCGGGTGATCTTCCCCTTCAGGTCGAGCATCGGCTTGCTCTCGCCGATCAGCTCGCCGAATGCCGCCGCCTTGTCGGTGAGCTGGCGGTTGTCCTCCTTGAGAATCGCTTCGCTGCGGGCGCGGACGAGCGCCACGGTCAAGATATTGGCCACCGGAATCGCAAAGTCGAAATCGTCCTGGTTGAAGCGGCCGCGCTCCAGGTAGAGGTGAATCGCGCCGATCGGCTTGCCGTCGTGCAAGAGCGGCGCACAAAGCGCGTCGGCAAAATGGGCCAGTGCGGCGGTCCCTCCGGTGGGCTTCTGGTCGTCGATCCAAACCGCCTTGGCCTGGCGAATCACCATGTCGGTCAGCGTATCGCTGAGCCGCACGCTGTCGGCCCGGTCGTCGGGGATCACCAGCTTCGGCTTGAGCTGGCCGTCGTCGCTGACCCACAGGAAACCGACGACCGAGGCGTGCGTGTGGTCCCGCAGCAGCTCGAGCGACACGCGGATCACCTCATCCGGATCGGTGCAGCCCAGGAGGCGAATGCTGAGCTGGTGCAGGAGGTAGAGATCGTGAATCTTGGCAGTGTCGGTCAGGGCAGGGGCCATGGGGCCGGTGTCGGATTTCTCGACGATCCGGTCGCGGACGATCGTCTGCGTCATGTCGATCCGCGACGTGTCGGTGGGGCGCGTCGGCGATTGCCGAAAGACGAACTCGGTCGAGCCGACCTTGAGGACGTTCCCCGCGCCGAGCTGCGCCTCGTCGATCTTCTGCCCGTTGACGAACGTGCCGTTGCGGCTGCTCTCATCGCGGACGAACCAGCCGTCCTCCTGATAGACGACCGTGGCGTGGACGCGCGACGAAAGGGGATCGGACAGGACTACGTCGCAGTCCAGGCCGCGGCCGATCCGCGTCGGCTCCCCGGCCCGCAGGATGAAGTGCGCCCCGGCCCGAGCGCCGCTGGTCATGAGCAGGTACGAAAACACAGTGCAGCCGCAGCCCGTAGTTAGAATCCCGGCGCCCTTCCCCGGCGGGGCGCGACGGGGATTCAATATAGAAGCGGCCGGGGAAGGGGTCCAGATAGTTTCATTGCGGATTGGTGATTGCGGATTGCGGATTGAGACAAAGGCCCCACCAATCCACTATCCGCACTCCGCACTCCGCACTCAACTGTCCACCCCGGCCACAAAATCATAATTCCGGCTCGTCCCGTCGCCGACGAACCGGTCGCTGCCGGTGTCGCCGTAGAGCCAGTCGAGGTGGCCGTCGTCCAAATGGGTGATGCCGCTGAGCTGCGCCAGCGTGGACCACTCGACAAGCAGGGCCAGCATCGCCTGGTCGGCGGCGTCGCCGGCGACAAGGCTGTCGGCACTCGCTCCGCCGCGCAAGACAAGGCCGGCGAGCAGCAAGTCGTCCCCTTCGTTTCCCCGCAGTTGATCGGCCCCGTCGCCGCCGAGGAGGACGTCGTTGCCGAGCCGGCCGAGGAGCAGATCGTTGCCGCTGCCGCCGGAGAGGAGATCGTGGCCGCCGTCGCCGCTCATCGTGTCGTTGCCGTCGTTGCCGTACAGCCGGTCGTTGCCGGCGCCCCCGCTGATGCGGTCATTGCCGCTGCCGCCGCTGACGTAATCATCCCCCGCACCGGCATGGAGCTGGTCGTCCCCTCCCTGGCCGTAGAGCTGGTCGTTGCCGCCGGCAGAGGAAAGCTTGTCGTGGCCGTCGGTCGGGCTGGAAAGCCGCGACCAGTGGTCGCGGTTCTGCATGACTTGGGCCGCCGTCGGGTTAGCGATCGGCTGCCCCTGGTCATCCTTGGGAATCGGATCGAAATCGTCCCCCCACAGCTCGTCGTCCCCTCCCTGCGAGCCGCCGAGCAACGTGTCGTTTCCCGGCCCGCCGATGAGCAGGTCGCCGAACGCCGCCCCGGCCAGATAATCGTCCCCTGACTCGCCGTGAAACTCCCCCCGCATGGGCGTGGCGCCGAGGTCCACCACATCCCGCCCGCCGCGGGCATACACGATCACCGACCGGCCGCGGATATACGGCCCGAAGTACGGCTGGTCCTCGGGAAACATCCGCCCCTGGACGCTGATCCGCAGCCGCGGGTTCTCGATCGCGCCGTCGTGCGTGACGTAGATCCGCTCGTCCAAATCGGTCCCGCGGACGTAAATATCCCCCTGCTGGGCCGTCGTCAGCGCACCGCCGTCATAGAGGTCCAGGTCTTGAATGCCGCGATAGGTGATCGGGAGCGTGTTCTGCGCGGTGGCACGTCCGCCGACCGAATCGACGACCACCGGCCCGAGGACCGTCTGCCCATCGCCGGCCGTCGTCATGTCGAGAACCAGCTTGTCGCCGGCCGCGTTGCCGCTATTGGCATTTTGATCCACGGAGGCACTTCCTCCCGCCGCCGAGCCGCCGAGGATCAAGAGCGTCGAGCCGGTCTGCGGTTCGATCTCGAACCGGTCGGCATCGACGTTCCCCGCCGCAGTCGCACCCCCCGGAGCGAAGAGTGCCGCCTGCAAAAAGAGCGTGTTCCCTTCGGGGTCGGTGTTCACCGTGTCGATCGCGATATGGATCGTCGTCGCCGCCGACAGCGGCCCGCGGATGACGGCATTGTCTGCCGACGCGAGGACCAGATTGGACAGAACCGACGAGACTGCCGCGTCGATTGCCAGGTCGGCATCGAGGCCGATCGTGTCGGTCGTCGCCAGCGTCACAGGCCCCTGCGCGGTGACCGGCGCGTCGATCCGCAACAGGCCGTGGCTGGCGGCATTGATCGAGCCGCCGGCAGTCACCTGGCCGCCAATCAAGATCACGCCCGAATCGACCACCAGGTTGCCGGCGATGTTCGTCGCTCCGACGACCGTGCGATCCCCGCTCTCGGCCCCGGTATTGATGCGCAAGTCGCCAATGCCGTGTCCCTCCGCGGCCGAGACAATCGTCAGCAAGTCATTGCCTTGGGCGGCGGTGGTATCGATGACCAGGCCGCCAAGGCTCCAGACGTGCAGCGGCACGATGGTCTCGGCGCCGCTGGATCCGCTGATCCGCAGTGCGGCGTGCGCTGTAAAACCGCGACCACTGGTCGCGGCCATCCACGCATCGGCAAGGTCGAGGTCACTGCCGGCCGACTGCGTGGCGAGCGTCACCTGGGCCAGCTCGGTAACATCGATCGCTTCCAACCCCGCCAGCTCGACGATTCCATTGCCATCGCCGGCCAGCTCGATCGTCCCTTGCTCGCCCGCGGCATTCCCTGGTCGATAAACGGCCTTAGTCCCATCGCCGCGCCCCAGCAGGACCAGCCGATCACCTGGGGAACCGGGGGACGGATCGCCGCCGTCTATTTGCAAACCATCCGGCGGCACGGGCTCGCCAAAGACGAAGTCAAGCGTGACCAGATCGCTCCCCGCTCCCATATCGATCGACAGCGACTCGACGTCCGACAGCGGGACAAACGGCCCGCCATTGAGCGAGTATTCCAGCTCGCTGTCGGCCGCCCCCGGTCCTTGCCGCCGCAGCACGAGCGTGTCGTCGCCGCTGGTGCCGACGATTTGTAAACCGGCCGCCGCAAACAACACAATGTCGTTGCCATCGCCCCCCTGATACGTGATGAACAGCGGCACCGGACTGCCAGGGACATTGACAGCGGCCCCTTCAGCAAGTCCGGCAAACGCGCCATCGATCGGCAGCGCACCCAGATTGTCCACAATGGTGAAAGCAACCGGCGGCTGCTGCGTCGGCACAAAGCCGTCGATCAGGCTCACGGCCAGCGTTGCCCCGTCGATGGACAGGCTATTGCCAATCAAGTGCTGATCGTACTCGCTCCCCGGATCGGTTCCGCCGATCTTGATCGCCACGTTGCTGTCTTCCAGCCAAACTGCGTTCTCCGCTGCCAGCGTACCGGTTTGCGACGGCAAGCCGGGGGAAATGGTGGAACCTGCTGCTGCGACGACCGTTCCCTGCGCGCTGCCGCTCCCTGCCAGCGTCGCTCCGCCGTGGACCGTGACGCTGCTGTGCGGCGACAGCGATCCATCGAGCACAAGCAACCCGGCTTGAATGTCCACGGGGCCGCTGAACGCGTGCATGCCAGCCAGCCGCTGCGATCCCGCGCCTGCTTTGATGATTCCGATCTGCCGCGTGGTTAGCGGAGGATCGCTCGCCGGCCAGCCGTCGCTGATGACGCCGCTAAAATCACCGCCGCCGCCGGACGTGCCGATCGAAAGCAGTGAGTTGGTGTCGGCCGAGTTGGTAATCGCACCATTGCCGAAAAGGCCGTTGATCAACGGGCTCTGGCCGTTGAGGTCGAGCGTGGCCTCCACCAGGGTCAGGCTTGTGCTGCCAAGAATGGCGTGGGTCGAGCCCAGGCGAAAGAGATCGCTCGCCGCTCCGTCCAAGAGCAACTCCGGAATCGACGTTGGCAATTCGAGCGCAAAGAGCGTGACGACCGAATTGCCGAGTGTGTGGACGGCCAGCAACTGCGACGGATGGCGGAAGAATTGATCCTCAGGCCCGGCGCCGTTGAACGCCAGTTGCGAGAGGCCGTCGTTGGGAGCGAGGTAGTCTTTCAGCTCGGCCGTCGTCATCCCCGCCGGCACGACGAAGTGCAGTTCCTGCGCCTGAACTCCCGTCAAGTCCACCGGCTCCACTCCCGTATAAAAAATCTCCGCATCGCCGTCGCTGCCAACGTCCAGCGTGCCCCCGCCGATCGTGTCCGGCGCGCTAGTCAAGCTCCCAATGCCAGCCAGGGAGACGACCTCCAAGAGGTCGTGGTCGCCTGCCGATTCTCCGCCGTCGAACTGCACCTGGCGGTCGATGTCATCGAGGTTGACGCGGAGCACGTCGTTGCCGGCGCCGGCGTCGAAGACGAATCGGCCCGTAAACGTCGCCGCCAGCGACTTTTCGATCGTCACCGTCTTGTCGCTGACCGTCACGCCGGCAATCGCGGCCGGTGCGGTGAATGACCCCGTATCCACCGTGATAACCCACTGCTGACTGTCGGCCGACAACACGAAGCCGTCGTTGTTGGCGCCCAGATCGCGGACGACTAGATCGCCCCCCACCAGCTCCACCGAGGTCGTCGGCGTTGCCGCGGCCACCGCCACCTGCTCGATGGCCACCCCCAAGAGGGTCTTCCAATTGGCCGTGTTGTTCTGCCCCTCTGGATCGTCGAAGTCGTAGCCGAGGTAGACGATTTGCCCCTGACCGTAGGGGAACAGGCCGACGGGCGCGACGCTGCCGTACTGATACGGCAGCCTTGTTCCGGGCGGTAAAGCGGCAGGGTTGGAGATGTCAAACGCCGTGACTTCGACGATGTTGCTGAAAATGGCAAACGGCGCGGTGGCAAACGCCGTTCCGTCCGATTCCTCGCTCTTGAGAATCGACACGCCGTCCGGATCGGGGCCGGCGGCCAGCGAAAACCCAAACAGGCCGTTCAGCAGCGCCTCGGTTCGGCCGCTGGGCGAGCCCAGCACGATCATCCCGCGACCGGAGCTGACGAACTGGGCCAGTGCCGTCTTGGCGTCCGCCGACAAGGCCGCGTGCAGGCTCCCCAGTTCCTGCTCTGGAATGATGATGGCCTGGGTTTCTGCCAGGGCTGCTGTCAGGCTGTCGGCGCTCAGGTCGCTGAACGTCACGGCCGAGTGCCCCTGGGCCGCCAGTTCGGAGAGCAGGTTGTTCGTCTCGGCATTCGGCGCGGCGCTCGAGGTGTCGAAGATCGCGGAGTTGGTCGGGACCGCCAGGGCTGAGAGCAGGTCGCGCGATTCGAGCGGCTCGAGGAACAGCCGGCGTTGTAAAACCGCGACCACTGGTCGCGGCTTTCCAGCGTGCCGCGGACGGAATGACCAATGACCGAATCCCAATGACCAATGACGGCAGCGTAAAAAACCATTGGTCATTGGTGCTCGGGTCTTGGTCATTGGTGCTCGGGTCTTGGTCTTTGGTGCTTGGGTCTTGGTCTTTGGTGCTTGGTCATTCGGAAATAGTGACCAGTGGTCGCGGCTATACAGCATCCGCTGGGCACAGGGGAGACCCGCGATGGGAATACGATAATTACCGGCTTCCGGTCCAGTCAAGCATTTTTCCACTCCCTCTCTCCCTCTCTCCCCCTCTGGTATAGTCACCCTGTACCAGTCAGGGACCAGGAGTCAGTTTGTTAAACCGCGACCACTGGTCGCGGCTTTCCTGAACCCTGAACCCTGAACCCTGAACCCTGAACCCCGAACCCTGAACCCTGAACCCCGAACCCTGAACCCTGAACCCTGAACCCCGAACCCTGAACCCAGGTGCCAGCATGTCCCGTGGTCGAAATCAGTTTTGCCGATGGGCCTGCCTGCTGCTCTTGCTCGCGCTGGCGTGTTCCCCCCCGGCCCGTGGCCAAGAGCCAGCCCCTGCGATCGACCTCGGCACGCGCCGCGAGCTGTTCGTCGATCACTACCTGATCGACAAGCTGGCCGGCGCGGAGCTGCGGCTGCAAACGCCCCGCGACGAGGGGAACGTCCTGGCCTTCGACAAGCCGTGGGAAGGGGCCTTTTCCGCCTACGTGACGATCCTCAAGGAGGGCAATGGAAAATTCCGCGCCTACTACCGCGGCAATCCGGCGGCCGGCGCCGACGGCAGACTGGGGGAAACGACCTGTTACGCCGAGTCGGCCGACGGCCAGACGTGGACGAAGCCCAGCCTGGGGCTGCACGTGGTCGCCGGCACCAAGGAGAACAACGTCATCCTCGCGCAGACGGCCCCGTTCACGCACAACTTCTGCCCGATGATCGATGGCAAGAGCGGCGTGGCGGCGAATGAGCGTTACAAGGCGCTGGGGGGCACGTCGAAGACCGGCCTGGTGGCGTTTGTTTCGGCCGATGGCCTGTCGTGGCGAAAGCTCCGCGAGGAGCCGGTGATCACCGGCGGGGCGTTCGATTCGCAGAACGTGCCGCTGTGGTCGGAGTCGGAGCAGAAATACGTCTGCTACTTTCGCGTCTTCAAGGACAAGTTCCGGCGGATCGCCCGCACGACCTCGAGCGACTTTCTCACCTGGACGCCGCTGGAGCTGATGGAGTACGGCGATAGGCCGGTTGAGCACCTGTATACGAACCAGACCAGTCCTTACTTCCGCGCGCCGCACCTGTACGTCTCGATTGCCGCCCGGTTCATGCCGGGGCGGAAGGTGCTCACCGCGGAACAAGCCAGTGAGATCGGCGTCGATCCCAAGTATTTTGGCGACTGCTCCGACGGCGTCTTCATGACCACCCGCGGCGGCAGTCGCTACGACCGCACGTTCATGGACGGCTTTTTGAAGCCCGGCGTGGGCCTCTCCAACTGGGTTTCGCGGACCAACTACCCGGCGCTCAACGTCGTCGAGACTGGGCCGGCCGAGATGTCGTTCTACGCCAACCAGAACTACGGCCAGAGGACCGCTCATCTGCGGCGCTATTCGCTGCGGACCGACGGATTCGTCGCGCTGCACGCGGGATACGACGGCGGCGAGATGCTGACGCGGCCGTTCACCTTCAGCGGCCAAGAGTTGGAGATCAACTTTTCCACGTCGGCCGCAGGCAGCGTGAAGGTGGAATTGCAAGACGCCGCCGGCAAGCCGATCGAGGGCTTCACGCTGGCCGACTGCCAGGAGCAGATCGGCAACGAGATCGACCGGGTCGTCCGCTGGAAAGGCGGCGACGTGGGCGCGATGGCCGGCAAACCGGTCCGGATGCGGCTGGTCCTCAAGGACGCCGACGTTTTCTCCTTTCGCTTTCGCGAGTAGACGGGAGCGAATCGTGGCGTGCGTCAGCATCGTCGGCCGCGAGACTCGCTCAGGAGCCGCTTGATGCTCTTCCGCCCGCTCGGCCGCACCGGAGTTGAAATCTCCTCTGTCTCGTTCGGCGCAGGGCCGGTTTCCGCGCTGCTGACCGATCCGCAGCGGCACAAAGAGCAGCTTCGCACGGTTCAGCGGGCCATCGATTTGGGGATCAACTGGTTCGACACCGCGGCGACGTATGGGGACGGCAAGTCGGAGGAGAGTTTGGGGCGGGCGCTGGAGGAAATAAGTAGCGCCACTGCCCGGACAGTGCAGAGTGCAGAGTGCAGAGTGCAGAGTGCCGGCAATTCTGCACTCTGCACTCTGCGCTCTGCACTCGTACACGTCGCCACCAAAGTCCGCATTCCACCCGATTGCACGCATGACCTGCGGGGCTACGTACTTCAGTCCTGCGAGCAAAGTCTCAAAAGGCTTAAGCTCCCGCGAGTGACTCTGCTCCAGGTCCACAACTCGATCACGCTCAAGCGCGGCGACCTGCCGACCTCCCTTGCGCCGACCGATGTGCTCGATCCCGGCGGCGTGCTCGAAGGAATGCTGGAGTTGCAAAACGGCGGGTTGGTCGAGCACCTCGGCCTCACCGGCCTGGGTGACCCGGCCGCGTTGACCGAAGTCCTCCGGAGCGGACATTTCGCCACGGTTCAAGCACCGTACAACCTGCTCAATCCGAGCGCCGGCCGCGAAATGCCCACGGGTTTTGGCGAGTCGAACCTCGGCAATCTATTTGCCACCTGCCAGGAGTTGAACATCGGCGTGCTTGCCATCCGGGTCTATGCCGGCGGCGCGCTTACCGGCCAGCCGCCGAGCGCCCACACGCTGACGACGAAGTTCTTTCCGCTCGATCTCTACCAGCGCGACCAGGCGCGGGCCGCGGCCCTTGAAAAAAGGCTGCCGCCGGGAATGTCGCTCCCCGAGGTTGCACTGCGCTTCGCCATCGCTCATCCTGGCGTGGCCTCGGCACTCGTCGGATTTGGCAGCCCGGAGCAAGTCGAGCAGGCCGTGGCGTTTGCCGAGCGGGGCCCGTTGGCCGCGGAAGAAGTCGAGCGCCTGCTGAACTGCACACGAACATGAACCATCCCGCCGGACTCACCGCCGCCTCGCGCTACCTGATCCTGGCGGCGGCATTCTTGGGGTGGATGTTTTCGGGCGTGCAGATGACGATCACCAATCTGGCGTCGGGTTCCGCGACGGCCGACTTCACGACGCGCGGCCATTTGTCGCTCGACAAGATGCTGGATTGGCGCAACCTGTTCGTCTTTTCCTGGGAGCCGACATCCGCCACCATCGATCCGGCGAATAAGGCCGCCCTGGAGAGCATTCTCAACCGGCAGCGCCCCAAGTGGTACTCCTTTTACAATGCGGCATTTCTCTCCGGGGCGGCGCTGGGGGGCCTGGTTTTTGGCTGGCTCGGGGACCGTATCGGCCGGGTCAAGGCGATGGGGGCCAGCATCCTCTGGTATTCGGCGTATGCCGGCCTCGCCTACGGAGCCGGCACTGCCGAACAACTTCTGCTGCTGCGGTTCTTGTCGGGGATGGGGGTCGGCGGCATGTGGCCGACCGGCGTGTCGCTGGCGGCGGAAGCCTGGTCCGACGTTTCGCGCCCGACGCTCGCGGGGCTTCTGGGTACGGCTGCCAACGTCGGCATCGTGCTGATGAGCGTGGTGGCCTACTACGTCCCGCTGACGCCCGATAGTTGGCGGTGGATCATGCTGGTCGGCGCTTCGCCGGCTCTGCTGGGAGTGTTGGTGCTCGCGATCGTGCCGGAATCTCCCGCGTGGCTTACAGCGCGAAACAAGCCAGCCGGCGACCAGCCCCAGGGCACGCTGCGATCGCTCTTCACCCCGCCGCTCCTCAAGCTGACGCTGATCGGCATCGCAATCGGGACGATTCCACTCCTCGGCGGTTGGGGGGTGACGAACTGGTTCATCGCCTGGACGGAGAAGGTCAACGGCTCGGGAGATTATGAATCGCGGGCGCTGGCTTCCATCATGCGGGCCTCCGGAGGCGCGATCGGCAGCCTCTTGGGCGGCTGGATCGCCAACATGCTCGGCCGCCGCGCGACCTACTTCTTCATCGCTCTGGCGTCGTTTGCCATGAGCGAGTATGTCTACCTGCGGATGGACCCGACGATGGGGGGCTTCTTCTGGGCCGTGTTCGCGGTCGGCGGCGTGAGCACCATTTTCTTCGGCTGGCTGCCCCTCTATCTGCCGGAACTGTTTCCCACGCACGTCCGCGCCACAGGCGCCGGAATCTCGTTCAACTTCGGCCGCATCCTGACCGCCGTAGGCGTGCTGGCGACCGGCGCGCTGACCGCCTACTTCAACGAGAATTATCAGCGGGCCGGCGCGGTGATGAGTTTCATTTACGCCGCCGGGATGATCGTCATCTTGTTTGCACCGGATACGACCGGGAAGAAACTGACCGAATCGTAGGACGGATTTCAATCCGTTCCGCAGTCGCTCCACATCAGGAACGGAATGAATTCCGTTCTACGATCCAACATGCCAACGTCCCCCTTCCGCCTCGCCATCCTCGGCATCGACCATCCGCACGGCTCCGGCTGGCGCGAGTCGCTGTTTCAACTGGC
>DATKDU010000556.1:0-6200 GCA_035512595.1 Pirellulaceae bacterium
TGACGATGGAGCCGGGGGCCGATTTGATGCTGCTCCATCCCGATGGCAGCGAGGAGCTGCTCGTCGCCGGCGGTAAGGGCTCGATTACCGACCCGGTCGTGTCGTACGACGGCCAGTGGGTGTACTACGTTCACATCCACAGCTTGCAGAACGCCAACCAGTGGTCGCCGCCGGCCGAAGGGGCAGACATCTTCAAGATCCACTTGCCGACCCGGCGGATCGTCCGGCTGACGAACCAGAAATTCTCGCCCAATCTCGGTGCGGGAAAGTGGTCGAGCGACTTTCGGCAGCCGAAGGGAGACGGCGACGAAAGGTACAAGCTCAACTGGTACGACTACGGCGTCTACAACATGGGGCCGTATCCGCTCCCCGGCGGAAAGATCGTCTTCACCAGCAATCGCGACGGATTCAAGCCGGCCAAGGGCTATCCGGCAGTTGCGCTACAGCTCTTTGTGATGGACGATCGCGACGACGATCTGCCGCTCGACGCCGACCCGGTCAACCTCGAGAAGATTGGCCACCTCAACATCTCCGGAGCGCTCCATCCGGTCGTACTCCGCGACGGGCGGATCATGTACAGCACTCTCGAATCGCAGGGGCTCCGCTCCGACATCCTGTGGGGGGTCTGGACCATCCATCCCGACGGCACCAACTGGGCGCCGCTGGTTAGCGCCTTCGACCCCGGCGGCGCACCCAACGGCTTTCACTTCCAGACGCAGATCAGCGACGGCTCGATCATCATCGAGCAGTATTACAACCAGAACAACAGCGGCTTTGGGGCGCTCGTCAAGCTGCCGCCAAGCCCGCCGGAGGGCTATCCGCCGTTCGGCCCGGCCTTCATGAACGATCCGCGGAACAAACCGTGGCGCTACGGCCGGTTCGACAACGGCAAAGGGAAGTGGTATCGCAAGCCGTTCATGCCGACCGGCTCGGTATCGCTCACGCCGTTCTCGCTCGGTCTGGAAGGTCCCGCCGATGTCTCGGACATCATGGACAAGAATTCGCCGAAGGTCGGCAAGTTCACGCATCCCTCTGCCGCCCCGGACAACCATTGCCTCGTCGTCTACTCGCCCGGCCCGGTCAACCACCAATACAAATTCCTTCCGCAGCTCGACGGCGGGATTTATCTCCTCAAGAACGGCGCGGTGATCGAAGAGCCGGCCGAGCTGCGGCTGATCAAGAACGACCCGAATTACAACGAGTGCTGGCCGCGGGCCGTTGTGCCGTACCGGCGCATCTTCGGCGTCGATGAGCCGGCCGTGCTGCCGCGGCTGGTTAATGACGGCGGCAAGTCGCCGCATCTGCCGGCGGGAACGCCGTTTGGCCTCGTCGGATCGTCGAGCTTCTACAAACGCGAAAGTTATCCAAGCGGCGTCGTCCCCGAAGGGAAGGTCACCGCGACGTATGCCGGCGGCAACGATCCCTGGAAGGGGCTCGACGAGTTCACCAGCCACGGCAACGGCATGCAGCTCAACTGGCACAACCAGGGGGCAGATGCGGGGCTGTACGTTAACGAGGAGATTCACGCTGTCCGCGTCCTGGCCATGGAAGCGACGACCGACCGCAAGCGGGGGGAGAAATCCGGGCGGCAGTTTTACAACCACGCCCGCGAGCGGCTGCGGATTCTCGGCGAGATACCTTTGCGTAAATTCAACGGCAGCGAGCAGCCCCTCGATCCCGACGGCAATCCCGACACGAGCTTTCTCGCGAAGATTCCGGCCGACGTGGCATTCACGTTTCAGACGATCGACAAGCAGGGGCTGGTGCTGAACATGGCGCAAACCTGGCATCAGCTCCGCCCCGGCGAAATCCGCCACGACTGCGGCGGCTGCCACGCTCACAGCCAGCAGCCGACGCTTTTCGAAGAGACCGCCGCGGCCAAGGCTGATTACCAGATCTTCGATCTCACCCGCAAGACGCCGTTGCTCACTACCAAGGAAGACGACGAATCGAAACGCCGGTGGGATGCCGACGATTCGTCGGGACTGAAATACGAAGATGCGCCGGCGGTCAACGTCGAATACTGGCGCGACGTGCGGCCGATCCTCAGCCGAAGCTGCGTCGCCTGCCACAGCGGCCGGGACGGCAAGATGCCCGCCGGCAATCTCGACCTCGATGCCGACGGCGAGCGGGTGAAGACCGAACAGGAGGAGTTGCCGGGGACGTATTACCGGCTGGCTGCCGACGAGAAAGCAAAATTCGGTCACAAGCCGGTCGGCTGGGATAGCTGGGGCTCGCCAAACGCTTCGCGGTACGTCCGCAAGCTCCAGTCGCGGCGGAGCCTGCTGATGTGGAAGGTTTTCGGCCGGCGGCTCGACGGTTTTTCCAACGACGATCATCCGTCGGAGTCGGAGCCGGGGAAGCGCGATTTGGTGCAGGCCGGCAAGCCGCTGGAAGTGGAGCGTCATCGAGCGCGGTACGACGTCGATTATGTCGGCAGCCAGATGCCGCCGCCGGAAGCGGTCGCCGGGACTTACAAGACCGGTGACGGCAAGACGGTCCATGTGCAGCCGCTGACCGACACCGACCGCCGCGTGCTGGCCTGCTGGATCGACCTGGGTTGCCCGATCGACCTCGATTTCGATCCGGGCAATCCAGACGCCTACGGCTTCGGCTGGACGTGCGACGACCAGCGGCCGACGCTGACCCTTCCCTGGCCGCAGCCGGGGGCCAATCGCGAGCTGACGAAAATCGTCGTCGGCATGTACGACTACGGCAGCGGCCTGGACGAAAAATCGCTGCGCGTGACAGCGGATATCGAGCTGGCCGGTAAACCCGCCGGCGAGAACCTCGCGCCGCTGTTCACTCCCGCCGGCGACGGCATTTGGGAGTGGAAGCTGCCGCAGCGGCTGACGAACCTGCCGCAGGGAACGCTGACCGTCTCCATCCGCGACCGGCAGGGGAACGAAACCAAGATCGCGCGGACGTTTTCGCTGGGGAAATGAGCCGTGCGGCGCGACGATCATCCAAATGGCCGACTGATCCGTTTTTGACACGGAGGCACGGAGGCACGGAGGCACAAAGGCACAGAGCAATCAAGAACAAGTGCTGCTTTGTGCCTCCGCGCCTCCTTGTCTCTGTGCAAGAAACGACCGACATTCCATTTGCGAGGATACTGATGCCCGCGAGTTCCCTTTCCCGAGAATTGCTTGTTGTAATCTTCATTGGACTGGCGGCGACAGCGCTGGCCGATGAGTCCCAGTCGCCGAAAACCCCGGTTCTCCTCGACTGCGCGATGGGCAACGGGACTGACGATGCGCTCGCATTGGCGCTTGCCGCGTCCGATCCGACGATCGAACTGCTGGGCGTGACGACCGTCAGCGGCAACACCGAAGATCGGGCGTGGATGGTCTGTCGCTTCCTGTCGGCCATCGGCAAAGGGAACATCCCCGTCGCCTATGGCCGTGGCAATCAACCGCCGGCCAAAATCGGCGCGCAGTTCCAGTACCGCTACCACCCGGCAGTCCTTTACGGCCGCACGGCCAAGCCGGTGAAGCAAACGGCGGTCGAATTGCTGCAAGAAAAGCTCTCCGGCAGCAAGGGAAAAACGACGATCGTCTGCACCGGACCGCTGACAAACATCGCCCAGCTTCTGGCCGAGCATCCGGACGCGAAGGAGCGGATCGCCCAGATCGTCGTCTCGGAAGGAAATCGTAATCTGGGATACGACGCCCCTTCGGCGAAGCGGGTTCTCGAAAGCGGAATCTCGATGGTCGTCGTTCAGCACGATGTGGGGCTCGCGCTGCAGTTGGGCGAAGACCAGCGGCGGCAGATCTTCGGCCGAACGACCCCTCTGACGATGCAGCTTCAAACACTTTACGAACTTGATTCTGGCGACGGTTTCTACCCGGACATTGCCGCCCTGGCCCTGGCATCGCAAGACCCGTCCCTGGACAAGGCCATGGCAACGATGCCCGCCATCGTCACCGTGACGGCGAGCCGCGAGGCCCAATGGGTCGAAGGTGCGTCGCCGGTGCGCGTCGTCAAGTCGCTCAAGGCAGAACCGATCGTGGAGTGGGTGCAAAAACATCTGGTCGCCGGCGAACCCGCACTTCCGCGAGAGCTGGCCAATCGCACCAAACCCATCGACCGCGGCGGCATGCCTAACCGCGTTCACGTCTTTGAGGACTACGAGACGCAAATCGAGCGCCGCTGGTGGCTGGCCGGCATTGCCGACCGCGACGCCTACCGGAGAGATCTCAATCGCTACTGCCGCGGGATGCTGACGATGGACTTCGACGATCAGCAAGGGGACACGAAGACGATGTACCGGGCGGTGATCTTCAACCCGGTCCCTGGCCCTCCGATGGGGAAAATGCCGCGATTGTCGTTCCGCTGCTGGCTGAAGGGGACCGATCAGCTTCGCGTGCAAATCTACAGCCTCTCCAATGGCTATCACCGGTATCTGTCGCTGACTGACTTGCCGCAAGGAAAATGGCTCGACCTGGCGGTGGACATGAAGGCGGCCCGGCGCCACGATGGCAGCGGCGGCCCGCTGTCGGAGAACGAGCGGATCGACGACATCCAGTTCTACGTCGATCCGCGGGCCGAGCTGTCGATCGACGACATCATTCTCTACGATGCCGCCGCGCCTGGCGAAGATCGCCCCTTTCCCCAGCGGCTCCAGTTCACCGGCTGGTTCGACACGGGCAAGCAGGGGCAGGAGTGGCCGGGCGACTTCGAGATTCCGGCCGACAGCGGCTTTTTCTGGAAGGCGGCCCGCACGATCCAGAAAGAGGGTGGCCGCCCGGAGATTCGCGTCTTGCTGCGCGGCAGCCGGCCATTGGGCAAGTCAGTCCAGGTTGATTTCCGCTATAAGGCCGCGGCCGGCGGGACGCTCGACGTGGTTCTCCGGGACACCAAAAGCCGCCGCGAGCTGCGGGCTAGCGTCACAGAACTGAAGGCCGGCGATTGGCAGCAGGCGTCGCTGACTTTATCGCGCCCCGCCGCAGAAAAGCAGGCCGGCCTCCAGGATCTGGCCGCCGCTGACGAACTCCATTTCATCCTGGCGGGGGACGGGCCACTGCTGGTGGACGATGTGCTGGTCTACGAGCCCGCCCCATAGCCGATTCGCCAGAGTTCGGCGGGATTGATGCCGACGATTTCCCGAAGTCTGGCGGCCTCGGCTACGACGATCCCCTGGTTTTTCCGCAAGAAATCGATCTTGACCCCTTTGACCTCCTGGCATATCTTCCCGCCCATCGCTCGCAGCCCACTCGCTGGTATGCTCGCGATGCCGCTGATCTGCGGCAGACCCAGATCGGAAACCTGGTGTGGCCACGTGGCGAGTCCGCACCTGGAGCGTGCCCTGAGGGCATGTCTCTGCGGACCGCGGAGCGGGCCGCCGGCATGGAGGCTGGCGGATCGCTTCGTCAAGCTCGTGGCTGCTTGCGGACAGGGAGCGCAAGGATGCGCTGCCGCTGACCGACCAATCGCTCCCGGAAATCGATGAGTCCTTTGCCCCCCTAGGACTCGTTGGCTCCGGGGGCCTTTTTTTTGCGCGGCGCTATTCTGCCGGCACCGCGATCATGTCCAGCGTCGTCGTCCGCCCCTTGATTCCCACGCCGCGGACCATTGCCTTGGATGCCGCCGGCGGCCGCTTCGGATCGTAGTAGTTCGGCCGCAGGGCGTTGAGCTGGCTGCTGGCGTCCTCCGTGGCGACGTAGTAGGTCGCCTTGGCCAGGTGCTTAAAGTCGCTGCCGCCGGCTTTGAGAATCTGGCCGAGCTGTGCGAACAGCTCTTCGGTTTCCTCCTTGGCCGTCATTCCCGGCTTGCCGAACAGGCCGCTGACGTAGATCGTCTCCGGGCTCGCCGTGCGGGCCACCCGGCTGTAGATCGGCGAGGCGGTCATTCCCGGCGGCGTGAGGTACTCCACCGCCGGCATTCCCGCCTCGATCGGCCCGCCCCAGGCCACCAGCTCGATCTCGATCGGCAAGGGCGACTCCCACTCCACGAGCACGACCGGCGGCAGCGGCCCATCGCCGAGAACGGCTCTCATCCCCGCCTCGACTTCCTTCGCCGACTCGGCCGTCACCGGCTTGACGAAGCACTTGAGCTGCACGATGTCGTCGTTCGTCCGGCCGAGGAACTTCAGCGTGCTCGCCAGACTCGCCATCGTCTTCTGCGTGGCCGATTTCAGGTCGTCCGCTTTCTCGGCCTGGCCGGCGATGAAGATCTTGCGGCCCGGCGGAAGGATTGCC
>DATKDU010000557.1:0-16094 GCA_035512595.1 Pirellulaceae bacterium
CGCTCGTGTGGCGGTTCCGCGGCGGTCCCTCCGACCGCAAGATCCTCGGCAACGAGCGGATGATCTCCACCTGGCCGGCCCGCGGAGCGCCGGTGATCGCTGATGGCACGATCTATTTCGCCGCCGGCATTTGGCCCTTCATGGGGGTCTTCTTGCACGCCCTCGATGCCCGCACGGGGGAAGTGATCTGGACCAACGACGGCGACGGCTCGATCTACATCAAGCAGCCGCACAACGCGGACTCCTTCGCCGGCGTCGCTCCGCAGGGGCCGCTGGTGGCGATCGGCGATAAGCTGCTGGTCCCCGGCGGGCGGTCTGTCCCAGCGTGTTACGACCGCCAGACGGGCAAGCTCGTTTACTACAAGCTGGGGGACAACGCCAAGCGCGGCGGCGGGTATGAGGTCGCGGCGACGCACGGCCTGCTGTTCAACGGCGGCCAGGCGTTCGACCTGGAGACGGAGCTGCACCTCAAGGCGGTCGGCGACACGATTGCGTTTGCCGGCGATCGGCTCTATGCCGGCAAGGACGGCAAGCTCCGCGAGCTGGATTTAACGAGTTCGGCCCGGAAGGAAGGGATCGTCCTCGATCGCAAGGGACTCCGCGTGACGACGATCGAGTGGTCGATCCGCGAGGTGGGGCAGGCGGGGACGCCGCCGATCACTGCGCTGATGCGAGCCGGATCGCGGGTGTACGTCGGCAGTGCCGGGCGTGTGCTGGCGTACGATCTGCCGCTGCCGGCCGATGGCGACGCGAAGCCGGCCTGGGAGTCGGAAATCGGCGGCGAAGTTGCCAGCCTGATTGCGGCGGACGACCGGCTGTTTGCCACGACGCGCCAGGGACGTCTGTATTGCTTCGGCGATGCCGCCGCCGCCAAATCTCCGACGAAGCATCCGCGCGCCAATCAGCCGCTGGACGCCGACGACGACGCTCGAGCCAAGGTCGAATCGATCCTTTCGCAAACGGGGGTCCGCGAAGGCTACTGCCTTGTCTGGGGAGGGGCGAACGAGCCGCTGGTTGTCGAACTGTTGCGGCAAAGTGATTTGCGGATCGTCGCCGTCGAGCCCGATGTCGATTCTGCAAACGCCTTGCGCAGTAAATTGCGCGCTGCGGGAATCGGCGGCAGTCGAGCGAGCGTGCTGGTGGCCGATCTGCAAACGGTCGAATTGCCGCCGTATTTTGCCAGCCTGGCGATTGTCGGCTCGCTGTCAACATCGGCCGACGAGCGTGGAGCGGAAGTGGCCCGTATCTTTGGCGGTCTGCGTCCCTTCGGCGGAGTAGCGTGCCTGCCGATCGGGAATGACGAAGCTCGGTCACTGGCTGAGAAAATGAAGTCGTACGACATGGCGGGCGCGGCCTGGAAACCGGCGGGCCGGAGGACGCTCCTGTCGCGCGAAGCGGCCTTGGCCGGTAGTGCCGACTGGACCCACGAGCACGCCGATGCGGCCAACACGCGGGTGTCGAAGGACCAGCGGGTCAAAGCGCCGCTGGGGCTCCTCTGGTTCGGTGGCTCGAGCAATGAAGCGATCCTGCCGCGGCACGGTCACGGCCCGCAGCCGCAAGTACTCGGAGGGAGGCTGTTCATCGAAGGGATGGACATCCTCCGGGCGATCGACATCTACACCGGCCGCGTGCTCTGGGAGGCGTCCTTGCCCGGCCTCGGCGAGCAATACGACAACACGGCCCATCAGCCGGGGGCCAATGCCAGCGGCACCAATTACATCAGCACCGAGGACGGCATTTACGTCGCCTACCGGAACTCGTGTGTCGTCCTCGATCCGGCCACCGGCGAGCAGACTGCCGAGCATAAGCTTCCCCCGCTTAAGAGCGAAGCGGAGCCGCCGCGGTGGGGATATATCAATGTCGCGGACAAGTATCTGGTCGGCGGCGCCGACCCGCTCTTCAACGAGGGGCTGCGCGGCAGCCGGGGAGACAACGACAACTACGCGTTCAGCCGCGCTCTGGTGGTCATGGACCGCACCAGCGGCCAGGTGCTGTGGACTGCCGCGGCCAAGAGCGGCTTTCGGCACAACGGGGTCTGCATCGGGGGCGGGCGGCTGTACGCCATCGATCAGATGTCGGGGCCGGAGCTGGCCCGCCTCAAACGCCGCGGCGAAGAGGCGCCTCAAACGCCGCGGCTGGTAGTGTTTGACCTGGCGACCGGACGGGAAGTGTGGAGCACCGAGCAGAATGTGTTCGGCACCTGGTTGAGCTATTCGGACGAACACAACGTGCTGGTGGAGGCGGGGCGGGTGGCGTCGGACACGATCAGCGACGAGCCGAAGGGGATGCGGGCGTACCGGGCCGATGGCGGGGCGGTTTTGTGGGAGAACAAGTCGTACAGCGGCCCGGCCATGCTGCACCACGACACGATCCTGATGGCCGGCAGGGCCTGTGACCTCTTGACCGGCGCACCAAAGATGCGCGAGCACCCCCTCTCCGGCGAGCCGGTGGAATGGAGCTGGTCGCGGAATTATGGCTGCAACACGCCCATGGCCTCCGAGCACCTGCTGACGTTCCGCTCGGGGGCGGCCGGATATTTTGACCTGGGCAACGACGGCGGCACCGGCAACTTCGGCGGCTTCCGCTCGAGCTGCTCTAACAACCTGATCGTGGCCGGGGGCCTGATCACCGCCCCCGATTACACCCGCACCTGCACGTGCAGCTACCAGAACCAGACGTCGATGGCGCTGGTGCCGATGCCGGACGTGGAGATGTGGACCTTCGTCGGCTTGCAGTCCTCCAAGGAGGCCATTCGTCGGCTTGGGCTGAACCTCGGCGCTCCTGGAGACCGCAAGGCGGACGACGGCACGTTGTGGCTGGACTATCCGAACGTCGGCGGGCCCTCTCCGATCCTCGAGATCGCGACCGAACCGAAGGAGCCGCAGTGGTTCCGCCGGCACAGCTCGCAGGTCATGGTGCCTACAGCGAAAGAACCCGGCCCGGGCCTGAACTGGGTCGCCGCATCCGGTGCCAAGGGGCTCTCTTCGCTGTCGATCAAGCTGGCAGACAAGAACGCCGCGCCGCGGAAGTACAGGGTGCGGCTGCACTTCGCCGAGCCGGACGACGTTCAGTCCGGCGAGCGGGTCTTCGACGTGAGCGTCCAGGGTAGAATGGCGCTGCGAGAGCTCGACGTGGTGCAGGAAGCCGGCGGCAGGAATCGCTCGCTGGTCAAGGAGTTTTCCAGCGTTCTGGTCCAGGACCGGCTGGTGATTGAGTTGACTCCACAGGCGAGTGCGAAACTGCCGTCGGGCGTGCTCTCAGGCGTTGAAATCCAAGCAGAAGGATGGTGAGCGATGAAGTGCAAGGCAACGTTCCCGCGACGTCAGGGGCGCTGGCTGTTCTTGGCGGCGGCCACCGTGCTGGCAAGCGCCGGTCTGGTTTGGGCCTGCAACGTCCCCGTGTTTCGCTTTGCGCTGGAGCGCTGGCGGCCCGATGACTACCGCGCGGTCCTCTTTCATCGCGGAGAGCTTTCCACTGCGGATCGCGAGCAGATCGCCATCCTGGAGCAGCAGCAGGAGGTTTCGCTGGCCAATTTGACCGTGCGCACCGTCAATGTAAGCCAGCTCGATGCGGCTGCCGGCGCGGACAACGAAGACGCGGCACTCTGGGCCGCGCTTGGCGAAGCAAAGCTTCCCACGCTCGTCGTCCAGTATCCGGCGGCACTGAAAATTCCCCAGCCGGTCTGGGCCGGCACGCCCAGCCGTGAAACGTCCAGGGGGCTGATCGATTCCCCCGCGCGGCAGGAGCTGGTCCGCCGCCTGGCCGATGGAGAAACCGCCGTCTGGCTGCTGCTGGAAAGCGGACAGGGAGAGGCCGATGATGCCGCTGCCAAACTTCTGGAGGAGGAGCTCAAACGACTCGAGCAGGATCTCAAGCTGCCGGAACTGACCACCGCGCCCGAAGATGCACTGCTGGCCAGCACGCCGCTGAAAGTCGCCTTCTCGCTGCTGCGCGTGCGGCGCGACGACGTGGCCGAGCAATCGCTGGTGGCCATGCTCCTGGGGAGCGAGCCCGACCTGGCCGAGCGAACCGATCCGATGGCCTTTCCCATCTACGGTCGCGGGCGGGCCCTATGGGGGCTGATTGGACCCGGAATCACCGCCAGGAACATCGGCGACTCCGCCGGGTTCCTGGTCGGCCCCTGCTCGTGCGAGGTCAAGGAGCTCAACCCGGGCTTCGATCTGCTCTTATCGGCCGACTGGGACACGCTCCTGTCAGACAGCGGCATTCCGCTGGCGGCGGTCGCGACGGAAACCAAGCAGCCGGCGGAAGCGGAACTTGTCCCCATTCCCACCGGTACAGCCCCGGCGGCACACGCCGCGCCGATCGATTTGAGCCACGCCAAAGCTTCCGAGGGGCTCGCCGAACCGACCGTTTTCTGGGTAGCGCCACGCTGGTTGCTTTTCGCCGGCGTGGGACTGCTGGGCCTAGTGTTTCTCGCCGGCGCGACTCTATGGGCGGCTCAGGCTGCCAGGCCGCGCGGTTCTTAACCCAATTCTCCGCAGACGGCACAGTCGCTGCGGCGGGCGATCGACAGGGTGCGGAAGGTCATATGGCCAAGGTCCAGCGTCAGCAGCCGCCCGGACAGCGGCTGGCCGATGCCGGCAATCAGTTTGATCGCCTCCATGGCCGCCAGCGAGCCGACGGTTGATGACACGGCGCTGAACACGGGGAATTGCCGCTTCCAGTTTGCCGGCGGCTCGGGGTAAAGGCAAGTCAAACAAGCAGATTGTCCGGGGACGACGGTCGTGAGCCGGCCTTCCAACTCGTACATCGCACAGTCCACCAGCGGCTTATTTTGCTTCACCGCCTCACGGTTCATCAGCAGCCGCTCGGCAAACAGGGGGGCGGCAGCGACGACCAGATCGCAGCGGCCGACGAGTGCCGCGACATTCGACTCGCTGACGTTCTCGGCCGCGGTTTCGATTTCCACGTGCGGGTTGAGCTCGCGGAGCCGGCGGTGGGCCGACTCGACGCGTGGCTTACCGATCCAATCGGTCGTCATCAGGAGCTGGCGGTTGAGGTCATCCAGCCGCAGGTTCCCGCCGTGCGCCAGGACGAGGCGGCCGACGCCGGCCGCGGCCAATTGCATCGCCGCTGAGCCTCCCACGCCGCCGATCCGCGAGACAAGCACGCTCGCCCCCTTGAGCCGCCGCTGCCCTTCCTCGCCGAAATCGCGCACCGACAGTTGCCACTCATAACGGCAGCGCTCGTCGTCCGTCAATTCGGGGAGCGGACGCATCGATCAGCCTCCCGCAATCGGCGGCAGCAAGAGCACGACGTCGCCGGACTTGAGAATCGTTGACTTCGCCGCATCGGCCGCTGTGACTGCCTCGTTGACGACGATCAGCAGACTGGCTCGGATCTGTCCTTCCGGCGTGACGAGGTGCCCTTTGCCAGCGTCATCCAGGCGAGCGGCCAGATATTCGATCAGCGCGGCCAAGGTGCTGCCGGCTTCCAGTTCGACGTCTTCCTCGGCCCGGCCAATGGAAGTGCGAAGCTGCGCCGAATACCCAACGCGCACGTTCATGGGTGCTGCCCCTTCGTCGAAAACGAGCGTCGCTCCACCGCCGGCGACTGGGGCGATTCGTCCGGCTGTCCAGAGGAGGGATTCAAATCGGTTACGGGCCGTTCCGCAACCCGTCCCGCCGACAGCACGATCAGCTTGTCGGCCACCAGGCGCGCTTCGCTCCGGCTGTGCGTCACGTGCAGCGTCGTCAGGCCGCTTTGCTTCTGGATCGAGCGCAAGAGCTCGCATAGCCGGTCGCGGGTCGCTTCATCGAGGGCGTTGAAAGGCTCATCGAGCACCAGGACACGCGGGCGAAACGAAAGCGCCCGGCCAAGGGCGACGCGCTGCGCCTCGCCGCCGCTCAAGTGCCGCACGTGCCGCTTGAGCAGCGCCGATATTCCCAACAATTTCGCCAGTTCTTCAACCCGCTCGCGAATCACTGCCGCCGGCGCGCGGCGGATCTTCAGGGCAAACTCCAAATGCCCGCGGACGGTCATCATCGGAAATAGCCCCAGATCCTGCGGAACGTAGCCCACGCCCCGATCGGCCGGCTTATGGCGCGTGACATCAATGCCGCACAGCACGACCCGGCCGCTGGTCACGGTCCGCAGGCCGCAGATCGCCTCCAAAATCGTCGTCTTGCCTTGCCCCGTCCCGCCCATCAGCACGGCATACGCCCCTGCGGGGATGGAGAGATTGACGCCGGACAACGCAAATGCTCCCGAGCGAATCGAAAGCTGGTTCAGCTCGATCATCGGCTGACCCTCGCTCCCAGGAGTCGTACGATCCCCAGCACGGCCATGGCGGCCACGACCATCAACAGCGACACGGCGACCGCGGCTTCCAGTTGGCCGACGCTCAATTCCAAAAAGACCGTCGTCGAGAGGACCTCCGTCCGCATGCGCGTTGCGCCGGCGAAGACCAGGATCGGGCCGAACTCCCCCAGCGAGCGGGCCCAGGCGATCGTCGTCGCGGCGATAATCCCCCGCCACGCCTGCGGCAGTGCGATACCCAAAAAGGCCTGGCTGCGGCGGCAGCCGAGGGTCAACGCCACCTGCTCGGGTCGGGTGTCGATCTGGTCAAACGTGACGCGCATCGTCTGCACCGCGAAGGCGCAAGCGACTGCGAACTGGGCCAGCACGACCGCCGGCTGGGCATAGGTCACGCGCAGACCCAGCCAGGCTTGCAGCCGCTCCTCGAGGTTGGTTCCGCCAATCGGCAGATGAAACAAAATCAAAAGCGACAGGCCGATCACCAGCGGCGGCAGCACGACCGGAATGTCGATGATCGTGTCGATCAGCCACCGGCCGCGAAACGTAAACCGCGACAGCAAATACCCCAGCGGCGTCGCCACCCAGATCGACAAAAGCGCCGAGATCGTGCAGGTGACGAGTGTCAGGCGAATGGCGTACTGGATCTCCGGCTTGGCCAGGGCCGCTTTGAAATGTTGCGGCGAGGTGAAGGCGATATCGGCGGCCAGAAACGCCACGATGAGCAGCAGGTAGCTTCCTCCCAGGGTCCCCATCACCAGGAAGAAGGGGGCGTCGGAGCCGGCGCGGTGCGGAGCCGCGGCAGATTCTTTGGCGGGCAAAGCGAGCGCCGTGGCCGGCTGATCACTCATGGGCGGGCTGCTTCTGGTCGATCCACCGAAAGCCCTCGCTGGCGAACCGCTCCTGGGACGACTCGGCCAAAATCGCCGCCAGCAAGCGCTGGGCAAGCTGCTTGTGTTGCGAATCCTTCGCCACGGCATAGGGCTGCGTGGCGACCGAGCAGGGAATGCCGTGGATGCGGACGGCGTCTAGAAAGTCGGCCGAGCCGGCCGCGTTGCTGAGATAAGCCACGGCCGCATCGAGCGAGCCGGACCGCATCTGATTGACGAGCATGTCGCCGGTCGGCGTTTGCACGGCGACATTCTCCATCAGCTCGGTCTTCAGCCCGCTCTCGTCGAACGTCCGCTGGGTCAGCCAGCCCATGGCGCACTGCTTCTCGTGGCCGATGCCGACGCGGAGCCCCGGTTTGGTCAGGTCCTTGAGGGACTTGATGCCGTGCGGGTTCCCTTTCTTGACGAGGATCACCAGCTCGTTCTGCGAGACGGACGTCGGCGCGGGGAAGAAGCTGCTCACCTGGGTCATGAACTCGCTGTCGCAGGCAAAATAAGCGTCGGGGACTTCTCCGGCCTTCATCTGGGCCACCAGGATTCCGCAGCCGTTGTAGACCCGCGTGACGCGGACCCCTTCGCGCTCCTCGAACGCGGTGATCGTTTGTTCGATGGCGGGGCGCAGCATCGAGCCGGCATAAAGGGTGATCTCCGAGGTCTCGCTCCACGGGTCGCCAGCAACGGGCTGGAAACCAAACTCCTTATACCGCAGCAGCCCCGCGTCGCTGGCCGCCAGGTAGCGGGCGAAGTGCAGCGCCTGCTTGGGCTGACGAGTCCCTTTGACCACCGCCACCGCAATGCGAGCCTGCACCTCGGCCAGCTCCGGCACGGCGACGGCCTCGAGCGTGTCGTAATCGTACAGGACGGCATCGAACACAATCCCCGCATCGACCGCGCCGACCTTGACGTCGCTGGCGACTTCGTTGACGGTTGTTTTGTAGACGGTCGTGTGGGCATGGAGCGCATCCCACTGACCGCTGGCCGTGAGCGTCTCGCGCGTCATCTTGCCGATGGCTGCCCCCTCGGGGCTGGCCTGGGCGACGCGGATGTTCTCCCGGAGCACGTCGGCCAGGTGCGCGATTCGCTTCGGATTCCCCTTGGGCACCGCCACGACGGCCTGCATCGTGGCCAGCGGAAACTCGTCGGCCAGCAGGTCTCGCTGGCGGGCGATCGCCAGGTAGCTGTCGTCGGCCGGCAAGTACAGGTCGCCGGCCCCGGCAACGTCGATGGCCGCCAGGAGGGTCTGCGACGGGCCATACTGAATTTGGAGCGGCACCTGGTAGCGATCTTCGTAGTCGGCGCGAATCGCCTCCATGACGCTCTTGTTGCTGGCCGCGCAGTAGACGATCAGCGGGTGCGGCGTACCCCCCTGGGATTTCCCAGCCGACGGCCCGCGATCGATCAGGCTGGCCGCCAGCACCCCCAGCACCACCAGCGACGCCAGAATGACCAGCAACTGGCGCTTGATCCACCCGCTTCGCTTTTCAATGCGGCGCTGTCGGAGAGTGGGAGATGACACCATGACCGGGCCGGGGACTTGGGAGGGAGGGATCGGTGCAGGCGGGCAGCCATGCATCCTAAATCCATCCGCCGGAACGTGCAACCTGCGGACCGCCGGCTGTCGTCGGCGACGCTCCATAGCGAGCCCGCCGAATCGCCGGTGAACAGGTTGGCGACGCCGTCGTTGAAGTCCTATAATCAGTCGCTCCAATCTTGGCTCGGTGCCTGCTCGTATGTCCGACGTCACCCGCATCCTGTCGCAAATCGACTCCGGCGATCCGGCGGCGGCGGAACAACTTCTGCCGCTGGTGTATCTGGTGTATAACGAATTGCGGAAGCTGGCGCACGAGAAGCCGGGGCAGACGCTGCAGGCGACCGCGCTGGTACACGAGGCGTATGTGCGGCTGGTGGGTTCTTCGGCGAGCGGGGGGCGTGAGCCCCCTGATGGCCCCGCGTGTGATCAGCCGTTCTATCAGGGGGCTGACGCCCCCCGCTCGCCTGCCTTCCACTCCCGCGGCCGCTTCTTCACTGCTGCGGCCGAGGCGATGCGGCGGATTCTGGTCGAAAGCGCCCGCCGCAAGGCTCGCGTCAAGCACGGCGGCGAGCAGCAACGGGTCGATCTCGACTTTGGATGCTCGCTGGCGGACGAACCATCGCTCGACTTGCTGACGCTCGACGAAGTGCTGGCCAAGCTGGCTGCCGTGGACCGGCCAAGGCGGAGCTGGTCAAACTCCGCTACTTCTCCGGACTGACAATGGCGGAAGCCGTGGCACTCGACGTTTCCCAGGCCACTGCCGAGTGCTGGTAGACGTTTGCCAAATCGTGGCTGTATGCCGAACTTTCCGACTGGCCCCCCGAGCCCGAACCCTGATTTCAGAATTCCTGTGAGGGGTTCGCCGGCTTTCTGTCGCACTATCTGGTAGCGAGCCTGGCCATGAACGAACTTTCTCCCCTCGAATCGATCTTCTTTGCCGCGCTGGAAAAAGCGCCGGCCGACCGGGCGTCCTACCTGGCCGAAGCCTGCTCCGGCGATGACAGCCTCCGCCGCCGCGTGGAGAAGATGCTTTTGGCTCACGCCGATGCCAACAGCTTTTTGGAAGTTCCGCCAGCGGCCAATGCTTCCCCGGGTGATCCCACCATCGACCAGTCGGTAGCCGAAAGACCCGGCACGCAAATTGGCCCCTACAAGCTGCTCCAGCAGATCGGCGAGGGGGGGTTTGGCGTGGTCTACATGGCCGAACAGACCGAGCCAGTGCGCCGCAAGGTGGCGCTCAAGCTCATTAAGCCGGGTATGGACAGCCGCCAGGTCATCGCCCGGTTTGAAGCGGAACGGCAAGCGCTGGCGGTGATGGATCACCCCAACATTGCCAAGGTGCTGGATGCAGGAACGGTCGGCCAGGTTTTTACCTCACACTCACTGGAAATGCAGGTTGACAATCTGCTCCATGCCGGCCGGCCGTACTTCGTCATGGAGCTGGTCCGCGGAATTCCTATTACGCAGTACTGCGACGAGAACAGCTTGCCGATCCGCGAGCGGCTGGAACTGTTCGCCACCGTCTGCCAGGCCATCCAGCACGCGCACACCAAGGGGATCATCCATCGCGATGTCAAGCCGACGAACGTGCTCGTGACGCGGCAGGACGGCCAGCCGATCGTGAAAGTGATCGACTTCGGCATCGCCAAGGCGATGGGCCAGCAACTCACTGAAAAGACGCTGTTCACCGACTTCGCCCAGATGATCGGCACGCCGCTCTATATGAGCCCTGAGCAGGCCGAGCTTTCCAGCAACGACATCGACACGCGGAGCGACATCTATTCGCTCGGCGTGCTGCTCTATGAGCTGCTCACCGGCTCAACGCCCGTCAGCAAGGAGCAGCTCAAGCAAGCGGCCTTCGACGAAATCCGCCGGATCATTCGCGAGGAGGAGCCGCAGAAGCCGAGCACGCGGATCAGCGGCAGCGGCACGCTGGCCTCGATTGCCGCCCAACGGCACGTGGAGCCGGCCCGTCTGAGCCGGCTGGTCCGCGGGGAGCTGGACTGGATCGTGATGAAGACCCTGGAGAAGGACCGCAACCGGCGCTACGAGACGGCCAACGGCCTGGCACTGGACGTGCAGCGCTACCTGGCCGACGAGGCAGTCCTAGCTTGCCCGCCCTCGGCAGGCTATCGGCTGCGGAAGTTTGCGCGGCGAAACAAAAGTCCCATCGCCGCCGCTGTTCTCGTGGCGTTGGCCCTCCTCGGCGGGGCCGCCGCCGCGACTTGGCAGGCGGTGCGCGCGATAAAGGCCGAAGCCCTCGCCGGACTGCGGTACGAAGCCGAGCGTGAGGCCAGGGAGCAGGCTGACGCAGCCCGTAAGGACGCCGTCGCCGAGCGCAAGGCAGCCGAGGTCGAGGCAGCCAAGGCCACGGCCGTCAGCGACCTGCTCCAGGAGATGCTCGCCTCGGCGAATCCGGACCGCGGCAAGGGCGCCGAGTACACCGTCCGCCAACTGCTCGACGACTCCACTCATCGGGTGCGCGACCAGCTTGAGGAACAGCCGGAGGTCGAAGCCGCCGTCAGGGCGGCAATCGGAAATGCCTACCGCCGCCTCGGTCTGACGGACAAGGCCGAACCGCACCTCGCGCGTGCGCTGGCGATTCGCCGGGCGGAGGCCGCCACCCCGGAGGAAATCCTGGCTCAGAGCCTGCTTGACTATGGCCGGAATCTCTATGAGTCCGGTCATCGTCCCGACGCCGAGCGCCACGCCCGGGAGGCACTTGCAATCGACGGACGGCGCGGCGTCCGGACTGCAAAAACGCTCGAAGCGCTCGCCGCACTGCACTTGTTCCTCAACGGACAATTCAGATACGACGACGCCGAGACCGTAGCGAATGAAGCCATCTCCCTCGGCCGCGAGATCTTCCCGCAGGGGCATCCGGAGCTGGCGAACGTCCTGCATCGCCTGGCGGACGGAAAGCTCGGCCAAGGCCAGCATGCTGCGGCCGAGGCGCTGGCGCGGGAAGCCCTGCTCATGCACGAACGCTGGCACGGAAAGGAGCATCCGGAGACGGCCTGGGGCTTGCGCGTCCTCGGCACAGTGGAGACTGCGCAGGGGCGACACGCCGAGGCGGCAGCTAGTTATCGTCGGGCCTCGGCAATCTTCGAGAAGCTTTTCGGCGAATCACATCATTGGTCGAGCGGCACGAGGGAACTGCTCCAGCGGACGGTGGAGGCAAGCGGCGATCCCGCCGCCATCGCCGCACTGCGCGCCGAGCAGGCCGGGCGGCTGGCCGGGGCACTGAAGCGGGCAGCCAGCGAGGCGGCGGACGAAGCCGACGTTGCGCTGCACCGGGGAGAGATCTTCCTCGGCGTCGGCCTTTGGGACGAGGCGTGGGCTGAGTTCGACTCCGCCGCTCGGCTACCGGAGCCTAGCGTCGGGCAGGCCGAGCGGTTCGTGTCGAGCTACGCGCGGCTCGCGGATGCACGGGGGAAGAGCGGCCAGAGCGTCGCGGATGAGGTCCGGGCCCGGGCGGAGCAAGTACGCTGGAGTCAGCGGCTCGTCGCCCTCGATCCGAGCCCGGGCCGTCGTAACGACCTGGCGGGGGCTCACGCCTTCCATGGAATCGCTCTCGAAAAAGGCCGGCATCATCACGAGGCGGAAGAGGCCTATGGCAATGCGCTCGCTTTGTGGAAGCAGTTAAGCGATGAGGATCCGGCAATCGAATGGTATCGCCAGGAGCGGGCGCATTTCAGTCTTGGTCTGGGAGTCTTTCTTCGAGCCGCCGGCCGATTAGAGGAGGCTCTCGAGCACTGCCGCACCAGCGTCCGCCTCAATGAACAGCTCCTGGCCGATTTCGGGGACAAGCCGCACCACCAATCCAGGCTCGCGCATGGGCGCGGCGTGTTGATCTCTGTGCTCTCCTCGGTAGGAGACGACGAGGAAGTCGGGAAAGAAATCGAAGCCCTGTTGAAAGGAAGCCCCTCTGGAGAAGAGCTGAACAGCATCGCCTGGCCCTTAATCAGTCGATCGAATCCCTCCGCCGGCGCTGCTCGCCAGGCCGTTGAGCTGGCGCAGAAAGCCGTCGAGCTGAATCCCAGCGCCGGGCACATCTGGAACACGCTCGGCGTGGCTCACTACCGTGCGGGGAGTTGGCTCGCAGCAATCGAAGCGCTGCAGAAATCGAGAGAACTGAACAAGGACAAGCACTTCAGTGCGGACGCCTTTTTCCTGGCGATGGCCCACTGGCAGCTCGCCAACAAAGACGAGGCCGGCAAGTGGTACGAGCAGGCGGTCGAATGGATGGATAAGCATCAACCGAAAAATGAAGAACTTCGCCGCTTCCGAGCGGAGGCCGCGAAGCTGCTGGAACTCGAGAAGAAAAGAATTGACCATAGAGACGCTAAGGGCACAGCAATGAACGTGTATTGGTTGGACTCCGCGTTCTCAAAGACACGGAAAAAGCAGAGAGTTGGAACACTAATCTTCGCTAATCAGCACTCATCCATCGAACCCTTGATCTGATTAGCGGTTATTAGCGTGAATTAGTGTTCCCCTTCTCTTCTCCGTGAGCCTCTGTGGCTCAGTGATTTAAGACGTGTGTTGAAAAAGCGGCCGGTGAGGCCCTAACGGTCAAGCAAGTTCCTCACCGGCCCGGCACCGCCCCGGCGCTCGGTTTGCGCGCTGGGAGCGATGTCTTTCCATGATAACGCAGACTAATTCCAAAATCGAATCGAGGTTTGAGTATGCGAGGATTCATGGCAGCGGAACGTGATTGGGCGGCTCTGCCCGGCGTCGGTGCGGCCACTTTCGCATTCCGGCTAGCGCTCGCCACTCGTGTCGCCCGGGACGGCCTGGTCCCCCTCGGACCAGCGCTGCCGAATGGCATGCAGCTTCCGCTCGACCGTCCGCAGGACAACGCCGAGCTTGGCGGCGATCTCTTCGTTTGTGTAACCTTCGGTCTTCCACACCGCGATGGACTTCAACTCGGCGTCGCCCAAGGCGCCGAGCAGCCGCTCGCATTCTTCGGCCACCTGGGCCACAAACTCGGGCGTCGGCTGCTGGTCCGCAACCTGGTCGGCGTCTGCTCGCGGAGCTGCATCGCGAGCCGATACAACCGCCGCTGGATCGCCAGGCGGAGAACCACCCCTTTTCTGGCGGCCTTCGCGTCGGATCTGGTCGATCGCCATGCGAATCGTCAGCGTGACCAGAAGCCGCCACAGGTCGTCCCGATTACGGACTTTGGGCAGCCGTCCCTGCTCGGCATGGCAGCAGAAGCGGGCGAACGCCGTCAGGGCCACGTCTTCTTCGTCGGCGGCGCGGCGGGCATTGGGCTGAATCTTGCGGCGCGCCACACGGACCAGCCGCTGGAAGTACCGCTGCCAAAGCACACGAGCAGCGTCCGGGTCGCCGGCTTTCAGCTTGCCGATTTGGTTCGTGACCGAGCCGTCGGACGACAACGAAGGACCCTCCCAGGCCCCGTTCCAGCGATTCACCCTTGATTTTAGGTTCGCGGGTGCCCGGCCGCAATCAAGCATCGGGCGACTCATCCAATGTCGGGTTTTGCCGCCCGTTGACGTTTTACAAGTATCTGACCCAACCTCTGGAGAACTCCCATGTCGTTTTGCTCTAGGTTCGATTGCCTGAATGCCACAGCCAAACAACCGTCCATCCGCCGCGCCAAGCGGCCCCTCGATCGGCGTCGTGAATTTCGCCGCCTGCTGCTGGAAGGCCTCGAAGACCGCAGCCTCCTGGCCTTCAACCCGTTTGCCCAGTACGACTTGAGCGATCGTCCTCAGGACCTCACCCTGGCCGATGTGAATGCCGACGGCCGGCCCGACATGATCGTTGCGAGCTGGAGCGGCAATTCCATTGACGTCCGTCTGGGCAATGCCGACGGCACGTTTGGCGGCACCCTATCATTTCCCACGGGCACCGGTCCCAACTCGGTTGCCGTCGGGGACCTCACCGGCGACGGGATTCCTGACCTGGCGACGGCCAATTCGGGGGACATCAGCCTGCTGAAGGGGAACGGAGATGGAACCTTCCTGCCGCCGCAGAGCATTGGGCTCCCCGGTCAATTTCCGCCGGGCTATACCGGCAGCGAATCCCGGCCCCAACTTCCCCTTTCGGTTGCGACAGGCGATGTGAACGGCGACGGAAAGCTCGACCTGGTTGTGGGCGCCGACACGTACTTCACCCAGCAGTCGTGCTATACGGGCTACTGGGGCGGTTACTATTGCTACGACTTCAACACCTACGACGGCTACGTGAACGTCCTTTTAGGAAACGGCACCGGCCTCGATCCCGCCGAGACTCATCATCTCGGCGCATGGCGATTTCCCAACGCGGTTGCCGTTGCGGACATCAATGGCGACGCCAAGGACGACGTGATCACGGCTAACGATTACGATCTGAGCGTGCTATTGAATGAGGCCGACGCGCCGAACGAACTGGCATTGGGCGCCCCCGTTCACTCCGGTTCGGGTTACGGTTTTCGCTCCATCTCCCTGGGGGACGTGGACGGCGACGGCAAGCTGGACACGCTCTCCAGCAGCGGTTGGGGGCTGATCGTGCAGAAAGGGAATGGAGACGGCACTTTTACACCCCAGCCTGCTGTCAACACCGGCAGCTACGTCCACTCGGCCGTCATGGGGGATGTGAATGACGACGGCACACTGGACCTGGTGGCAGTCGGCAGCATCGACGCGTACACCTGCACCAGCTATGGCTGGTGGTACGGCTACTACGGCGGGTACTACTATTGCAACGGCGGGTACAACACCACCACGCGCCAAGCGACCGTGCTCCTGGGCAACGGCCAGGGCAACTTTGCTTTGCCCTTGACATCGTCCTTCGGCAGTTATGTGGGCTATAGCTGGCTGCCTGACGTGGCTTTGGCGGACCTCAACGGCGACGGACTGCCGGAACTGGTCACCATTGACTACCATGCCGTCGAGGCCATCGTCGCGACCAACGACGGCAACTGGAACCCGCCCCCGTCGATTGTCATTTCCGACACCACAGTGACCGAGGGGGACAGCGGCACGGTCAATGCCGTGTTCACGGTCACGGTGATCGGGAATCACGCGGGAGTAAGCGTCAATTATTCGACCGCGGACTCGACGGCCGCTGCCGGAGCGGACTACACGGCCACGTCGGGCACGCTGACGTTCGGGGTCGGCGAGTCGAGCAAGACGATCTCCGTTCCCGTCCTCGGCGACACGCTCGATGAGTACGACGAGCGGTTCTTCGTCAACCTGTCCAATGCCGTCGGCGGCCAGATCACCGATTCGCAAGGGATCGGCACGATCGTGGACGACGACGACCCGCCCCTGGTGACGATCAACGACGTCTCCCAGAAGGAGGGGAACAAGGGCACCACGTCGTTCGTCTTCACGGTCAGCCTCTCCGAGGCCAGCGGCAAGTGGGTGTCCGTGAACTTTGCCACG
>DATKDU010000558.1:0-7609 GCA_035512595.1 Pirellulaceae bacterium
GCACAGCCCTTCGAAGTTCCCCCGACGGTCCCCCTCGCGCCGGACCAAATTTTTTCTTCGCCGTCGGACCTCGATGTCTTCGTCGAAGAAGCGCGGACCGGCCGCTTCTCCTTCGGCGTGGCGGTCAACTCCAACAACGGCCTCACCGGGCAGATCACCGTCGAAGAACGCTCCTTCGACATCACCCGCCTGCCGCGGAGTTGGGACGACCTCTTGAGCGGCGGGGCGTTCCGCGGCGGAGGCCAGTACCTGCGCCTGGAGGCGTATCCCGGCAACCAGGTACAGCGGTATCTGATCAGCCTCACCGAGCCGTACTTGTTCGGCACCAACATCAGCAGCAGCATCAGCGGCTCCTACTTCGATCGCAACTATTTCGATTACTTCGAGTCGCGCTACGGCGGCCGGCTGGGCTTCGGCTATCGCTTGACCCCCGATCTGTCCGTCAACGCCGGCATTCGGGCCGAAAGCGTCAGCATCTCCGACCCGCGCGTCAACGGCGTGGACGAGCTCGAGCGGGTTCTCGGCCGCAGCGACGTGTTCGGCGCGAAGCTCTCCTTGATGCACGACACCCGCGACCTGGCGTTCATGCCGACCGAAGGGCACCTGATCCAGTTGTCGGGCGAACAGGTCTTTGGCGACTTCGACTTCCCGCGGGCCGAGGTGGAATACAACAAGTACTGGATGCTCCGCGAGCGGCCCGACGGTTCCGGCCGGCATACGCTGGCCTTCAGCTCGCAATTCGGCTACATGGGCCCCGACGCGCCGCTGTTTGAGCACTACTTTGCCGGCGGCTTCTCGACCCTCCGCGGCTTCAGCTTCCGCGGCGCCGGCCCCGTCGATACGGGCGTTCGCGTCGGCGGCGAGTTCCAGTGGATCAACTCGCTGGAATATTTCTTCCCGCTGACTGCCGACGACATGGTCAAAGGAGTCGTCTTCTGCGACTTCGGCACGGTGGAAGAAGACCTGGCTTTCCGCGACAACCTCCGCGTCGCCCCCGGCTTCGGCCTGCGGATCGCCATCCCCATGATGGGACCCGCCCCGCTGGCCCTCGACTTCGCCTTCCCGATCTCCTACGAACACACCGACGACCGCCAGAACTTCAGCTTCTTCTTCGGCGCGTCGCGGCAGTAGGGATCAGGGGCCAGGGATCAGGGGCCAGGGGCCAGGGGCCAGGGGTCAGGGGCCAGGGGCCGGATGACGCAATACCATGAGAGGGGGGTCGATTTCTCGACTTACGTCGCGGCGGCTGGCCGGGGCCGGCATGTAACTATTTGTACACACACGGCTTGCGGCCACGTCTTGGCACGATCGCTGGCCCTAAGTCGCTTCAGACAGCATGTCTGAATGCAATGCCTCTTTCGGGGGGGTCAGGCGAGCGGGGGGCGTCAGCCCCCTGATAGTCAGGAGCCAGGAGCCAGGAGCCAGGAGATCGGCGAGCGGGGGGCGTCAGCCCCCTGATGGTCAGGAGCCAGGAGCCGCGGCACCGCGACTGGCGTACGCCGACTTTGGACGTTGGGCTTTGGACTTTGGACCTTGGGCTTTGGACTCGCATCAAATTGTAAAAGATCATCGCGGCCGGCACTGGTCCGTCCGGGGGCAGCCGCCGGCTATTGCGCACGGCTGTCCACTAACCTAGACGCTTGAGAGGTCCGTTTTATTCCCGCAGCGGCCAAAAAAGTTTGCCGGCGGCCAGTGTGTCGACTTTTGCCGTCGGCCCGCCGCCGTCACTGCCTTGATCATCCGGAGCTTTGTGTCGCCATCGTTTCCCTTCGGACGCAGGCAATCCGGCGCACCTGGCGAAGCGCCGATATAGCGCGTTTGCGCCAGGCGCGCGCCATAGCCGCCTGGATGCAAGTGGTTGTGCTTCAATGACTTTGTGTACATAGTGGACAATTTTATATTTTCCTTGATATAGCGCCCCCAAAGAGGGGGTTTTTGCTCATCTCTTGGCCTTGCTGCCGGCGCAGTCGCGCCCCCGCCAACCATTAGACGCCCGACCCGTGACACCTTTGGTCACTCTCCTGTAGTACACTCGCTCCGCGAGTGGCCCTTCCAGGGATCGAGTGCAATTCGTTACCAAACGCGTCATCCGGCCGATTTGGGCACTCGCGGAGCGAGTGCCCTACCATCAGCCGCCCGACCGGTGACACCTTTGGTCACTTGCGGTAAAGAATGTGGTCCGCCGCACGGTTCACGGCCCACGGGTTTCGGCCGCCGTCGTGAAAACAACGTTTGCCGCCTGGGCCGCATCCTTGTCAAAGTCCGGCTTGCGGCTCGGGGGTGATGGTGGATTGGTCAGCAGTTCCCCCTGTTGGGCGGCCCGACAGTGGCACTCCGGCGGCAGCGGGCGCCTTCTCCTTTTTTCCCCGCCTTTTAGGTTTGTTCTACACCTCCCCCGCAGGTCATTTCGCAAAGAGCGGCAGCTTTTTTCGCCCATCACGCGGGGTCGCATCCCAAATCGCGATCTTGTCAATTGTCTTCCCGGTCACCAGGCGTGTACCATCACGACTGAAGGCCATGCACGTAGTTCCTTCATCGCTGCTTACGACTTCCTGACCTGTTGTCGCATCCCATAGCTTAAATTCCGTAAAGTTCCCGCTCGCAATGCGGTCCCCAGACGGACGAATCGCGACGCATTCCACTCCATGCGTATGTCCAAGGAGGGTTAACAACTCTCGCCCAGTATCGACGTTCCAGACTTTTACGACGCCATCGTCCCCGCCACTAATGACTTGCTTGTTGTCGGGGCTGAACGCAACGCAGCTCACTCTACCTTGGTGTCCCTCAAGCTTAATGACTTCCTGGCCAGTCGCAGCTTCCCACACTCTCACAATCCGGTCGCTACCTCCACTCACAATGCGCTTGCCGTCGGGACTATAGGCCACGCATGCGAGGAAATCAATATGGCCTCTCATAGTGGCGACTTCCTCACCCGTCGAGACATTCCATACCTGCAGCGTCCATCCTCTCCAACTACTTACAATGTGCTCGCCATTTGGGCTGATAGCGAGACAGGTGAAAGCCCCTTCGGCATCTTGCTTCACAGACCTTATTTGCTCTCCATTGACCGTATCCCAGACAATCAACTGGGAGGAGTTGCCGATTCCGGCAACTCGCCTTCCATCTGCGCTCTCAGCGGCCTCGGAAATGTATTCGAGTCCAGAATAACTACGGGTCATATGACCCGTAGTCATATTCCATTCCAATAGGCTATTGTCGGACTCTCCGAAAACCCTATTCGCTTCCGGATCAATCGCCTTGCACCAAATAGGTTGCGGTCTCGATTGGTTCCTGTCATTTACTCGCTTCAGCGAGATTGACTCGGGTCTATTACACACGTCCCATACATGAATACTATTGCGACTTGAAATACTGAGTATCTCGGTACCCTCGCGATTGAACGCAAGGCCCGAAACTCCAGAATTATCTCCATGATACGTAATCAATTCTCGTCCGCTTACCGTGTCCCATACAGTCAGATTATCATCACTCGATTTGCCGGCGAGCATCGTTAAATCAGGAGAAAACGCCAAGCAAGGGTCGTCCCCTAATATTGGCACGCTGAAGCCAAAACTCTGGTCGCCGATTGTCACCTTTGCGACACCGGTTGTCGCATCCCAGATCTTAATCTCCAAGCTACAACTCGCAACCCACTTGCCATCAGGGCTAAAAACAACTTTTTTAACAGAGGACGCGTGTCCGGAAAACGCCAGCAGTTGTTGGCCCGTCGCGGTGTCCCAGACCCTTATAATCGAGTCTTGGCCGCCGCTGGCAATCTTCGAACCATCAGGGCTGAACGCAACACTCCTTAGTGAGCCAGTGTGACCCTTGAGGACATGCACTCCCTTTCCTGTGGTTGCATCCCATATTCGGACGGTGCCATCCGGAATTCCTTGTTCTGAGTAGCTACCGCCGCTGACGATGCGACTGCCGTCTGGACTGAAGGCCACACAATTTACGCCCTGCGAATGCCCTTTTAGCGTGACCAAGACTGTGCCAGTCGACGAATCCCACACCCTTAGCGTATCGTCATAGCTGGCCGTGACGACTCGCTTGCCGGTGGGATCGAAATCAACGCCCGAAATGACATTTGTGTGGCCTTTAAGCGTCACCAATTCGCGCCCCGTCGCGGCGTCCCACACTTTGGCAGAATTGTCAAAATCCCCGCTCACGACTTTCGTCTGGTCTTTGCTGAGGATGCTTGTGGGCTCGGTTGAAAAAGAATCGCTGACCGGAACAGGACCATTAACCGTTCGCAAGGAACGGTGTGGTAGGGAGTCAAGACAATACCACTCGAAACCTCGGAGGTCGTGGCCGCCGGTGAACTCAGGAGTCGTCTTCAGAAGTCGCTCCTGCAAACTCTCGATGGCGTTATTCTTCCAGTCACGGTGGGCAAAGTTCATTTGCATGATGTAGTAGTTGTAGTACGCCCGTTTGGCTTCCGCTCGTGTCGCCGCCGCCTCGACTGACACATTGAACGCAAACCAGGTCGATACGACGGTGCCTACCAGGAGCGACAGCACAACTGCCGCGCTGAGACCGGCGACGAGTGGGTTGCGCCGGGTGCAGCGAATCCCTCGCTCGATGCGGCTGACGGGCCGCGCGAGGATCGACTGGCCGGCGAGCCAGCGGTTCAACTCGGCAGCGACGTCGGCTGCCGTGGCATAGCGCCGTTGTGGGTCCTTCTCCAGGCACTTGAGCGTGATCGTTTCCAGGTCCCGCGGGACGCGGCTGTTGAGCTTGCGGGGGCTGGGGGGCTCTTCGTTGATCACCTGGTGGATGAGCATCGCCCGGTTGCCACGGAAGGGAAGCTCGTGCGTGAGGAGTTGGAACAGGATCACGCCGAGCGAGTAAACGTCGGTCCGCGGATCAACCGAGTGCCCCAGGCCCTGGGCCTGCTCGGGGGACATCCAGGCCGGGGTTCCCAGAATCTTGCCATCGACCGTCATGGTGATTTCGCCCGCTTCGCGCTTAGCCAGGCCGAAATCCATGATGTGCGGCCGGCCATCAGCATCGAGCATGATGTTTTGCGGCTTCAGGTCGCGATGGATCACTCCCGCTTCGTGGGCATGGTGCAGGGCCTCGGCAATCCGGGCCAAAAGCTCAGCCGCTTCGCGGAGGGCGAAGGGACCGGCGGTCAGGCGGTCGGCAAGCGTGACTCCTTGGATGAAGTCGCTGACGATGTAAAGCGTGTCGTCATTGCGGCCGACTTCATGAACGGCGACGATGTTGGCATGACGAAGCTGCGCGGTAGCGCGGGCCTCGCGGAGGAACAACTCCGCTTTAGCCGGGTCAACCTGATCGCGGTGGGGAATCTTGACCGCCACCAGACGGTCGAGCCTGGTATCCTTGGCCTTCCAGACGGTGCCGAATCCGCCGGATCCAAGCTGCTCCAACAGAGTGAAATGGCCGATGGTACGCACAGTCGGCGAATAGCTGGCTGTCGTGGGGAGCAGATTGAACGCACTGCCGCAGGAAGGGCAAGTGACCTGAGTCAAATCGTCGTCGCCAACGATCTCGATAGCGTTCTGGCAGTGTGGACAACGGACATGCATAGTTGGCGGCTCACCTGTCCCCATTGTAGCGAGAGGTTTGCAGAAAAGCCCTGAGTGTAGGGACCGTACTTTGTTGAGAATTGCCCCGTTCGATCGATTGGATCGACCGGGGTGCGGGCACCCGAAACAGTCCGGTTGAATCCGAACCAGGCGCGGGGTCGGTCCCTTTCCAGATGCCTGTCTGGGCTCCCTGGCGATCGATCACGATGACCTCGGTGAGGCATCCCATCGAGTAGGTCGCGGACGGGTGGATCGTCGCCGCGGCCACTACTTTGTCGAAACCGACCGTTACCCGATCGGTCGCGCGGGCGCGCAGGGGCACCACGCGCCCCGCCTACGTCACGATCTCGCCGATCACCTGGCCCCCGTGGCCAATGCCGACCGGTCGGCCGCTGCGGTCGGGGACGGTGGTGTCGGGGCTGATGCCGAGGGAGTGGTAGATGGTGGCGCAGATGTCGGCCGTGCTTACCGGCTTGTCCTTGACGTAGGCGGCGTGGGCGTCGGACGCGCCGTAGACTGTGCCGCCGCGAATGCCGCCGCCGAAGAAGACGGTCGAATAGCAATACGTCCAGTGGTCGCGGCCGCCGTTGGCGTTGACCTTCGGCGTGCGGCCCATCTCGCTGGTCAGGACGACGAGCGTTTCGTCCAAGAGGCCGCGGGCGTCGAGGTCCTCAAGCAGTGCCGACAGGGTCTGATCGAGGTTCGGCAGCTTGTTGTCCTTGAGGATCGAAAAATTCTTGGTGTGCGTGTCCCAGGCGTCGTAGTCGATCTTGATCCGGTCCCAGAACAGGTCCCAGGTGACGTTGACGAACCGCACGCCCGCCTCGACCAGCCGCCGGCCGATGAGCGTGCTGTGGCCGAAGAGGGTGCGGCCGTAGCGGTCGAGCAGCTTCGGGTCTTCGCTCGCCACGTCGAATGCCGCTTTCGTTGCCGGGGAAGTCAGAATGCCGTAGGCCTGCTGCTTGAGGCGGCTGTGCTGGGCAACGGCGAAGGTCGCTTCCATCCGCCGCATCTCGTCGTCCATTTGCGCGAGCAAACTCTTCCGCTGGTTGAGCCGGTCGAGCGTGATCTGCTCGGGCAGCGTCGAGTCGGCAACGAATGGAATTCCCCGCACGAGCTGCGGCAGTCCCGGCAGCGGATTGGGAGCACTTTCGTCCTTGTACGGAGCGCACTCCGTAAACAGCGGATCGAAGCGCCGGCCGAGAAAGCCGCCGTAGGGACCTGGCCGGCGGATGTTCTGTCCCCAGCCGAGGTAGCAAGGCATGTAGACGTACGGGGGGAGTTCCGCTTCGTGGCGTAGGCTTCCAGCCTGCGATTCAGGCAGGCGGGACGCCTGCCCCACGTTTTCGGCCAGATAGCGGCAGACCGAGCCCATGCTGGGCGGGTAGCTGTCCTTGGTGGTCGTGATGTCGGACAGCGGTTGTTCCAAACCCGTGTAGCTCGGCAGCGTGTTGTGGCAGCCCGCCTTGTGATTCAGCGAGCGGACGATCGCCCCGCGGTGCATCCATTTGGCGGTCAGCGGCAACAGCTCGCAGATTTCAATGCCGCTGGCGGTGGTGGGGATCGGCTTGAACTGGGTGCGGATGTCGCTGGGGGCGTCGGGCTTGAGGTCCCACATGTCCTGCGTCGCCGCGCCGCCGAGGAGATACAGGACGATCACCCTCTTGGCTTTGCCGCCCCTCGCTGACGCTTCGGGTTGTTGTTGCTCGGCCTGAAGCAGATCGACCAGCGACAATCCGCCGAGTGCCGACAGGGCACCCGCCTTGAGGGTCTCGCGGCGCGTAATTCCGTCGCAGCATCGCCGCGGACTGCCGAGCATGGTGAGCATCGCTGGTCTCCTCGTAGGACAGGTTTCCAACCTGTCCCGCATTTGTTTTCTTGGGACAGGTTGGAAACCTGTCCTACGTCAGCGGCAGGTAACCGTTCACACCCTGGCGTAAAAAATTGGTCTTCGCGCAGCGAGGAAAATCGGCGACACCTTGGGCATGTCGTCGCCGCCGATCACGCCGGAGCAGTTGGCCGCCTTGCCGCCTGAGTTGCGGGCGGTGGTCCAG
>DATKDU010000559.1:0-3964 GCA_035512595.1 Pirellulaceae bacterium
CCACGCCGTTTGACATGGCAGTGCTCAATGACTTGGACCGGTTTCACCTGCTGGCAGACATCATTGACCGGGTGCCCGGCCTTGGAGCTTCGGCAGCCTATGTCAGACAGGAGCTTCGTGACCGGCTTTTCGATCACAAGCGGTATATTCGGGAGTTCGGAGAAGATCCTCCGGAAATCCGCGACTGGACCTGGCCTGGAACGTAGGAGACGCCTTGTGCCATGAACATGAAAGTGCCGACTTTCCGCATAAAGCGGAAGTGGAGCGCTTCTTTCAGATCCTCTCCTTCACGATCGCTTGTCAAAGCGACTCGATTAGAGCGCAGAAACTCCAAAAGGCGACGAGCCCGACCTGATGTCCTGTTGCGTTCGTCAAACAGTCTCGCCTGTTTCCAGAATGCGCGAACGAGCGCGGTTCAGCGACCCATCCGTCGCAGATCGCGACCGGGCAAGGGAGGCAAAGACCGCGACGGCCGTGCAGGCCAGTAGGACCTCGCCGTCGCCAGTATCGGTGACTGGAGCAGGAATTCGTCGAAATGTCCGTTTGCGTAAAGGCCGAAGATTCGGTCGCGTGGGCCGCTTCACCGGGGTCGCCTTCACCGAGACCACCCGAACGACGCCGCTGCCCGATCCAACCACAAATGGCGGCGCAGCAGGAGGCTGAAAAGATCGAACGCCAGGGCCAACGGCAGACGGGCCAAGTGGAAGTGAACCACCAGCGGGTGGAGGTTTGGGAGGTGTTCCATCAGTTCAAACGGAAAGTTCGTCATCGGCTCTGCTGCATTCTTGTGGCATTTTCAGATCCGGTCAAGCGGCACGTTGTGGGTGAATGGCGGACCATTGAGCGACGGAATGGAAGCTTCAACGCCATTCCATGGTCTGCGCCGCATCGACGAAACAGCGATAGGTCGAGATCACCCATCGGGCCTCCACTTTATAATAGGCGACTCGAGCAGCGGCCCGGTTCGAGTCAATAACGGGGTCGGACCAAGCCATCTTATTGAAAAGGAGTCATTTTGTTCGCATTTGACCTTCGGAATCAGCCCTCAGGCGCGATTGTTGGCCCCTAAAATCAGCTGTAACAACGCGTTTCCTCTCGGGGGACGCCGACCATTTACACACATTTCGCCTGGGGTGCAATCGCCGGGCAGGGAAGAGCCGAAATGATTGCAGTTCAAGGGGCGAAGTTGATTTCAGGGAATGAATCGGCGACGGTACGCCTTTCGGAGATTCCCAAGTCAGTTCCGTGCGGCTCCGGCGAGTCCTGCCAAATCCCGCAGGCGGGCCGATCCTACTGGTTCCTCGACCGCCCAGGGGACGATGTAAGTTCGCGCCGCCAACTCGTTGTACACCTTCTCAATCTGTTCCGCTTCAGCCTGAGCGCGACGCGCCAGGAGAGGATCGGTGGGTCCCGCAGCGGCCAGCGAAGAATTGACCACCCACGCCCATGGTTCGATCCGGGCCCGCCGCAGATCCTCCTGAAGCTCCGCCGCTTCGAGGACCGGCGTGGTCTCGGGCAAGGTCACAATCAGGATCTTGGTCTGCTTTGGATCCTGCAGCCGCATCATCGGAGTGACGACTTTGGCGGCACCCTTCATGTGCCGCACGATGTCGCGGTGGTAGGACCCCGTTGCGTCGAGCAGCAGCAGAGTGTGACCGGTCGGTGCGGTGTCCATGAAGACGAATTTGCGTTGCGCCTCACGAATGACTTTTGAGAACGCTTGGAAGATGGCGATCTCTTCGGTACAGGGCGAGCGCAAGTCCTCCTCCAATACGGCGCGGCCTTGGGCGTCCAGGCCCTTGCCCTTGGTTTCGAGTACGTGTCGACGGTAGCGCTCGGTCTCCACTTGCGGATCGATTCGGCTGATTTCCAGGCGATCCACCTGAGCCTCGATGGTCGAGGCGATGTGGGCAGCCGGATCGGTCGTTGTCAGGTGAACGTCGCAGCCGCGTCCCGCAAGCTCCACGGCCAGGGCGGCTGCAATGGTCGTCTTGCCCACGCCGCCCTTGCCCACGACCATGATCAGCCCGTGCCCGTCCTCCTCGATCGAGTCCGTCAGTTCGCCCAAAGAAGGCAGATTGACGGCCGGCGGCAGGGCTATTCCGGATGCGGGGGCAGCGCCGTGAGACTGACCCAGCAGCGCCCGCAAGGCGTCAACGCCAACGAGGTTGACAGGTTGGAGAAACACTTGGTCGGTCGGAAGTTTGCGTAGCTCCTCGGGAAGGGTCTTCAAGGCCTCCCAATCACGGCTCTCCATCGCTCCTGCCAGCGGATCCGCACTGGAAATTTGCGGCATCAGGCCGTTGACGATCAGGCGCTGGTTTCGCACGCCGACGGCCGCTAGTTCGCTTCCAGTGCGGGCCGCCTCAGCGAGGGCCGCCTTTTGCGGGCGGCTGACCAGGACCATCGTGGTGCGCGAACCGTCGGCAAGGGTATCGACTGCCGCCTTGTACTGCCGCTTCTGCTTTTCAAGCCCCGCCAGCGGTCCGAGACACGAGGCGCCGCTCTGGTTGCTTTCGAGAAACCCAGACCAGGCCCCTGGCAGTCTCAGCAAACGCAGGGTGTGTCCTGTCGGCGCCGTGTCGAAGAGAGAATGTGGTCGTAGCCTTCAGTTCTTTGATCGTCCGTTAGAAGGGACGTGAATTCATCGAAGGCCGCGATTTCCGTTGTGCAAGCCCCGGAGAGCTGTTCCCCCATCTGCCTAATGACGTCATTGGGCAGCGCCCCGCGCACCGGACCGACGATCCGGTCTCGGTAAGTCCGAGCCGCAGCTTCGGGGTCGATGTTGAACGCCTTCAGACGGGGTACGTTGGGAACAGGGGTTGGTTCGCCTTCGCCGATTTCGGTCTCGAAGACGTGGGCGAGATTCGATGCCGGATCGGTGCTCACCAGCAGCACTCGCTTTCCTTCATCGGCTAGCTTCACTGCGGTTGAGCAGGCCAGCGAGGTCTTTCCAACGCCGCCCTTTCCTGTGAAAAACACATATCTGGTCGCATTATCGTACCAGGCCATCTTTCTAGTTCCTTCCTCGATTTCCTTGGCCCGCGCCCTTAACAACACGTGCCGCCTTTGCTTGATCCGCAACAACCGGCGGCGTCCTCGGGCGCCAGTAGGCGATCCGCCAAACGGAGCATCGACTGCGCCGGCTGGCCCTTGATTCGCAGAGCGACATTGACCGCATTGATGATGTCGTCGCGAGCGATGCCCAGCTCCGTCGCCTTGCGGTGATGATGCTCAAAGCACGGCTCGCAATTGGCGACCATCGATGCTCCCAATGCGACGAGTTCGGCGATGCGCTCATTAAACATCGGCGGCTGTGCGATTCCCACAACATCGAAACCCGTCTCGCCCGGCGCAGCTTGTCCTTCAATCTTGGCCAGCTCCTGCAGTCGACTGCGTGATGGATACTCGCGCCGGCTGGCTACTTGACCATCAATGATGACGACAGGAAGTCCCTCGCCGCCTGTTGAGTCCAGCACTTCTTTGACCTGCGGTTGGGCGACGAAAGCCGCCGGCTCCTGAGCGAGGTTGTAGCGGCGCACTTCCACGCCCTGATCCTGCAGCCACTTCAAATCGGCGGCAAAAACCGCCAGTCGAGCATCCGGCTCCGGTCCGCAGACGCCGGTCGTGCAGCACATGGGCGGGTCGAACACTTCAATTTTGGGCATCGTCTGACTCCTTTTGGTTTGGTTGCCGATCACCGAGCAGGTCCGGGAGCGTTCGGATGAACTCCTTGATCTCGTCGCGCACTCTACGGTACGGCGCCAGCCGCTCCCGCTCGGAGGAAGCGTTCCGGGCCAGACGCGGCGGATCGTCGAATGCGCGATGCAGGACTTTCGCGCGACCTGGAAAAACAGGGCATGATTCGTGGGCGTCGCCGCACACCGTGATCACGTAATCGAATGAAACGTCCTGCAAATCGTCAAGATGTTTCGATCGCTGTCCCGAAATATCCACGCCAGCT
>DATKDU010000560.1:0-3781 GCA_035512595.1 Pirellulaceae bacterium
CCTGTCGGTCGGCAATCGGTTTGGTCACTTTTCCAATCGCCCGCTCGTCCACGTCGCAGATATAGCCGATCTCGACGTTCGGCTGCCCGAGAAACGCCTGGGCCAGCGCACTGCCGCGGCCGTTGACCCCCATGACCGCGATCACAATCTTGTCGTTGGCCGATTTCGTCGCAGCGGGAGCCGTCTCATCGGCCAGAAGCTGCGTGGCGGCCATCGTTGCCGTCACACCAGCGGCTGAGGCTTGAAGGAAGTCACGGCGGTGGAGAGGTGCAGGCATGGACCAGGCTCCTGGGAGGGCGGAAATGGCGGGCCTATCGGCAGCCATGAATGTAGCAGACGCAGCGGCGAAATTCACGCAGATAGGCAGAGGGGAACGCTAATCTTCGCTAATCTTCACTAATGTAAATCAGCGAAGATCAGTGCCAATCAGTGTTCCGGCTTCCCTGGCGTACAAAGGACAAGCGATGGATCCATTTCCGCAGGACTGGGAGCTTCTGGCGTTGTTCGAGGCGGAGCCGACTGTAACTGATCGCGACGTTCCGTGGTTCTACAATCGGCTGACTTTTGAGACGACGCGTGGCGACCACCATATTCGGTGTGACATTGAGCCGTGCTACGAGATTTTTCGGCTTCGCTGGTGGTGCGGCGGCCACCAAATCGTCGCCCTGGATCTCCATTGGGTACGGGGGCTGCGGGTCATCACCGGCGGCGGTCGAGATTGCCTCGTCGCCATGTTTCGCGATCAGCACCTGGCTGACCTGGAATTCCAGCTCAAGCCAACGCTTTCTCTTCGCTGGGCGACAACCCGCGATTGCCCTTAACGGTCATGCCCGCTCATTAGCGAATGATTAGTGCCGATCAGTGTTCCAGCTTTTGGGTGCTCGGTACTCGCTAGCTGGTATTTCCTCCACCGACCTGGATCCACAGCAATCGACACCCGATCAAGGTGGGTCGGCGCGTCGCGCTTGACGCCACCCTACCGTTGCTACGCCACGCTCGCCATTGGCGCCGGTTCGACGATGCCGATGATTTTCCCGCCGTAGTCGTACCAGCCGTGACCGCCCAGCCGCGTGCGAGTCAATTCGATTACCAGGCCGATCCACTGGTCGGCCATCGCCGGCAGCGTGGCGATCGCGCGGCGAAAGGGAAACGGCTCGCGGTGGTAGAAGTCCAGGCCGTGTTCCGACAAGTGCCGGCCGATGACGGAGAGCGTGGAATCGACCAGGATCACGCCCGATTCACTCAGCGGCGTGAGGTGAAATGGATAGGGGTAAGGGAAGCGCGGCTCGGAGCGGCGCTCCAAGTGCTTGAGCGACGGATGATACAGCGACAAGGCGGAATGCACGTCGCGGCGGATTCGCTCCCGCTGGCCGCCGATCGCACTCTTGGCGAACGGCAGGCCAGGGGGAGTTGAATCGAGCAATAGGGTGCTCATGTCGCTCCCGCCGAGGTAGTGGCCGGATGGCCGCCAGCCCCGGCAGTCTTGCTGTGGGCGAATCCTAACCCCTCGCTGATCGGCAGTTGAGTTGACCGCCGGGCAAAAGTCGGATTCGGGTGAGTGCCGCGGTGGCGGCACAAGAAGTGTCAAAGGTTACTTAGGTCGCAAAGCGGGGCTTGTCAAAGGCGGGCCTGTCAAACAATGGCCGAAAGAAGGGGGCAAGCCTGCGGCGGGCCTATTTTTCGGCGGATTTTTCCGGCCAGATCTTCAGGATCACGCTTTGCGAGTGGGTGCCGGGGAGCGGATATTCCGCCGCCTTCCGCAATTCCAGCCCCTTGAGCAAGCCCACGTGCCGCGCCTGCCCTCGCTCCTCGACCCACTTGGGACCTTTGATCACCAAGAGCCGCCCGATGGCGCCCCAGTGGGGCTGAAACCAGGTGAGCAGTTCCGGCAGCGGGCCCACGGCCCGCACGACCACCGCGTCGTAGGTCCGCTCGGCCAGTTGCTTCTCGGCACGGGTGGCAAAAACTTTGGCCGGCACAGCGAGCTCCGCAATCATCCGTTCCAGGACGCGGGCCTTCTTGCCGGTCGCCTCGGTCAGATGGACGTGCAGATCGGGCCGTAAAATGGCGAGCACCAGGCCTGGCACTCCGCCACCTGAACCGACGTCGAGCACCGTTTCCCCCGCGTGCAGCAGCCTGGCCAGCTCCCGCGTATCGACCACGTCGCGGCTGACAAACTTCTCGTAGTCGGTGTGCCGCGTGAGGTTCAGCTTTTCGTTCCAATCCCACAACAGCCGCACATAGCGATCGAGCAGCGCGACTTGATCCGCCGGCAATTCAATGGTGTGTCGGGCCAGCGCGGCGGCGAGCGAATCGTCGATAGCGGGCTGGGGAGTCTCGGCAGTCGATTCGTCCACGGCGTGGTTGGATAGTGCTGGAGGAAGTTGTGCGGTGCAGGACAGCATGACAAGTCTACCAGCCCTGGCCAATACTGAGCCATTGGGAGCTTGATGGGCGACATTCAAACTGCGAAGCTGCGGCGGCAAAAGTCGCAGCCAGGAGCCACGCCCATGAAACCCGTTCTCAGCCGATCCTGGCTTGCTCTGCTCGGGCCGGGGATTCTCGTCGCGGCAACCGGCGTTGGGGCGGGCGATCTACTGACGGCCAGTTTGGCCGGCTCCAAGGTCGGCATTACGCTCGTGCTGGCGGCGGCCATCGGGGCGCTTCTCAAATGGACTCTCAACGAGGGGGTCGCCCGCTGGCAGATGGCGACCGATACGACGATCCTCGAAGGCTGGTCGTCCCGATTGGGCGTCTGGGTTCGCTGGGTATTTCTCATCTATTTCCTGCTCTGGTCGTTCTTCGTCGGCGGGGCGCTGATCAATGCCTGCGGCATTGCCGGCGATGCCTTCTGGCGACTGGGCGAAGCCGGAACGTCGAGAGCAATCTGGGGCGTAGCCCATTCACTGATTGGGCTCGCGCTGGTCTGGATCGGCGGATTCAAGCTGCTGGAACGACTCATGTCGGTTTGCATCGCGGGCATGTTTGTCAGCGTGCTCGTCACCGCCCTGCTCCTGCCGCACGACTGGAGTGCACTGGCAAGCGAGTTCACAAATCCGTCGCTCTCCCAGGCCGCTCTGCCGTGGGCGCTGGCCGTCATGGGAGGAGTCGGAGGCACGGTGACGCTGCTCTCCTACGGCTACTGGATTCGCGAGGCGGGACGCAGCGGCGCCAGCGGCCTGGCAGACTGCCGCATCGATCTGGCGGTCGCCTACGTCGCCACGGCACTCTTCGGCGTGGCCATGATCCTGATCGGCACGCGGATCGAGGTCGAAGGGTCGAGTGCGGACGTCGCCCTGAAGCTGGCCGAGCAGCTTGGCCAGGCGCTCGGTCCGGCCGGAAAATGGCTGTTTCTCGTCGGCTTTTGGGGCGCCGTCTTTTCCAGCTTGCTGGGAGTGTGGCAAAGCGCGCCGTACCTGTTTGCCGACTTTCTCGTCATCACGCGCGGCCAGAAGCCGCCGGAGAAACTGGCCGCAACGACGCCGTACCGCATTTATCTCGTGGCTATCGCCTTCGTGCCGATGCCGCTGTTGTGGCTGAAGGTGGAGCAAGTGCAACTGGCCTATGCCGTCATGGGCGCGCTGTTCATGCCGCTGCTGGCATTCACGCTGCTCATTATGAACAACCGCCGCGACTGGGTCGGCGATCGGTTTCGCAATGGCTGGCTGATCAACGGGCTCTTGATCGCGACGCTGGTTCTGATTGCCGCGTTTGGCATCTTGCAACTCGTGGGGTACGTTCCCAAGACGGCGGCGTGAAGCCGGGACGATGTTCACGCGGC
>DATKDU010000561.1:0-3109 GCA_035512595.1 Pirellulaceae bacterium
GAAATCGTCGTCCGCTATCAGGGCGGGGCCAATGCCGGCCACACTGTCGTCGTCGGCGACAAAACCTACAAGCTGCACCACATCCCCAGCGGCATTCTCACGCCGACGGTCTTCAACGTCGTCACGCCCGGCGTCGTCATCAACCCGCCGACGCTCCTCAAGGAGATCGACTCGCTCACCAGCCAGGGGGTCGCCGTCGGCGCGAACCTGATGCTCTCCGACCGGGCCCACGTCGTCTTCCCCTGGCACATTGCCGAGGACAAGGTCCTCGACGGCGCGGCCAGCGGCGAAAGCATCGGCACCACGCTCCGCGGCATTGGCCCCTGCTACCGCGACAAGGTGGGCCGCAGCCATGCGGTGCGCCTTGGCGACATGTTCCGCCCGGACTTTCGCGAGCGGGTGGAGCACATTGCTTCCGCCAAGAACCGCTGGCTCTCTGGCGTCAACGGCGCAGCGCATGAAATCCTCGACGCAGCAGCGATTTACCAGGAATATGCCGGCTATGCCCAGCGGCTAAAGGCCTTCGTCAGCGACACGACGGCGTACTTGCTGGACGCTGTCGAAGCCGGGAAGAAGGTGCTCTTCGAAGGGGCGCAGGGCTCGCTGCTGGACATCGACCACGGCACGTTTCCGTACGTGACCAGCAGCAATAGCTCCGGGGTCGGCGTCTCGGCCGGTTCGGGAGTGCCCGGTCGGTGGATCAACAAGGTGATCGGCGTCTGCAAGGCGTACAGCACGCGGGTCGGCGGCGGGCCGTTTCCGACCGAGCTCAACGACGCGACCGGCGAGAAGATCCGCCAGATCGGCCGCGAGTACGGCACCACGACCGGCCGGCCGCGGCGCTGCGGCTGGTTCGATGCCGTGGCGGTGCGCTATACGGCGCGGCTCAGCGGCATCGATTGCCTGTCGATGATGATGATGGACGTGCTGAGCCATTTGCCCGAGGTGCAAGTATGCGTGGCCTACGACCTGGACGGCCAGCGGATCACGCAGTTCCCCAGCCACGTCGATGACCTGCGGCGGGTCAAGCCGATCTACGAGACGCTGCCGGGATGGCAGAGCGACGTCACCGCCGTTCGCAAGCTCTCGGACATGCCGGCCGGTGCTCGCCGCTACCTCGACCGGATCACCGAGCTCGTCGGCCGCCCCGTCGAAGTGATCTCCGTCGGCCCCGACCGGGCGCAGACGATGTTTGCGGGGAGCATGTTGTAATCCAAGTTCAAAGTTCAAGGTTTCAAGTTCAAAGTTGATTTCGGTCTCCTCAACTTGAACTTTGAACCTAGAACTGCGACGAGTCGCCGCACTCCAAATCTTCCTCCCGCAAGCTACGCTGGTTTGGTACGCTGAATCAGCACCGGCAGACCTGCCGGGTTCCCCCAAGCGATTCCTAGTATCCTGCCGTGAATTCCGCGCCGCTGTCCCCGAACCTTGATGACGTACCGCCCGAAAGGCGGCCGCGGCATATCGCCATCATCATGGACGGCAACGGCCGCTGGGCCCAGCGGCAGAATCTGCCGCGAATCGAGGGGCACCGCCGCGGCGTGGCCAGCGTGCGGCTAGTGGTGGAGGAAGCGGCGCGGCTGAAGCTCGACCAGCTCACGCTGTATTGTCTCTCCAGCGAAAACTGGAAGCGGCCGACCAGCGAGCTCGAATTCCTGATGCACCTCCTGGAGCAATACATGATCGAGGAGCGGACCACGATCATGAAAGAGAACATCCGCGTGGCGGTGATCGGCCGCCGCGAAGGGATTCCCGAGCCGACCCTCCGCGAGATGGACAAGACGGTCCAGATGAGTGCCGCCAATTCGGGGACGCGGCTGGCCTTGGCAATCAATTACGGCGGTCGCGGCGAGCTGGTCGATGCGGTCCGCGCGATCGCCCAGGAAGTGTCGGGGGGCCGCCTGTCGCCCGGCGAGATCGACGAGCAGACCATCGCCCAGCGGCTGTATACTGCCGGCATGCCCGACCCGGACCTCTTGATCCGCACGGCCGGCGAGATGCGGATCAGCAATTTCCTCTTGTGGCAGATCAGCTATGCCGAGTTATGGGTGACGGACAAATGCTGGCCGGAGTTTGTGGAAGCCGACCTGCACCAGGCAATCCGGGAGTTTGCGGGGCGGGATAGAAAGTTTGGAGGACTGTCGTAAAACAGTCCAAGGTCCAAAGTCCAAAGTCCAAAGTCGAAACAAATCAGCGCCGCTACTGAACTTTGAACTTTGAACTTTGGACTTTGGACTTTGGACTTTGGACTTTGGACTAATTGATGTTTCTCGCTGAACCACGCACGACGGCCTACGACTTCCGCTTCGGCGTGCTGGGGTTCCCGGTGCGCGTTCATCCGCTGTTCTGGCTGATGGCCCTGATCGTGGGCTTCGGCTTCAGCGGCGGCGTCGGGATCGGGCTGATTTTCGGCGTGGGGGTCGTGTTCCTCTCGATCCTGGTCCATGAGCTGGGGCACGCGATCATGTTCCGGCGCTTCGGCAGCGACTGCCATATCGTGCTGCACGGCTTCGGCGGCCTGGCCATCCCCGGGCAGGAAGAAGGCCCATCCTCGTGGGGACACAACTCCAAATGGTCCCAGTCGCGGCAGCCGACCCTTCAGGAGCAAATCATCATTTCGTTCGCCGGGCCGGCCGCCGGTTTCATCCTGGCGGGGCTGACGATCATCATCGTGCAGCTCACCGGCGGGCGTTTCGACATCGAGCGGCAATTCGGGATTCCCTATCCGGTTCCGGTGCTGGCTGGATGGCTGGCGTCCAACGAATACCTGCCGCGGCTCGTCGAAGCCATCCTGTGGATCAACATCTGGTGGGGGGTGATGAACCTGTTGCCGGTCTTTCCGCTCGACGGCGGGCAGATCGCCATGGCGATGCTGGTGCTCAAGGATCCGTGGCGCGGGGCGGAGAAGGCGCTGTGGATTAGCACGGTGACCGGCGGCGTGGTGGCGGCACTCGCGGCATTGGTGCTTCAGGAGCTCTATTTGACGTTGCTCTTCGGCTCGCTGGCGTACTCGAGCTACGTCAACTTGCAGCAGATCAGCGGCGGGCCGCGCGGTTGGTGATGACGTCGCCTGCCAGCGGTCAAAGCCATTTTTTCAACCGCGATTCAT
>DATKDU010000562.1:0-3147 GCA_035512595.1 Pirellulaceae bacterium
TTCCTGCCGATCGCCGGGTGCAAAGCCCAGCCCAAAACGCTCTGCAAACTCCGGACCATAGGAGGCGAGCATTTCCGGCGCGGCGTTCAGGCTGTGGCGGACGTTGTCGCCGTCGAGCAGAAACGTGTGAACGCCGCGCTCGTAGAGCTTCCGCTCCACGAGGTTGGCGATCGTGCTCTTGCCGCTCCCCGACAGCCCGGTGAACCACACGACGCAGCCGCCGTGGCCGTTGAGCTTTTCGCGCTCCTGGCGCGAGACATTGTGACCGTGCCAGACGACATGAATGGACATGGCGGACCCGAGCCGGTGAAGGACGCCCCAGGGCTAGACTATCGCCGCTCGCCGCCGGCGCGTAGGGCAGTCAGGCCAACAAAGATCACCACGGCGGCCCAGTCGATCCCGCTGATCCACGCACCGGCGTAAAATCGCGGCGGCCGGTAAACCATCTCGATCCGATGCTTACCGGCAGGGAGCCAGACGCCGCGGCAAACGCGGTTGGTTCGCAGGATCGGGACCGATCGACAGCGGCCTTCCGTTTCGACCGTGGCGCTCCATCCGGGTGCGAACAGATCGCTCAGCACGACCAGCCCCGGCGCGGTCAGCGCAGCCTCGATCTGAACATGATCCAGGCCGTAGCCAACGATGCGGCATTCCTCGCCGCGAGCTGGGTCTTCCAGTCGCGGCAAATCGAGCGAAAAGTCGGTCTCCACGACGGCACTCTGCAGAAAGTCGCGCGCCGGCCGCTCGTCGCTGTCTGCCACGGGTGGAAATAGCACCTCACGAGTGCGTCCATCGACGTCCGCCAGATGGCGCGTTTTTAGCACCGGCAGCGCTTCGACCTGATGCACGATCCAGGCCCGAGGCAGAGGAGATTTCACTCGCCATAGCGCGACGCCCCGCGGCAATTCCGTGCCCCGCGGCGGCGGCATCGACTCCACCCACGGCGATTCGCCTGGCTCGTTCAGTTGCCAATCCCGCGGCACGACCAGGTACTGCGTCCCTAGCAGATGGAGAACCGCTGGGTGCGGCAGCTCGTGTAGGTTGCTCGCAGCCAGCAGCGGGCCGTGCTGCTTGGCGACGAACAGGAGCGACTCGTAATCGACCGGCTTCAGCGAGCCATACGACTCGACCAGCGAAATGCCGAAGGGGAGTCCGTACTTGGGAAACAGCGTGTCCCGTTCCCAAGCGGCGATTTGCGCCAATCGCTCACGGTCGCCAGTCTTGGCGAATCCATCCGGACGCCAACGCACCAGGCTGGCGCGATAGACTCGCGGGGCCTGATCCGCCGCATCGGCATGGATGGCGGCGGCAGCGGCCGGTTCGTCGCGCCAGATTACTGCCGGCGCTGCGGGAACGAGCCAGTAATTCGCCGCGGCCAGATCGACGGCAATCAGTGCGACCAGAGCCCAGTGCCAACGGGAGCCTCCGTCGTTGCCCGCTCTTCGCAGCAGCCAGTGAGCTCCCAGGCCGACGACGGCAGCCTGGAAGAGTGCGAAACAGACGTCGCGCTGACAACCGCGCCAATCAAAGGGCCCCAGCGACGGATCGCGCTGAGCGGCCAGAAACTGGCCGACTCGCCGGCCGAGCGTTGAATCTGGAGCAAGCTGATCGAGCCAGGTAAACCCAATCCAGGAGAGCACCAGCAGGACGACGCTGACGATCGAAAAAGCCTTGATGACCGCCAGAAGTCGCGACGCTTTGGCAGCAGCCGCCTGATCAAAGCCGCGGGCGGCAAGCTGGCTGGCCGCCAGCACCGCCACCACCAGCAGCTTGGCCGGGTAGCGAAAGCTGGCGTAGCCGGGAAGCAGCGTGACCAAGAGCCAATAGAGTCCTCCGACCGGCGATCCGATGGGGACCTGATCGGGATCGCCGTGCAGCACGGACGCAAAAAGCTCGCGCACGCACCAGCCCAGGCCATACCAGCCGAAGCTGCCGAGCGTAAACAAGAGGAGCAGCCACGACAGCCAGGCTTGCGACGCGCCCGCGCGCCACAGCCGCCACTGCGTCAGGGCCAGCAGGAGCGGGAGTATTCCGAAGTAGAGGCTGGGGGCCCAGATCCGACCTTCCGCCGGAACCAGGCTCAGCCAGCGGCGATGGGTGGGGAACATCCGCCCGCCGACGTTCGGCCACAGGCACTCGACGAGCCGCCAGGGGGCGACGCTGAAATCATACAGCCGCTCGTGATGCGTCGTCGGCTCCGGCTGGCCGAGAATGCCGCCGGCAATGTCATCCCAACGCTTTTGCCTGGCGACGCTCGCCGCTTCATACACGTTCCGTGGTCGGTCGTAGTAGGCCCGGTCGCTCGCAGCCGCCGCTTCCAGCGACGGCAGCACCTGAACCGCCGACAACATCGCACCGACGACGGACGCTGCACCCAGCCAGCCAAGATTTCGGCATGCGCCGAGAGCGAACGACGAAAACCGCCTCTCCTTCGCTTCCTCGTCACGCCGCACCGAAATCACGCCGTACAGTGCCCCGATGAGCACGACGTGATACGCCATCTGCGGATCGCCACCCAGCACCATCAGCGCCAGCACCACCCCCAGCCCCAGCGCCGCACGCCACGAGCGCCCAGAAAGCAGGCCGTCGATCGCCCACGCCGCAAACGGCAGCCATGCCGCACCGACCAGATAGACGACGTTGCTGTGCTGAAAGACGACGCTGCCGCCGCACGAGTAGGCGATCGCCGCGCAGGCCGCGGCTGGCGAACTGGCTTGCCAGCGGCGGGCCAGCAGATACGAGCCGAGTGCCGCCAGCACGACGTGCGCGGCCACGTACAGGTTGTACCGCTGGGCGAAATCGACGGGCACAAACAGCAGCAGCCGACCGGGGTAGAACAAGCTGGAGCTGGCGTCGGCCAACAGCGGCATTCCCGTGTTCTCATACGGGTTCCACAGCGGCGGACCTCCATTTCGCCACTGCTCGGTGGTCCACTTCAGCAGCGGATGGTAGAAGTGAGCCGCATCGCGGATCGCCAGCGAACGATCGCCGATGAGAACTGGCCCAAACAGGACCAGGATGGGAAGAGCGATCAGCAGCGCCGCGGCAAACCGCGCCGGCCAACGTCGATTGCCGCGGTCGCTCATGGACATCGCCCTGGCGGAAGATGGCTCGCTGCGGCAGCGGGCCGAGCGATCCGTTCATTCT
>DATKDU010000563.1:0-3224 GCA_035512595.1 Pirellulaceae bacterium
GCACGACCACTTCACGTTTGACGGCAAGATCATCCTCGAGCTTTCGCCCGGGCTGTACGAGTTCGAGATCGAGCACGGGCCGGAATATCGGCAGATGTTCGGCCGCTTCGAGATCAAGCGCGGCGATGCCGATAGCAAGGAGATCGAGCTGTCGCGGTTCGTGGACATGAAGAAGGAAGGCTGGTGGTCGGGGGATCTGCACGTTCACCGGCCGGTGAAAGACATCGAGCAGCTCATGCGGGCCGAGGATCTGCATATTGCCCCGGTGATCACTTGGTGGAACGACAAAAGCGAGTGGGACAAGTCGAAGCCGCCGGAAAAACTGCTCGTGGAATCGGCCGGCAATCGGTTCTATCACCTGATGGCCGGTGAGGACGAACGTGAGGGAGGAGCCCTTTTGTTCTTCAACCTGGACAAACCGCTGCCGATTCAAGGCTCGTCGCGCGAGTATCCGTCCGCGCTGAAGTTCGTCGAGCAGGCGCGCGCGGCCAGTCCGGACGTACACATCGATTGCGAAAAGCCCTTCTGGTGGGATTTGCCGCTGTGGATCGCCAGCGGCAAAGTCCATAGCGTCGGCCTGGCCAATAACCACATGCAGCGCGACGGCATGTATCCCGGCGAAGCCTGGGGAAAGCCGCGCGACAAGAAAATCTATCCCGATCCCGACGGCAACGGCCGCTGGTCGCAGAAGATCTACTACGAGCTCTTAAACGCCGGCATTCGCATTCCGCCCAGTGCCGGCAGCGCGTCGGGGGTCTTACCCAATCCGGTCGGTTACAACCGGGTCTACGTCCACTGCGGCGAGGAGCTGTCGTGGGACAAGTGGTGGGAAGGGCTGCGTGCCGGCCGCGTCGTCGTGACCAACGGGCCGCTGATTACGCCCAAGGTCAACGGCGAATTGCCGGGGCACGTTTTTCGCGGCAATGCCGGTCAGTCAGTCGAGCTGCAAATCGCCTTGAACCTCTCCACACGCGACAAGATCGAGTACCTGGAGGTGATCAAAGACGGCAAGACGGCTCACGAAGTGCGTCTCGACCAATGGGCAGCCAATGGCGGAAAGCTGCCGCCGGTGACGTTCGACAAGAGCGGCTGGCTGCTGATCCGGGCAATCTCCACGAACCCGAAGACCTTCCGCTTTGCCTCGACCGGGCCGTACTACGTCGAAATCGATCAGCAGCCGCGAATCAGCAAGGCCGCGGCACAATTCTTCTACGACTGGGTCATCGAGCGGGCCAGGCGGATCAAGCTGACCGACGAGAAGCAGAAAGCTGAAGTGCTCGAATTCCACCGCCAGGCGCGGGATTTCTGGAAAAAGCGAGTTGATCAGGCGAATGCGGAATAAGTAGGAGGCACACTCCGTGTGCCGTCCCCTTCTGATGCTCAAGCACCACCGATACGATAAAAGCGTGGAGATTGCAAATTGCCAATTGACAATTGTTAATTGAAACTTTGCAATGAACTATTAACAATTTTGCGATCGCCGCGCTCCGCAATATGCCTGCCGAATGGCGCCCTCTTTATCCGTTCTGCACCCGCTACCTGCAACTCGCCGGCGCGCGGATGCACTACGTCGATGAAGGGGCCGGAGAGCCGCTGCTATTTGTCCACGGCAATCCGACCTGGTCCTTCTACTGGCGGAATCTGATCGTCGGATTGCGCGATTCGCACCGCTGCGTGGCCATCGATCATGTCGGCTGCGGGCTGTCGGATAAGCCGCAAGAGTACGAATACACGCTGGCGCGGCGGATCGATGACCTGTCGCGGCTGGTGGAGGAACTCGATCTGACCGGCGTGACGCTGCTGGCGCACGACTGGGGTGGAGCGATCGGTCTGGGGACCGCGCTGCGAATGCCGGAGCGATTTGCCCGGATCGTCCTGTTCAATACGGGGGCGTTTCCGCCGCCGTTTGTGCCGTGGCGGATCGCCGCTTGTCGAATTCCCCTTCTCGGCACGCTCGCCATACGGGGGCTGAATGCGTTCGCCCGGGCGGCCATTTCTATGGCGACGGAGAAGCCGGAGCGAATGACGCCCGAAGTGCGGGCCGGGCTTCTTGCACCGTACGACGACTGGGCCAATCGCGTGGCCATCGACCAGTTCGTCAAGGACATCCCCTTCTCGCCGCGGGATCCGACGTGGAAGACGCTCGAGCAAATCGAGGCGGGGCTGCCTGAACTGGCGGTGTTATCAGGGGGCTTACGCCCCCCGCTCGCCGATGGAGGCCCCCCGCTCGCCGATGGAGGCCCCCCGCTCGCCGTTTCCGGACGTCCGATCGCGCTCTTCTGGGGGATGAAAGACTGGTGCTTTCGCCCCGAGTGCCTGGATCGGTTCATCAAGCATTGGCCCAGTGCCGAAGTCCATCGCTTTGAAGACTGCGGGCATTATGTGGTCGAAGACGCGCACGAGCGAATCGTGCCGCTGCTCAAGCAATTTCTCGCGCCCGAATCCGCAATCCGCAATCCGTAATCCGCAATCCGCCATTAAGTGCCCTCCCCTCCCCTCTCCATCGGCCAGTGTGCCACGCTCGCTTGCGTGCTCGAAGCGACTGCGCCCAAGGTCGGCAATGTGCATCGCAGCACGGATTTCGACGATTTGACGTTTACCGATTTTCTGGCCAGCGCCGTGGTCATTGGCCCGGTCATGGAAAATGCCGCTGCGGCTGGAGTTGGGCGGACGGTGCTCGAGTCGGTCGAGCGAGCGCGGCAATGGACCGGCACGAACGTCAATCTGGGGATCGCGCTGCTCCTTGCGCCGCTGGCCGCCGTGCCGCGCGAAATGCCGCTCAAAGCAGGCGTCGCGGCAGTCCTTCAAAACCTCACGCCGGAGGATAGCCGCCTGGTTTACGAGGCGATTCGGCTGGCACGGCCGGGAGGACTGGGAACGGCCGAGAAGATGGATGTTCGCGAAGCCCCCCCTGCCCTCCTGCTGGATGCGATGGCCGCCGCCCGCGACCGCGATCTTGTAGCCGGAGAGTACGTCACCGACTTTTCGCTCGTCCTCGATGAAGTTGCCCCGGCACTCGTCTGCGGACGCCAGCGCGGCTGGTCGCTGACCGACGCCATTATTCACAGCCACGTCGAACTGATCGCCCGCCACGGCGACAGCCTGGTCGAGCGCAAGTGCGGCAGCGAAATCGGCCGGCAAGCGTCCGCCATGGCAGACGACGTGCTGGCCGCCGGTGGTCCGGGAGAGGACAATTACCTGCGTGCCCTATCGGAATTTGATTT
>DATKDU010000564.1:0-14784 GCA_035512595.1 Pirellulaceae bacterium
TCGTAAGATGACAAGCCATCGCTGGGGACTCCGTTCCCAAGAGGTGCTTCCAACACATACACCCATTGGAAACGCCCAGCGATGCTTTCAAGAACCTCACTTTGAGCCACCGCTCAATTGCATTTCAGATTGCAGACCACCGACCAAACTGGCCAAAAAACCGATGGAAGCGTATACCTAACACGACTCCAACAACGGCGCCGCCGCCAAGAACGTGCCACAACGAAATGCGAATCCCCGCCACCCAAGCAATTGTGGCCGCCAAAAACAGGGAGGCTGGAACGCACATGGTTAATGCCACGAAGCCGCCCCAAATCGCATGTAGCGCATTCAGAACTGGGTGTTCGCTCGGAATTCCTCGCTTCTCAAACACTCGGAACAACAAGTACGTGGCTAGACCAAGCAACCACGGCGCCAGATAGCTTGTCTGAAACATGCTCGCCATCGCGAGAGCTACGATGACCATGCATACTATAATGTCGAGCACTGAAAACTGCCATCGCTTCGCTATCTTATGATCGGGTGAGAGATGGTCGTTCATGGCAACACGATCTCAAATGGGTGCGCGATCTGCCGAATGACATCTTTTCGCCTCCTTGGCATTCGCAATAGTGTAAAGGGTGGCTCGCTGCGTGTGCCACGTCCCTGAAAGAGCCGTGGCTGTCAAGGGCCGGAGGGGCGCAATGCGATCGCTGTGGTTATGAGGCTGGTTTTCGGATTTGGTGGTTTGGTGGTGGTGTATTGCTGGTCGACGTCGGCGGGCGGGTGGCATGCCTTGGTAAAATCTGCCACGGCCATCCTGGCCGTGCCGACGCGGGTACACGCCCACCATCACCGACGAGCCACAAGCCGTCTTTTGACAAGACGTTGCCCCACCAAGACCCGTTCCATCACCGCCGCCCGCCTAGTCGGGTGACCGCTTCAGCTTCTGCACCCGCTTGCCGGCGACTTCGGCGACGTAGATGACGCCGCGGGAGTTGACCGCCATCAGGTGCGGCAGCTTGAGGCTCTGCGGATCGCCCCAGGCGGCGGCAATCTGCCCGCGCTTGTCGAGCAGAAACAGTTTGTGGATGTCCCCTTCGGACACGAGCAGCTCCTCGCCCAGCGGCAACAGAGGGGAAAAGGGGTCAGGCTTAATTGTTGACGAGGCAGACGATTGGCGATAGACTCGCCGACATGCCACGGCCACGGCGCGTCACGACTGCCGGATACTGTTATCACGTGCTCAACTGCGGGAACGCCCGCCAGCGCGTGTTCCCGGTATGGCGAACGCCCTGGGAAAACGCCTGGGAAAACGGGACATTCTACTTTGTTCTGAAAAAGTAGAATGTCCCCGTTTCCCCTCATTGTCACCCAGCTCATCATTCGCGTCTGATAGCTTTCGGTTTCTCTTGTCCGTTCTGTGTGCGATCCGATCGTTTGGTCGCCTCAGCCCGTTTGTACGTATAGTTGCGATCTTCCGCGCTCGTGAAATTGACTACACGAAAGGTTTCGGGATCCGCGCGTTCGAGTTTTTCCCTGCCGAAAAACACGCTTGATCCGTCGGTGGCATAGAGGTCATTGAGCAGCCGAAAGGACTGTGGACGAGCACCCATGATAGGATTGGGCCCGAAGAACACAGTGTCTTCATCCGCCGACCAGCCCAGAGCCCCGATGATCGCACTATCGGAAGACACCGTAGTAATCGGACCGACCAATATCTCGTAAGCCTCGGCGCGCGAAACGAACGACGGATCAAGCTGACCTCCCAGAACCTTAATACTTGCTGGGTTTGCGTCTCGCATGGGGACAGTGCCGCAATAAGCGCGTTTGGAATCTCTCGAGTATGGATATGTGAGCAACTGAAAGCTGGCCGGATCCGCGTGCGGGATCATCACACCCCATAAATACACATGTTCGGACGTCGCGGCATAATTCACATCCGACAGAATCGTCAGTTGCCCGTTTGCGTCGTCCAAGTAGCGTACCTGGCGACCATCGGCCCCAAACCACACATACACCCACTTGCCCTGCTCGCGCTGATAGCCCTTCGACGTGCACCCGCCGAACGTAGCGAGACACAGGACACATAGCAAGTACCTCGCGCAAATCTGCGAGCGCGATATAAGATATGACTCATTCATAGGGTAGTGCTCCAAAGCAACGTGTGCATTCCATTTTTACGTCACTCATCCCGTGTCGCGATATGGCAAGTAGCGACTGTCCAGGAACCCGGTATGGCGAACGGGGACATTCTACTTTTTTGTCGATGGCGCGTCCTCCCGCACCCTCCCATGACTTTCCCCGGACGCAGCCGAGGGACGTGCGTCAGTTCCCCGCCAACCCTTTAGTCTCGTCCCGCGGAAAAATCCAGCACGAGTCGTGCTGGGTCATGCCGATCTGGGGATAGTAGTCGCGGGCGGCGGGGGCGGCCAGCAGGATCAGCGTGGTCGCCAGGCCGGCCGCTGCGTGGGTCCGCCGCACCAGCTCCTGGCCAATGCCGCGGCACTGCCAGGCTTCGTCCACCGCCAGGTCGGCCAGATAGGTGCAGTAGGCAAAATCGGTGATGGCCCGCGAGATGCCAACGAGCAGCCCCCCTTCCGCGCGGGCGGTGACGATCAGGTCGGCCTGGCTCAGCATCCGCGAGATTCTTTCGAGGTCATCGACGGGGCGCCGCGCCGACAGCGTCGAGCGCACCAGCACGTCGATGAATTCCGCCGGCGTGAGGTCGGGCTCGAGGCCGTAGTGGACGACCGGCGATTCGGCGTTCACGCGGTCGCCCCCAGGATTTTTACCAGCTCGCCGCGAATCGTCTGCTCGATCTGTCCGCGGAAGAGGACCGCCGCCAGGGGGAGCGTCCCCTCGACACGGACGTGCGCCTCCTCGACGATCATCGAGCCCTCGACCGCCATGCCATACGCCGTGAAGGCGAACTGGAGCGTCGTCTCCTGCCACTGGCCGCGGAGGTTCTGCACCTTCTCCCCGTGCTCGCGGCGGACGGCCTCCACGAACGACTTGAGCTTCTCCGCCGCCGCTTCGCGCGGCAGGGCGTGCGGCACTTGCGTCGTAAATGCAGGCATCATTCCCCTCCCTGGGTTGGCGGGTCACTCACTGGTGGCGTCATCGTAACTCCGCCGGTCCGACGGATGCCACAGCGGCAATCCCTGCCGCAGGCGGTCGGCCAGGATGTCGAGCTTCTCGGGGCTGCCGGGGAGCGCCGCGGTGGGGGGCGTCTCCACTTTTTCTTTGTCTTTCGGTTCGAAGTCCCAGATCCCTTGTCGAATGGCGTCCAGAACAGAGCGCGGCACGGTGGATCTCCTGGTGCGATTTTGCAATTGCGAGAACGTCGCCAGACCTACGCAAGACAAGCGTGCCGGCCTTCGTCCCGCACTGCGGCGACTCCGGCCGGCGACGGAGCTAGTATCGAAGTCCGCGTGGGGCAAGTCAAGCGCCCAGAGGCGCGGGGACTTCTGCGCCAACAATGGTTGATGCGTCAGGCGATAAGGCGGCCGCCAGCGAGCGCACTTGATCCGCGTCGATCGCGCTGCTGCGATTGCCGCGGCACGCCGCGCCGCGCACGGCGATGAGCGCCGGCGACAGCGGGAGCACGCGCGGCAAGAGCGAAAGGGAGAGCGAACCGGCGAGCACGACCTTCAAGCTTCGCTGCGCGGCGCGGTGCATCAAACGGGCGAGCGTTGCGGGCGGCAGATGATCGAGCAGGCAGCCGCCCGATTTGGTAAACGTGTCGAAGAGGACAAGCGCGCAGCCGGATTCAGCGCCGCGGTCGATGACTTCTTCCGGCGGCGGCGCGGCAGCACTCTGCCAGTCGGCATAGGCAACGGCGACGGGCAGTACCGTGTGCGGCAGAGCTGCGAGCGAGTGCTTCCACAGCGCCGGCCAGTCGCCAATCGTCGTCGCGCCAGCCAGGCCGACTTTTGCGAATGCCAGCCCCGCGGTCTGTGCCGCTAAATCCTGCACGGAAGCGCTCGACGCGTCCGCGGCGAACAGTTCCCCCAGAGCGGCACTCACCGGAGCTCGGCCGGCGACTGTGTCTAGCACCTCACGCCACACCTGCGGATCGGCAGCTCCGAGCGCACCCCGATCGGGCTCCTTGATGTCGATGACATTGGCCCCGCCGGCAAGTGCCGACGCGGCTTCGGCCCCATTGCGGACGCTGACGAGCAGTTTCACACGGTAACTGCTCATGTCCGCACGGCTCCTGCCTCGGCCACTGTGGCGGCTTTCCTCGCGCGGTGAATCTCCGCCAGCCGCGCGTTGAGCTTCCGCAGCCCTTCCGGCTGGATCGGCTCGCACCAAGCGCCGCGAAGCGTGATGTACCCTTCGCACCAGTGGGCGATTCGCGGATTGACGTCGCGGTGCTTCCACTCGAGAGCCGATTCCGCCAGCCGCACGATGACGTTGGTGGTCTCCGGCTCGCGGCCGGCCAGGTTCGGCAAGAAGCTGGGACCCTGACCCAGAAAGAAAACTTCGACGACGTCGATCGGCACGCGAATCGGTTGGCGGTCGATGAACACCAGCAGCTCGTCCGCCTCGTATCCCAACCGCGGCACATTCAGCCACCACGCCAGCGAAGTCAGCATCGCGAGTCCCGCCGCCGCGCACGCCAGCCCCAGTGCCGTCCACCACCAGTCCGCCTCAAGTTGCCAGGCCGCGAGCGCCAGCGCAGCACCCAGCACGGCAATCGACCCGGGAAGGAGCATTCCCAGCCAGATCGCGCGGCGGTTGGTATGGAGCCAGATTTCACGCACGGGCAATCGTCCTTCTGGAAGCTGATTGTGCCGCAAACGACATGGGCTGCACAGCCGTCCCAACTGGCCCTCAGGCGTGCTCGCTGCATCGCGCTCCACGTTCCGTTGCAGTTGTGTTCCCAGGAAATCGCAGCCGGTTCCTTGAAATCGCCTCTCGCTCCTCACACAATGAGCGGGCGATCTGTCGATACTCCGTCGCATCCATTAGGAACCGAGCCATGACACGATTCGTTCGCCCGTCACTCTTGGGAATGATTCTGCCGCTGCTGATGGTCGCCATAGCGGCTGCCAAGGGCCCGGCCTATACCGACCCGGACAAGGCCGACGCCGACTTTCCATTTCAGGGAGAGTACGTCGGCACGATCAAGAGTGACGACGGCGACCGGAAGGTTGGCGTGCAGGTCATCGCGCTGGGCAATGGAAAATTCCGCGCGGTGGCCTATCAGGGGGGCCTTCCCGGCGACGGCTGGACCAAGGAGGAAAAGCACGAGGCCGACGGAGAGCGGCAGGGGGACACGGTGACTTTCAAGAAGGACGAAGCCAGCGGGACAATCAAGGACGGAGTGCTCAAGGTCGTCATCGCAGAAGGCGCTCCAGCAATCGAGCTCAACAAGATCAACCGCGCCAGCCCCACGCTCGGCGCCAAGCCGCCGGAAGGGGCGGTCGTGCTGTTTGACGGGAAGAGTGCCGACGCCTTTGCAGGAGGCAAGGTGGACGGCGGGCTGCTCGTGGCCGGCTGCACCAGCAAGCAGAAGTTCGGCAGTCAGAAACTGCACCTCGAGTTCCTGCTCCCCTATCAGCCCGAGGACAGCGGACAGGCCCGCGGCAACAGCGGCATTTACCTCCAAGGGCGGTACGAAGTGCAGATGCTCGACTCGTTCGGCCTGGAAGGGAAGGACAACGAGTGCGGCGGGCTGTACTCGGTGAAGGCGCCGGACGTGAATATGTGCCTGCCGCCCCTGTCGTGGCAGACGTACGACATCGATTACACCGCCGCGAAATACGACGGCGAAGGTAAGCTCGTGACCAGCCCGCGAATCACCGTCGCGCACAACGGCGTGGTGATTCACAAGGACGTCGAACTGCCGGGCGATCGCGGAACGACAGCCGCCCCGGTCGCTCCGGGCAAAGATCCCGGCCCGATCTATCTCCAGGACCACGGCAACCCGGTGCGGTACCGGAACATCTGGGTGGTCGAGACGAAGTAGCGCGCACCAGACCCCAGCGAGTGGCCGCGTCTGAACGATGGAGCGGCCTTCTTTTGGTATGCGGGTCGCGCGAATTTGCGGCCGCTCATTGTTACGTGTACTGGCCAACACCCAGTGCTATTTGGGGAGCGTTACGCGCGGCTGAGAAATAAAATTTCCGGCTGAAAACCGCTTGCCGCAACCGCCGCAACCGCCCGGTGTTTGGACAGTAACGCGGCCGAGAACAGAGAACCGCGGAAGCTCTCCGCGCCCTGGCGCGGCACGCGTATCGGCGAGGCGCCCTGCGGGGCACGTAGCGCGGATGAATGACGAACTGACCCAATCCTTCGTGCTCGGCGCGTTTGCGCTAGCGATCATCCTGATCTGCAAATCGCTGTTGAACCTGGGCCTGGGCACCTACCGGGCGCGCGGCTGGACGCAGTGGGTGTTTGCCGCCGCCGGGTTAGCAGTCGCTGTCATTTTGGGAGCAGACGCGATCCGCGGCATTGACCCAAGCGGAAAGTCGTCGCTGGGGCCGATTCTGGCGGTGCCGATCTGCGGGCTGGCGCTATTGTCGCTGCCGCTGCACACCTGGAGCATGTCGCTCCGCTTGCCAGCGCGCGAACTAGTTTCGCGGCCAGCCCCCTGGTTGATGCTGGTGTGGAGCATCGCCGCCTGTGGCTGGTCGGGAGTTCGGTTCTACGAAATCGTCACCCCGACGACGAACGAGTTGACGAGCAGTCCGCGTCCGGAATTGGAGCTAGAGAGGCAAGCAACTGCCGTCTCGGATCGGGGCCGCCCCATTCCGCTATTTCGCATGCACGCGGTGGTTGCCGGCTGGCCGGCCGGCTTTCAGGCAACCACTCCCGCCCTGAAGCGAATGAAGCAGACGGTCATTTTCCGCGACGGACCCAGCGCCAGCGCCAACTGTCACGGCTGGGTCTTCGCCAGTGGATTGTACCTGATCGACGGCAACGGCGTGGAAATCATTCTGGATGACAACGGGTACGAGCCGTGCAGCGATCCGCAGCCGGGAGACCTGATCGTCTATTGGTCGGGGCGGTTTGTGGCCCATACCGGGCTGGTGAGCGGCGTGCTGGCGGATGGGACGGTGCTCATCGAGAGCAAATGGAACCTCCAAGAGCGGTTTCTGCACCGTCCCGAGGATCAGCCCTATTCGCGGGAATTCACCTTCTACCGCACGTCCCGGGGCAATCACGAGGTTACGATCCGGGACGCTGGGGAAGGTTCCATGTAGCCGCGGCCATCGTCGCGGCGACAATGCCGAGCACGATCGGCATGGCGGCGATCATTCCGCGGAAGTCTTGCGACCAGGTGAGCGCAAAAGTGTGGCCGCCCACGCGGAGTTGCTTTGACCACCGCGGCTTCTCGAGCCGCTGGCCGATGGCGACGGCCCGATAGACCGGCTCGTCCACCTGGATTGCCGGCTGGGATCCGAGCCTGATCCAGAAGACGTCGTCCAGGCCGGCGTGTTTTTCACGCCCCATCGCCGTTGAGGAGATCACTCCGTCCAGCGCGATCGGGATCGTAGATCGGGCCGCAGTGAACCAGAGATTTGCCGCGGCGAGCATCAAGCCGACGAGATACAGCAAGACGGCGGTGATGACTTTAGGCGAACGCAAAGCAGCCTCCCGCGCCGAGAAAAGCGATGGCGGCAATCAGGCCGAAATGAAAATGGCGCTGCGGCGGTTTCTGCGGGCCGACATACGCCAAGGCCGCTGCTGCCGCGAGGACGGCCCCCAGGCTCTGGTTGCAGAAATCGACCTCGTCGAACTTCGCCAAGCGAAAGATGGTCGCTTCGGTGATCGCACCCAGGCCGATGCAAAGAATACACAACGGGACGAGGCTCCAGGTGCTCAGCGAGCCAAATCGCTCCGCGGGCAGCACGCGCAGAGCGAACATAGTCAGCCCGAGAGTCCCGCCGTAGCCGGCCAGGAAGTGCCCCGTGTAATCGTGCCGGTGGCCGAGAAACAGCTTGAAGACCACGCCGGCGAGCAGTGCGGGAAGCGTGGCTACGAGCAGCCTGCGATCGAGCCACGTCGGGATCATGGGAGCACGAGCAGCGGCTGGGCCAGCGTGGGCGGATGGGCGAACCGCTTCCATTTGATCGTTAGTTCGCCGCCGCAACCGGGACCGAGCGTGACGAGCGCTGTTGGGCCGCCGATCGTGGTCTCTTGGGAACCGACGGCGATCGACTCGATCCGGTGCTCGCCATAAGCGCCGGCCTGCACGATCAGTGTCCGCGGCTGGAGCTGATCGATGTTGACGAGGGTCACTTTCACTTCGTCAGACGACAAGTGCGTGACGAGTGCCGCCGTATCCGCCGGCAGCCCGGCCCGCCGCTCGTGCGGATCGAAATAGCGGAGTGCGGCCGAGAGCACATTCCCGCTGCGGCCGGGGGAAATCGCTCCCATCGCCAACTCCAAGAGCGCGTCCGCACTCGCCGGGCTGTACGGCAGCGGATCGTCCGCCAGCCGCGTATCCGGCGTCGTTGGATCGTCGCGCATCGCCAGGACCCGGCTGCGGAGATGGGACAGATCGCGGCGGAGGGCCGTTTCGGGATAGGCAGGCTGCCTGCCGGCGAGGAACTCAAGCCAGCCGTTATTTCCAACCCGCTTTCGATCGGCGTCACGGAGCGACAGGCGATACAGCTCCAGCGCATGCTCGGCATACGGCTCGCTCGTCCAGGCATACCAGCCGTCGTCGCCGTGCATCCGCGGGTACATCATGCGGCCGTTGATTTCGCGGGCGTTTGCATTGACCGCATCCATTTGCTTGCGCCACACCTGCAAGTAGCGATCGTCCCCGGTGAGCAGGTAGGCGTTCATGAAGCCGTAGAAGCCGGACATCGTGCGGTTGCGGTGTACGAGCTTGCCGTCCTGCGGCTGGACGACGGTGAAGCCCCAGCCGTAAACGCCGCCGTACCATTTGCCGCCGGCCGCACTGCCGATTTGGCCGTCGAGGCCGACGTTGGAGGGGAGAATGCCGCCGTTGGCGGCGGCCCGCTGGGCCCAGGCATCGACGTACTCCAGGAGCCACGCTTTGTACTTCGGCTCGTGCGTCAAGGCGAAGGCGTTGAAAGCCAGGCTCGTCGCCTGCAAGTTCTGCGGATGGTCGCCGACGATGTCGTTGTAGTCTTTGAAGTGAGCCAGCATCTCCTCATAGTTCCGCTCGCCGTGCCGCAGGAGGAAGCGGTTCTCGACTTCGATCGGATCGCCGGCCCAGTCGAGCGCCGTCGCCTTTCGCAGGAGCGGCCCGCGGCTGCCGTTGAACATGCTGCGGATGATCTTGTGCTGGGGATCGTAGTTGGGGGCTCCCGGATCTTCGTTCATGTAAAAGCCGGCGTAGCGGCGGACACGCTTGCGAAATTCGCCGTCGCCCGGGTTGTTGAGCCCCATGACGTTGAAGACCGTCAGCCCTTCGCCGTTGTGGAGCCAGTCGAACATCACCGGAAACTCTTTGTAGTACATGCCGTCTTTGGCGAACGGCACCTCGATTGTCTTGGCGGCCGTGAATTGCCGCAGGTGCCCTTCCCACGCTTTCTCGTAGAGCTTTTGCACATCGGAGTGTGCGCCGAGGGCGGCCAACAGCGGCCAGTCGAGGCAGTTTTCGATGGCGTCATCGGGTCCGTCGTCGCCCCCCCAGCGCTCGACGCAGCGAAGGTATCCGCGCTCGTCGAAGTATTTGGCGTAGAACTCGCGGCAGGCGGCCGTATTGGCGTCCAGTAATTCCCGCTCGAGCAGAGCCCAGTTCGGCGGCGACATCGGCGTGTCAAGGACAATTGTCGGCTCGGATGCCGAAATTTCGCCGGCGCCGAAGAGGACCATGCCGGCGACGACGGTTGCCAGGAAGGAGGGGCGCGTCATGAGGTGCCTCACGTTGTCAGGGAGGTATCGTCAGGCACCAGGATACGTGCTGCCAGAGCGGAATCAACCAGCCGCCGCCTGGCGATCGAAATCGGCTGCCCTACTCTCGCAAGTTGGGGGGCGTCCGGTATGTTTTGTATTTGGTGTTTCGTGTTTCGTGTTTGCTGGCTTGAGTCACTCGGACAAAACACCAAATACAAAACACCAAATACAAAACACCAAACCACTGCCCCGCCATGCCCAACACCGCCGGCCGCTCCTTGATCTCCTTCGACCCTGCGGGCGCAATTCATCCGCAGCACGGGCTATCGCCCGGCGATCTGGCGGCACTTGCTCCGTCGCTGGAGCAGGCCCGCCACGAAGTCCTCGCCGAAGACGCTCGGCTTTATCGCGACAAGACTGCGCCGGCCGCGAAACAGCCCCTCGACCACGCCTTCTTCGAACTGCCCGAGCGGCTGCTGGCGGAATATCAAAGAGACCGCAGCACCAGCGAACTGGGGCGAATTCTGGCGACGGCAGAACGTCTCAAAGGGGTCGTGGACAAGGTCGTCGTGCTCGGCATCGGCGGGTCGTACATGGGGGCCAAGGCGCTGCTCGAAGCGTGCTGCCAGCCGTATTACAACGAGTTGTCGCGGGCCGACCGCGGCGGCAGTCCCCGCATCTACTTCGAGGGGAACAATATCGACAACGATGCGTCGCAGGGGCTGCTTCACCTGCTGGGGCGCGGCAAGGCCGATTCGCTCGACAAGCGGTGGGCGATCGTGGTCATCAGCAAGAGCGGCGAGACTCTCGAAACGGCCGTTGCCTTCCGGCAATTCACTGCCGCCCTCCGCGAAAGCTGCGCTAGCGACGCCAAGCAGCTTGCCCAACTCATCGTTCCGGTTACTGGCACCAGCGGCCGGCTGGCGGAGCTGGCCGAAGCGCTAGGCTGCTCGCCGAGCGACACGTTTCCGGTTCCTGACGGCGTCGGCGGCCGCTTCTCGGTCTTGTCGGCCGTCGGTCTCGTGCCCGCGGCACTCATGGGGCTGGATTGTGTAAGGCTGCTGGAAGGGGCGGCGGCGATGAACGAACATTTCCGCACCGCAGCGCCGGCGGACAATGTCGTTCTCCAGTACGTCGGCACTGCGCATCTGCTGGAGACGCGCCGCGGTGCGACGATCCGCGTTCTGTCGGTCTGGGCCAAGGGGCTGGAGTATGCCGGGCTGTGGTACGATCAATTGTTGGCGGAGAGCCTTGGCAAGCAGGAGCTCGGCGCGACGCCGCTGACGACGGTCAACACCCGCGATTTGCACTCGCGCGCCCAGCAGCATCAGGAAGGACGGCGCGACAAGCTGTTCACCAACGTCATCGTCGATCGCTGGCGGTTCGATCCGCTGGCAGTTGGAAAAAGCGACCGCGACGAGGATCGGCTCAACGACATTGCGGCCAGGACGCTGCCGGAGCTGATGAGTGCCGCCATTCAGGGAACCAACGAAGCCTACCGCGAAGACGGCCGTCCAACGGCGGATTTGCACTTGCCCGCCTGCGACGAATGGTCGCTGGGACAGTTTTTCCAGATGTTGATGCTGGCCACGGTGGTGGAAGGACGGCTGCTGGGGATCAATCCGTACGGTCAGCCGGGAGTGCAGAAATATAAAGAGAACATGAAAAGAATCTTGGGGAGGAAGTGACCTGTGGTGGGGCAAAATCCGAAATGCGAAACTCGAAATCCGAAACAAGCACGAATGCGAAACGCACCACCGACCCTGGTCGGTGGCAAAATGACTGAACGGCTAGTAAACGGCACCGCGAAAAACGCCCCCTCCTTTCCCCTGCCGCCGCGAAGCGGCGGCAGGGGAAAGGAGGGGGAAAATTGAAGGCGCTTCGCTGCTGGCCTTTCAATCTTATTACCACCGACCAGGGTCGGTGGAGATTGACCTTGGAACGACTGTATTTCCGCGCTTGTGGAGACCTGACCATGTCTTGTCAACTCACGTGGCTCGGCCATGCCACCTGGAAGCTGACGACGGGGGAGCACACGATCCTCGTCGATCCGTTTTTGGACGATAACCCGGCCGCGCCGGCGGCGGCCAGGAACGTCGATGCGACGCACATTCTCGTGTCGCACGGCCACTTCGATCACATCGCCGATGCGGCCGAGATTGCCAACCGCTGTTCCGCGACCGTGATCGCCAACTACGAGATCACCACCTGGCTGACGAAGAAACATGTCGTGCAGAACACGATCGGCATGAACCTCGGCGGCAGCGTGGACGTACCCTTTGGACGGGTGAAGATGACGCTGGCTTTTCACAGCTCGCAGCTTCCGGACGGCGCCTACGGCGGCAATCCGGGGGGCTTTTTGCTGACGCTCAAGGAGGGTTTCAAGATCTACTTCGCCTGCGACACGGCCCTGTTTGGCGATATGGAGCTGATCGGCAATGGCGGGCTCGACGTGGCGGTGCTGCCGATCGGCGATCTGTTCACGATGGGGCCGGAGGATGCGGTGGAAGCGACGCGGCTCCTTGCACCGCGGGTCGTCATCCCGTCGCACTTTGGCACCTGGCCGCCGATCGAGCAGGATGCCTCGATCTGGGCGGAGCAAATTCGCGAGCAGACGGGAGCGAAACCGGTGGTGCTGAAACCGGGGGAGACGTATGACGTGTAGGGACTGCAGAGTGCAGAATGCAGAGTGCAGAATGCAGAGTGCAGAGTGCAGAGTGCAGAGTGCAGAGTGCAGAATTGTCGGAGAGGCGAAGTTTGCTGTTTTTGGACACAGAGGCACAAAGGCACGGAGGCACCGAGCAGCAAGTTTTTTTTGAGCCTTTCTGCTCTGTGCCTCTGTGACTCTATGCCTCTGTGCGGAAACAAACGGCTACTCGATCCCGAAAGCGATGGACCTGCAAGTCCCGCTCATGAGAGGAAGATCAACATGCCGCTGACGAACCAATTTCTCGTTGCCGTGGTTGTCGCCGGCATGTTTGCGGCGCAGGCGGCGGGGCAAATGCCGCTCGCCTGGAAGCTGAAGGCCGGAGAGAAGTTCGATCTACACGTCGAGCAGCAGACGGCATCGACGGTGAGTGTGGTGAACAAGACCACGAAGACCTCGATCGAGATGACGCTTGACAGTCACTGGACCGTGGAGAGCGTGGAGGACGGAACCGCCAAGATTCGGCAGACCGTCCGCCGCGTGCAGATGAAGGTGCAAGCGGCCGACACAGCCCCGCTCGCTTATGACACGGCGTCGCCGGGACAGCCGAGCGGGGCGGTGCGCGACCTGGCCAATGCCGTCGCCCCGCTCGTCGATCCCGAGTCGTCGATCGTGATGACAATGAACGAGCGTGGAGAAATACAGTCCGTAGAGTTGTCCCCCAAGCTGGCCGCGCTCCTGGACAGTGCCCAACCCGCTTCGCAGAGTCTCGACGCGCTGCTCAAGCAGCCGCTGGTGACGCTGCCGGCCAAGGCCGTTTCCGCCGGCGACACCTGGGAAGCGACTCGCGAGCTGGCCACACCCGCCGGCAAATTCACGCAGCAGACCGAGTACACGCTGGGGGAGCCCAAAGAGGCCGGCGGCACCACTGCCGACGCGATCACGTACTCGGCGACGCTGACACCCGTGGCGGCTGGTAAAGCGAAGATCAAAGAGCAGTCGCAAACGGGGACCGTCCTCTTCGACGGCCAGGCGGGGCGGTTTCTCTCCGGCGAGCAATCGCAGAAGCTCGTTACCGAGACCCCGTATCGCGAGGCGACGATCACGGTGGTGGTGGAGAGTCAGATCAAGCGGACGCTCACGGTCAGGTAGTAGGCACACTCCGTGTGCCGTTCCTGGGAGACGGCACACGGAGTGTGCCTACTACGGTTCACGCCGTCTGCTTGAACCCGATCTGGTACAGCCGGCGGTAGAGATCGCAGCGCTTGAGCAATTCTTCGTGCGGGCCGACGTCGATGATCCGGCCGCCGTCCATGACCACGACGCGGCTGGCCAGCGCCAGTGAAGCGGTGCGGTGCGTCACCAGCAGCGTCGTCCGCCCGCGGGTGAACTGCTCCAGCACCTTGTGGATGAGCTGCTCGCTCTCCAGGTCGATCTGGCTCGTGGCTTCGTCGAGGATCAGAATTTGCGGGTCGCGGAGGATGGCCCGCGCCAGGAGAACTCGCTGCCGCTGGCCGCCGGAGAGCCGGCCGCCGCGCTCGCCGACGTTGGTGTTGTACCCCTTCTCCAGCTTCTCGGTAATGAACTTGTGGGCAAACGCTTTCTTGGCCGCTTCGATCACCTCCGCCTCGGTGGCGTACGGAGTGCCGTAACGGATGTTGTTCAGCACCGTGTCGTCGAAGAGCAGCCCTTGCTGCGAGACGAGGCCGATCATTTGCCGCAGGTCGCGGAGCCGCAGATCGCGGGTGTCGAGGCCGTCCAGGCGGATCGTCCCTTCGTCGGGGTCGTAGAACCGCGGCAGTAAGTTGATCAGCGTCGTTTTGCCGCAGCCGTTGGGGCCGACGAAGGCAATCGTTTCGCCGAAAGGAATGGTCAACTCCACGTCCCGCAACACGAGCTGGCCGGGAGTGTAGGCGAAGGAAACGTTGTCAAAGTGCAGCTCGGGGGTCGGACTCTTGACGTACTTCGGCTGCGGCGGATCGACGATTTTCGGCTTGCGGTCGAGCATCTCGTAGACGCGGTCGGAGGCCGCGATGCCCCGCTGGAGGTAGTTGAATATCTCCGACAGCTTGCGGGCCGGGTCGCTCATCCCGACCAGCAGCGTGTAGAAGGTGAGCAGCATCGGCACGCTCATCGGCCGGTCCATGATCTTGATCCCGAACAGGTCGGTCTGCTTGTTGAGGACCAGGTACGCCCCCGCCAGCAGGGCCACGCAGACGATCGAGATGCCCAGCGCCTCGGCACTGCACCGCGCCAAGGCGTTGTACAGGGCGATTTTGATCGCCCGGAAGAAGTACTGCTTGCCGCTGTGGTGCAGCTTGCGGCGGGCGTGG
>DATKDU010000565.1:0-14720 GCA_035512595.1 Pirellulaceae bacterium
GTGGCGTCGATGCACTGGGCCTTGAGCTTGGCGTCGTTGGTGATCACCGTGCCGACGAGCGTGGGGCCGATCTTGGCGAGCAGTTGGTCCTGCGGGCATTCGACCCCGCTCTCTTTCAGGTCCGCCTCGATCATGTTCCACACGGCTTGCCCCTGGCCGGGGACGGTGAAGGCGGCCAGGGCGGCCAGCCAGGGGCACAAGAGGTTCAAAGTTCAGGGTTCAGAAGGAGATAGTTGGCACGTTCGGTGGGGCCGCACTTTTGTGGCGCTTGGGTATGGACAAAAAACCACTATCCGGTAGAATGCCAGTACGGGCCTTTGCGCCCGTTTGGTCTTTGACAACTCAAAATTCAGAGTGACCAGTGATGGTGACCTTGCTGTCGCGAGAGTTGCCCGTAAACGCCGGCACAGCGCGACGCTCGCACCCCCCCGGTGTGGGGGTTGCATTCAGACGTTCTGTCTTAAGTCACTTACGCCGATTCGGCGGACCGGCGTGTGTGCGTAACTCTTGATGCTGTGGACAGTTCCGCCGAGAGGGCCGGCTCGGCGGCGGAGCGCAAGTGACGAATTGCACCCCCCCACTCACCTATTGCCTGGAAGGGGCATAACCGGATCGGATGTCCGCCCGGGCATTCACCCCCCCGTTCGGGGCGTTATGAACCGGCCGGCCGTTTTGGCCGCAACTGGTGATGTGAACAGAACTTCCGTAACACGGACCCCGTGCCAAATCGTTATCAGCCCGGCTTCAGGGGAGCTTGGAGCGGACCAGAGCTAAGGGCGATTGGACAGCCGTTGCCGGTGGCTGTTAGCCTCCGGCTAGGAACTGGAACATCAGGGGGCTGACGCCCCCCGCTCGCCGACTGCTACCCCGCAGGCAGCAGTTCCCGCTCGACGAAGCCGGTGTCTACGAGCCCTTCGACGAACGTCGTGTGGCTCAGGACCCGCTTGTGGAACGGGGCGGTCGTCTTGATACCCTCGACGCGCAGCTCGTCCAGGCAGCGGATCATGGTGGCGATGGCGTCGGCCCGCGTCGGCCGGTGGACGATCAGCTTGCCGATCATCGAGTCGTAGTACGGCGGCACGACGTAGCCGGCGTGGGCGTGCGAATCGAACCGCACCCCGAGACCGCCCGGCACGAACAGTTGCTTGATCAGCCCCGGATTCGGTTGAAAATTCTTGTCCGGATTCTCGGCATTGATGCGGCACTCGATGCAGGCCCCGGATTGCCTCACGTCGGCCTGCGCGAACGGCAGCGGCTCGCCGGCGGCCACGCGGATTTGCGTCTTGATCAGGTCGATGCCGGTGATCATCTCGGTGACCGGGTGCTCGACCTGGATGCGGGCATTGACCTCGATGAAGTAGAAGTTGTGCTGCTGATCGACGATGAATTCGACGGTGCCGGCATTGGTGTAGCCGGCCTCGCGGATGAGCCGCACGGCCGACTCGCACATGGCCACGCGCTTGTCCGGCGGCAGCCGCGGGGCCGGGCTTTCCTCGATCAGCTTTTGATGCCGCCGCTGGGTGGAGCACTCGCGCTCGAAGAGATGACAGACGTTGCCGTGATGGTCGGCGATGATCTGCACTTCGACGTGCCGCGGCCGCTCGACGAACTTTTCCAGGTAGACGCCGGCATTGCCGAATGCCGCCTGAGCTTCGTTTTTGGCGGCCTGGATGGCCGCTTTGAGGGCCAACTCGTTGGCGGCGATGCGCATCCCTTTGCCGCCGCCGCCGGCGGTCGCCTTGATGAGGACGGGAAAGCCGATCTCGCGGGCCGTGCGAACCGCTTCTTCTTCGTCCTCAATCAGGCCGGCACTGCCGGGGACGACGGGGACGCTGGCCTTGCGGGCCATGGCGCGGGCGCGGTTCTTGTCGCCGAGTGCGTCCATCGCTTCGGGCGTGGGACCGATGAAGTCGATCTTGCAGCTCCGGCAGACTTCGTTGAAGTGCGAGTTCTCGGCCAGGAAGCCGTAGCCGGGATGAATCGCATCGACGTTGCCGACTTCGGCCGCACTGATGATCTGATCGATCTTCAGATAGCTCTGGGCGGACTTGGGCGGGCCGATGCAGATCGCCTCGTCGGCGAGTTGAAGGTATTGGCTGCCGCGGTCGGCCGTGCTGTAGACGCAGACGGTCTCGATGCCGAGCTCTTTGCAGGCCCGGATGACGCGCAGGGCGATTTCGCCGCGGTTGGCGATGAGGATTCGTTTGAACATCAGCCGGCGCTATTGGGAAGTGTCCACTTTGAAGAGCGGCTTTTCGAACTCGACCGCCTCGCCGTCGTCCACCAGGATGGCGACGATCGTGCCGCGGACTTCGGCCGGAATCTCGTTGAAGACCTTCATGGCCTCGATGATACAGATTGTCGTGGAGGCATCGACCTTGCTGCCGACCTTGACGTAGGCCTCGGCCTTGGGGTTGGGGCGGGAGTAGAAGGTGCCGACCATCGGGCTCTTGATGAGAGCGATGTTCGAGCCGTCGGCAACCGGAGCGGCGGTTTTGGCGGCGGTTGGCGGTGCGGAAGAATGGGTCGCAGCGGGAGGCGGTGGCGGCGGGGCGTATGTAACCCGCGGGGCTTCCCTGGGCCCGCGGCAGATGCGGATCCGGTGGCGGGCTTCGCGGAGGTCGATCTCCGACAGGTCGTGCTCCTTCATGAGCTCGACCAGTCGGCGGATGCGATCGAGCTCGAAGACGTTCTCGGGGCTCTTGCCGGAGTCACTCATCGTGGTTTTATCGGCTTTCTTGGACGATTGGCTCTTGGCGGCATGCTTCCCTTCCAGAGAGCGTTTTTTGCGTTTTGCTCTTTCGGCCATAGCGATTGCCGGGTCGGGAGTGGCAGACCCTCAGGTGCGGCTGGAGCCGGAGTGCCGCCAGCCGCAGGGCGGCGCAGGACTAGGCGAACTGCCGCTTCAGGAACGGCGAAGTGGAATTTGGGCAGAGTGTAATGGGGTGGGTAAGGAGCGTCAAGTAAGATGGAGTCCTCCTGGGAGTGCCGTCAGCGGCGCTGCAAGGTGGATTGGAGGAGCGGAAGTCTTACCTTCGGTCGGCGCTCCAGGCGCAGGGGAAGTAGTGCATGCCGGACCCGAAAAATCCTCCCTCCACTCCCCCGTGAACCATCCCCCAAGTCCCGCCGTACCAATGGATTAGCCCGCCTCGCCGAGACCCAGTCCGATGGCGGCGACTTCATCCGCGGGGCATTTTCCCCCGCGCAGGCTTGTTGAGGGCCGACCAGAAACCTTTATACTGTTGCCAGTTACGCGAGCCGGACCTGTTGCCGGCTCGTTTTGTTGGCAAAGGCGCATCACCTATGACCCAATCAGGCAAACGTGACGGCGACTCCTCCAAGAAGGAATCCGCCCCGGCGGCCGGTAATGGCGTGCCCATGATTGAGGCCATCGGGCTCTCGAAGTTCTACGGCATCTTCGCCGCCTGCCGGGACGTCACATTCAAAGTCAACAAGGGGGAATTGGTCGCCTTCCTCGGGCCCAACGGCGCGGGCAAGAGCACGACCATGAAGATCCTGACGGGGTATCTGGCCCCATCGGAAGGGGTGGCCAAGATTGCCGGACATGACATGGCCAAAGACCGCCTGGCCGGCTCGGCCCAGCTGGGGTACCTACCGGAGAACGGACCCCTCTATACCGACGAGACACCCCATTCGCTGCTCAGCTTCTTTGCCGACGCCCGCGGCATGAGTGCCGCCAAAAAGGCGGAACGGATTGAAGCGGTGATTGAACTGTGCGCCCTGGAGTCGGTCGTTCACAAGCCGATCGGCAAGCTTTCCAAGGGGTTTCGCCAGCGCGTCGGCATGGCCCAGGCCCTGCTGCACGAGCCCGACGTGCTGATCATGGACGAGCCGACCGCCGGCCTCGATCCCAACCAGATTGCCGAGGTTCGTAACACGCTGCGGAAGATCGCCCAGGAGAAGACCATCCTGCTCTCCACGCACATCCTTCAGGAAGTGAAGGCGATGGCCGGGCGCGTCATCTTGATCCACGAAGGACGAGTGGTCTACGACGGCTCGACCGACGGCCTCGATCCCGATCACATGGGACTCGAGGCGGCATTCCACAAGCTGACGGCTGCCGTAGCGTGAAACACCCATAACAAGATTCCCATTGACCTGAACGAACGACTCCCATGCCGCTCCAGAAAATCTTTCAGCAACTGGCCCTGCTGCTGGTCTACGACCTGGTCTTCGTGGCCTTGCTCGTGCTGCTCATCGTGCCGCTGAAGTTCTACCGCCACGCGGCCTACGCCGTGCTGTGGCGGAACTTCATTGCCTACTTCGCCAACCCCACCGGGTACGTGTTCCTCTGCTTCTTCGTGCTGCTGACGAGCCTGGCCGCTTTCTGGCCCAATGAATTCTTCGTCCGCAACCTGGCGAATCTCGACCAGCTCAACCTGTGGCTCCCGTTCATCATGCTGGTCTTCATCCCAGCGATCACCATGAGCATCTGGGCCGAAGAGCGGCGGCAGGGGACCGACGAGCTGCTGTTGACGCTGCCGGCGGGGGACTTCGACATTGTGGTCGGTAAATACCTGGCGGCCGCGGCCGTCTTTACCGTGTCGCTCCTCTTTTCGCAGTACGCCAATTTCTCGGTCCTCATCTCGCTGGCGATGGGAGACGTCGATACGGGGCTCTATTTCACCACCTACCTCGGCTACTGGTTCATCGGCCTGGCGATGCTGGCGATCGGCATGGTGGCCTCGTTCCTGACGAACAATCTGACCGTCGGCTTCATCCTCGGCGGCCTGTTCAATGCGCCGCTGGTGTTTGCCGTGTACGCCGACACGATTTTGCCGGCCGGCTTCCGCCCGCACTGGGTGTCGCGGTGGAGCTTCTCCCAGCGGTTCGACGACTTTGGCCGCGGGGTGATCAGCGTTTCCGGCGTGAGTTACTTCCTGTTGATCATGGTCCTCGGCATTTATCTGAGCATGGTTTTGATCGGGCGTCGGCATTGGCTCGGCGGCCGCGACGGCCAGTCGATGCTCGGACATTACATTGTGCGGGCGCTGGCGCTCGTCGGCCTGCTCGTCGGCGTCAACGTCGTCTTCTCGAACCACGACCTGTGGCGGCAGGACATGACGGCCGGGCAGGTGGGCTCGCTCTCTCCCGACACGCGTGTGATCCTCTCGAAGCTGGAGAACAAGAGCCCCGTGAAGATCGAGGCGTTCATCAGCGCCAGCGTCCCCGATGATTTCGTGAAGACCAAGTACAACCTGGTGTCGATGCTCAAGGAGCTCAAGAGCTACGCCGGCAACAAAGTCGAGGTCATCGTGCATGAAAACCTCGAGGAATTCAGCAAGGAATCGGCGCTGGCCGAAGACCGCTTCGGGATTCAACGCGTCGCTGTTCCCGTCGAGGAACGGGGCGAACGCCGCACGCAGCAGTTTATCATGGGGGCCGCCTTCACCTGTGGCGTCGAAAAGATCGTGGTGCCGTTCTTCTCCAACAACACTCCGGTGGAGTACGAGCTGGTCCGGGCGATCGCCACCGTCGCCCAGCCGCAGCGCAAGAAGCTCGGCCTGGTGCAAACCGACGTGCAGCTCAAGGGGGGCTTCTCGTTTGCCGGCGGTCAGCCGCGGCAGGTTCAAAAGCAGCAGATTCTCGATGATCTGGAACGGCAGTACCGCATCGAGGACGTGGACGCCAGCAATCCGATCCAGGTCTTCGGCGAGGACGGCGCGCTGCGCTACGACGTGCTGCTCGTGGTGCAGCCATCCACGCTCGCCCCAACCCAACTGCAATACCTGGTTGCCGCCATCACGCAGGGGCAGCCGACCGTCATCTTCGAGGATCCCTTGCCGTTCGGCTTCGACGTCCCCGGCACTGCGGAGGACAAGCCGGCGCCGGGGGGCATGTTCGGCATGGGGGGAGCGTCGCAGCCCAAGGGAGAAGCATTCAAGATCTTGTGGCAGGCGCTCGGCATTGCGCCGGTCGGCGAGGCGAGTTTGCCGGGGAAGTTGCCCGGGCGGGTCGTTTGCCAGGTTGGCAATCCATACCGCCGCTTCGGCGATATGCCGACGTTTGGCCCGTTCATCTTCCTGCGGCAGGAGAATCCGGGGACGTTCAATCCCAGCGAGCCGTCGGTGAAGGGATTTGAGGAGTTGCTGATCCCGCTTGGGGGCGGGATCGTGCAGGACACCGACAACAGCGATCTGACCTTTACTGAGCTCGTGAGCACTTCCAAAGACGGCACGAGCACGATCGAGGTGGAGGCGATGCGGATGTTCATGCAGGGCGCAGGGGAGTCGGCCCTCGAGCAGCTCAAACGCACTCCTTTGCGATCCTATGCGATTGCCGCCTGGATCAAGGGGAAGGAACAGGACGCCGACCCAAGCGAGGACGACAAGAGCAAGTCGGCCGAGAAGGAGAGCAAGAACGGCAAATCGACGGATCCTGCCGCGACGAAGCCGGCCACGCCGCGTCCGATCAACGTCATTTATGTGGCCGACATCGACCTGATAGGGAATCAATGGCTTCAGATGCGCAACGCTCAAGGGCTGGATCAGTTCCGCTGGGATAACGGACCGTTCGTGCTGAACCTGGTGGATGCGGTGGCCGGCGACGATCGCTTCCTGGCGATCCGGCAGCGAAAGCCGCGGTACAGCACGTTGCAGCGGATCGAGAAGGAATCCCGCCTCGCCCTGGAATACGAGGACGAGCGGGCCGAGGAGTTCCTGAAGAAGTTCAACGAGGAAAAAAACAAGCTGGAAGAGAACGTCCGAAAGATCGAGAAGAAGCTGACCGACCTGCGGGAAGCCAACGAGCGCAAGCGGAATGCGGGCGAGCAGGTGGACGAGGCCGAGCAGCAGGCGCAGGAGCAGATCCTGGCGCTGCAGTACGTCAAGGCCGACAGCGACGCCAAGCGAGCCGTGCTCGAGTTGCAGCGGAAGCGGGACAAGGACCTGGAGAACATCCGCCGCGAGCGCGACCAGACAGTGCGGAGCGTGCAGAACGAGTACAAACTGTGGTCGGTGGCCATCCCGCCGATCCCGCCGCTGCTGGTCGGCTTCATCGTCTTCGTCCGCCGCCGCCTCCGCGAGCGGGAGGGAGTTTCCAAGGCGCGGATGAAGTACTAGTGGGTGAGTGGTGAGTGATGAGTCACTTGCCAAGGCAAGTTTCATTGGGAAATGTCGGCTATGAACGAAAACGTCAAAACGATCATCTACGTCGCCGTGGCGGCCGCGTTCGGAGTGGCCGCCTTCGCCACCTTGCCGCGCACGACCGAAGTCAATAGCGAGAGCCGCGTCGGCCAGCCGCTGTTTCCCCAGTTCGACGACACGTCGAAGGCCGCCAGCCTGGAAATCACCTGGTACGATGACACGCTGAGCTCGGTGAACAGCTTCCGAGTGGCCAAGGAACGCGGCAAGTGGGTCGTGCCGTCGCACGACAACTACCCGGCCGACGCGGAGCAGCAGTTGCAGGACTCGGCCCAGTCCCTGTTTCAGCTCGATTGCCTGCACGTGGCCAGCGAGATTGCCACCGACCACGAGTTGTACGGCGTGATCGAGCCCCCCCAAGACGAGACGGCGGCCAGCAAAAAGGAGTACGGCAAGCTGATCGTCCTGCAAAATGAGAAGTCGGACGACCTGGTGCGGATTCTGGTGGGGAAGGAAGTGGAAGGCAGCCCCGGCCAGCGGTTCGTCCGCATCGCGGAATCGCAGGGGAATCTGACCGACGCAGTTTACATCACCAAGATCGATCCGACGAGAATCCCCACGGAGTTCGGCAAGTGGATCGAGCGCGACCTTTTGCAGCTCAACCCCAACGACGTGGCGGCGCTCACGCTCAAGGACTACTCGATCGTCCGACAGCCGACACAAACGGGTGTGCGCAACGTCGTGCAGCCCAAAATGGATGCGCGCGTCTCGTGGGATAACCTCTCCGGGACCTGGAATCTTGACAGCTTCCAGATCTACGCTGGTAACCAGGCTCACGATGCTCAGTTGGGCGAGGAGGAGGAGTTGGCCAAGACGAAGCTTGACGATCTCAAGAACGCCCTCGACGACTTGAAGATCGAGAGCGTCGAGCGCAAGCCCGCGGGGCTCGGCGCGGAGTTCGCGCTCGACGAAAAATTCCTGGCCAACGAGGAGCTGATGACGTCGCTGGTCGAGCACGGCTTCTTTGCCGGCGGGCGCGACAAAATCGAGATCTTCAGCCGCAACGGCGAGGTCAATGTCGATTGCGCCGACGGCGTGCGGTACGTCCTCCGCTTCGGCGACGTGGCGGGAGTGCAGGAAGGGGCCGGGCTCGAAAAGCTCAACCGCTTCCTGCTGGTCAGCGCCCAACTGGCCGACGATATGCTCCCAAAGCCCGTGCTGGAGGAAATGCCGGCCGGGCCGGAGGCCAGCCCGCCGGCCGGCGATCCCGCAGCCGAAGAGGCCTCCGGCGGAGGTTGCCAGGAAGAGGAGAACCAGGCCAAGGCAAACGAGAAGCAGCCGGATGCGGGTGCTAAGGGGGACGTTAAAGCCAAGAGCGACGCCAAGGCCGAGCCTCCGCTCGATCGCGAGCAGCTTCGCCGCGAAGCGATCAAGCGCGACAACGAACGCAAGCTGAGAGAGTACGACGAGAAGCTCAAGAAAGCGCAGGGCCGCGTCGCTTCTCTCAACTCCCGCTTCGCCGACTGGTACTACGTGATCTCCGAGGACACCTACAAAAAAATCCACCTCGGCCGCAACGACATCATCCAGGAAGGGGCCGGCGCCAAGGATACGGGCTTCGGCGTCGATGCTTTCCGCAAGCTCGAATCGGACGGACTCAAAAAGAACGCGCCCCCGATGGCCGGCAGCTCGCCGGGAGGGTTTCCTGGCGGTGGTTTTCCTGGCGCGCCGTAGCCAATCCGCAGTTGGATAGTTCGATCCGCTCGCGATTGCTACGCCGCCGCGGAACCGCGCTGGAGCCGATGCGTTTCTCTCATCCTCCGCGTTTGTCCTTCGTCGCGCGGATGCGCCCCGGTAACGCAAGTCAGCCGGCAATCGGCCGAAAGCGTCTGCCGGCAGCGGGGGCAGGTCCCCGTTCCATCGGCCGCCGGCAAAGCCCGCCGATGCGCGTCGCAAGACCAGCAATAATAGACCGTTTCCGCCACGACAAGCTTCCCGCCAGCACGAGGAACCGCCCATCCAAAGTGGCATTATCGGCCCGACCGCTACCAGCCGCTTGAGCGAATGTGGCTTCCGCCGGCCAAAGCGGACCGCGGAGCAAGCCGCATATCTTCCGGATTTTGTAAAGTCGCCGCCGGCAATTAGTCTGAAGCTTTGCCCGCTTCGCACTTCTGCCGCGATTTCGACATGCAACTGGCGATTCTCCTGGTGGTCGTGTGTGCTGTCTCTGGCGCGGGCGGCGACGCGCCGCTCCCCGGCGGAATCCTCTGGCAATTGGCGGCCGCGTTTTCTCTCCTGGTCACCGCGCCTCTGGCGGCACTGATCGCCCGCGCGTCGCTGGAACACGGCCTGCAGCGCGGCCGAATGGATTGCCGCCTGGCAAACCAGCGGTGGGAGGCCTGGCACGAGGTCATCACCTGGCTGTGGGCCGGCAGCGCCTTGGCTTTGCTCTATCTGGGGCGCTGGCCGCAGGTGGTCCGCTCCCTCGAGGTCACACTCGCCTGGCCGCTGGTGGACGAACTGCTCATTTTCGCGCCGCTGGTGGCCAGCCTGGTGCTGGTGTGGATCGCCTGCTACCGGGTCGAATGCCTGCTGCGGCAGGCGGCCGGCGAAGCGGCCGAGCGCCTGCGGCAATACGTCATGCTCCGCGTGCGGCATTACCTGGGGCTGACCCTGCTGCCGGCGCTCGTCATCCTGGGCATTCAAGAGTCGGCTGTCCACCTGCAGTGGACCAGCGGCGCGGATGACCGCCGCGCCTGGTGGCTGTGGGGCGTGCTGCTGGCGGCGGCCGTGCTGGGATTGCCGCTCGTATTGCGGTGGCTGTGGCAGACGCAGCGCGTGGCCGACAGCCCGCTCAAACAGCGGTTGCTGGCCAGTTGCCGCTCTCTCGGCTGCGGCGTGCGGGACATCGTCGTCTGGCGCACCGGCGGGACGCTGGCCAATGCGGCGGTCGCCGGGCTGCTCCCCGGGATGCGGACGATCTTCCTCTCTGACGGCCTGATCGCCCGCCTGACCGACGACGAGCTCGACGTCGTCGTGCGGCACGAAGCGGCCCACTTGTCGCGACGTCATTTGTGGCAGCGGATGATGATCTTGGGACTGCCGGTGCTCGTTCATTTCGCCGTGCAAGCGCAGTGGCCGCAGGGGCTCGCCGCGCTCAGCGGATTTTTCAGCGGCGTCGGCATTGCTCCGCTGTGGCAGATGTCGCTGGTCATGCCGCTGGCGGTGACGGCCTACGCGCTGGTGATAATGGGCTGGCTGGCGCGGCTGCACGAGCACGATGCGGACCTGGCGGCGTGCTGTAGCACCAGCGGGTTGGCCATCGATTCTCGTGAAGTCGCGCATCTTCATTCGGCCCTGTTCAAGCTGGTGGGCGACAGCCAGGAATATCGCCGCGGCCGCTGGCTCCATCCGTCGGTGATCGAGCGCGTCGCCTTTTTGAGCCAAGCCAGCGACCAGCCGCTGCTAGCAACCCGTTTCCGCTCGCGGGTTGTTTGGCTATCCTGCTCGCTGCTGTTGGTGTGTGCCGTGGCGACCGCGGCCGGGCTGTGGCCTGTGTAGCTCCGCGTTTGCCGAACCGCAGCGGGGGAACAGGCGTAAAGGAGACCGGCAGGAGGGCCGCTTCTCGGGCAATTTCGCCCGCATTACCGCCACAATTTGAAAGGTTTGCCTGGTTTGCCCCGTTTTCCTGGGCTGAATTCCAGGAAAGATTTACCAGACTCCGCGCTGCTGCCGATAGTTTCCCACAATCCCCGCGGAAGCTGCCATCCGACGGTGCGGACCGGCCATGCCGACACAACTTGAGGATGACATGCAAGCACACAAGACCCTGGCCGAGCGGGTAGACTCGGCCATCACCACCAGCCCTTATCTGACGAGGCGCCAATTGCGGTTTGAAACGGACGGCGGCCGGGTCATTCTGCAGGGGATCGTGAAGACCTACTTCCAGAAGCAGATGGCACAGGAAGTGGTCCGCCGTGTGGAAGGCGTCGAGCGGATCGACAACCATCTGGTGGTTACCTGGCCGCCCGCCTAGCGAACCGGCCCGCCGCGCCGCTCTCTTCCCTTCGGAAAGCCCGCCGATCACAATGACGGCGGACTTCCCGTTCTGGCAGGTGAGGCGTCTATGTCGTGGGCCGTTCATGCGCGCGTTCTGGTGCGCCCCGAGTTGGATTCGTTCTGGTATCCAGGAACCGTCCGTCACGCGGACGGCGGCCGGTTTTACGTGATCCTCGACAACCAGGACGACGGCTGGTTCGTCGCCAGCCAGATGAAGCCGCTGGCGCTGTCCGCGGGGACGCAGGTCGCCATCGAAGACGGGGCCACCAGCCGGTCGCAAGTTGGCGTCGTCGAATCGGTGGAGGGGAGCACGGTGCAGGTTCGCACCGGCGACGGCGCGCAGGTGACCGCCAACCTGGCGTCGATCCGAGTGCCGGAACGGCCGCTCCCCGCAGCGCGGAAGCCGCACATGCGGTGGGCCGTCGGCGACCGCGTCCTGGCCCGCTGGGGAGGCGACCTGTTCTGGTATCCGGGGACGATCTATTCCGTTGACGACGGCGAGTACAGCATCTTGTTTGACGACCAGGATCAGGCGATCGTGCCGCCCGAGGACATCATGCCGCTGAACGTGCAGGTGGGGGACAAGGTCTTCTGCCGGCCGAAGTTCGAGGCGTCGCTCCGCTACTTCCCTGCCGAGGTCACTCGCGTATCGGGGGAGGTGATCGACGTTCTGTACGAAGACTCGGAGGAAGTGGAGCTGAACACGAGCCTCAGCCGCATTCGCATCCGCCGCGAGTCGGGCAAGGCGATCCGCTGGAACGAAGGGGACCGCGTGCTGGTCTTCGGACGGGACGGGTTCTGGTATCCCGCGCAGGTCCTGTCGATCGACGGCGACCGGACCTTCGCCAGCTTCTTCGACGGGCGGCACGGCTGGCTCAAGCCGGAAGAAATCCGCCCGCTGCGGCTCTCGGCCGGAATGCAGATCGATTGCCGCCAGGGGGCGGGCGAAGAGTATCAGGCGGCGACGCTGGAGAAGGTCTCCGGCGACGTGCTCCGCGTCCAATACGAAGACGGCACCAGCGAGCAAACGCTGATCCGACTGGTGCGGGTGCCGGGGGAGGGGCGTGGATAGGACTCTATCAACTTTTGCAGCCGAGATACTCGCTTCCCTCTTGATGGACACGGTAAGATTGAAGTGCAACATGATTCCAGCGCTCGATGATTACGGAAACCTTCCTGCGGGAATCCATCGGGCAACGTTAGAGGAACTGGTGGCCGCGTTTGGAAGCGGTTCGCCCGAGCGGGAGGTCCAGGCAAGTGAGTTGGTGGAGTTTGTGCAATGGGCAATCACAGCGGGAATCCGAAGAATCATTGTGAATGGGAGTTTCGTAACCGGAAAGCTTTCACCGAATGACGTGGATGTCATCGTGCTGCCTGGCCCCGAATATCCGATGGATACCATGGACAACGAAGTGATTCATGATTCGGTTTGGCCGTTTCTTCAGATAATCTTCGCAGCCGATGACGCCGATCTGGAGCGGTGGGCGAACGAGGATTTTGGAACCGATCGCCGCCAGCGCCCCAAGGGAGTTGTGGAGTTGATCCTATGACCGAGCGATTGACCAAGGCAGGATACGAGCAAACACAGCGCAAACTTGCCAACCTTGAGCGCCGTCTCAAGGCCATCAAGTCGCGCTCCGACTTGAAACCCGAGCACCGGTCCGAGGTCGTGCGCTCGTACCGCAAAATGATCCAGCAATACGCGGCGGAACTAAAGGTCTTTGAGGCGAGTGAGCGCGCGTCCCGGCCATGACGGAAGTGGACGTCATCATCGTCGGCGCAGGCGCTGCCGGCCTTGTGGCGGCATTCCGTGCCGCGGAGCTTGGCAAACGGACGCTGCTTCTGGAAAAGAACCGCCGGCCCGGCGTGAAAATCCTCATGTCCGGCGGCACGCGGTGCAACATCACGCAGGCCACCGATAATCGGGGCATCGCCCTAGCCTATGGACCGCCGGGACGATTCTTGCACTCGGCACTCGCCGCCCTCAGCGTGCAGGACTCGATCGGCCTGTTCGAAGCCGAGGGGGTCAAGACGAAGGTCGAAGAGACCGGCAAAGTCTTTCCCGTCAGCAACAAGGCGAGCGACGTGCTGGAGGCGCTGCTGGCCAGATTGCATCGCAGCGGAGCGGAGCTGGCGCTCGAAGAGCCGGTGACCCATGTAGTACACTCGCTCCGCGAGTGTACATCCGACTCGCAGAGCGAGTCGGCCACGATCACCGCCGACTCGCAAGGCGCGTCGCAAGGTCCAACGGAGCACTCGCGGAGCGAGTGCTCTACGTTCCAACTCACCACCCCCACTCGCACGCTCCAAACGCCGCGCCTGATCCTCACCACCGGCGGCAAGTCGTACCCCGGCAGCGGCACGACCGGCGACGGCTACCAGTGGGCGGCCAGTCTGGGACATACCATCGTCCCGCCGCGGCCGGCACTCACGCCGCTGACCACCAGTGCCGCGTGGGTGCTCGCGCTCAAGGGCATCACGCTTCCGGACGTCACGCTCACGATTTTGGGCGGGGGCAAGAAGCTGGCCAGCCGCAAGAGCTCGCTCCTGTTTGCTCACTTCGGCCTCACCGGCCCGGCAGCACTCGACGTGAGCCGCGTCGTCTCGGGCCATCCTCAACCTTCGTCGCTGACGGCCGAAATTGATCTTCTGCCCGACGAAAACGAGGCGCAGCTCGGCGAGCGGCTGCGCCGCGAACTGGCCGCCTCCGGAAAGAAGAACATCGCTACGATCGTGGCCTCGCTCGTGCCGCAGCGTTTGGCCGAAACGCTGCTGATTCTCGCCAACACTCCCGCCGACCGCCGTGCCGCGGAAATCTCCAAGCTCGAGCGCGGCCGCCTCGTGCGGCTGCTCAAGCATCTGCCGGTGCCGCTGTCCGGCACGCTCGGCTTCGGCAAGGCGGAGGTGACTGCCGGCGGCATTGCGCTCTCCGAGGTCGATTCGCGGACGATGCAGAGCAAGCTGGTCCCCGGCCTGTACTTTGCCGGCGAGATCCTCGACCTCGACGGCCCGATCGGCGGCTACAACTTTCAAGCCGCCTGGAGCACCGGCTGGCTGGCGGGGAGCAGCGCGGCCGCCGGGCACAGTTCCGAGCTCCGGCGAGCGGGGGGCGTCAGCCCCCTGATCTCCCGGGTTCCCGGTTCCGGCGAGCGGGGGGCGTCAGCCCCCTGATGTTCCAGTCCCTAGCCGGAGGCTAACAGCCTCCGGGAACGGCTGTCCGATCGCCTTGGTCCGCTTCACCAGTTGCAGCCAAAACGGCCGTCCGGTTCATAACGCCCCGAACGGGGGGGTTGAATGCCCCGGCGGACATCCAGTCCGGTTATGCCCCTTCCAGGCAATAGGTGAGTGGAGGGGTGCAATTCGTCACTTGCGCGCCGCCGCCGAGCCGGCCCTCTCGGCGGAACTGCCCACAGCATCAAGAGTTACGCACACACGCCGGTCCGCCGAATCGGCGTAAGTGACTTAAGACAGAACGTCTGAATGCAACCCCCACACCGGGGGGGGTGCGAGCGTCACGCTATGCGGGCGTATACGGGCAACTCTCGCGACAGCAAGGTC
>DATKDU010000566.1:0-7915 GCA_035512595.1 Pirellulaceae bacterium
GTCGGTCAGGTCGCTGGGATACGTTTCACGTGCTGGCACGTCCATGTGCATGCTCCTTGGTTTGGGGAAGATGGAAGCCAGCACACTACGCAGTTTCGGCAATTTAGAACAAGATCACTTTTCGGATAGCCTCTAAGTGCCAATGAAGTTTTGGCAGAATACCTACCTTAGCAACTTGAACGAATTGCTGTGGCTACCCCACCAGCCCCTTGATCGGCTCCGCCTGGTAGATGTGGTACGGCCGGCCTGCCGAGTCGTGCCAGGCGGCACCTTTGGGAATGCCGAGGGCCTGGTAGATCGTGGCGGCGAAGTTTTCGGGGGTCTGCGGATCGGAGGTTGGATACGCGCCATTGCGGTCGGAGGAGCCGATCACCTGGCCGCCGCGGACGCCGCCGCCGGCCAGCAGGATCGACTGGCACGGGGCCCAGTGGTCGCGTCCCGGCAGCTTGTAGATCTTCGGCGCGACGTTGAAGATCCGCGGCGTGCGGCCGAACTCGCCGGCGACGACGACCAGCGTGTTTTCCAACATGCCGCTGGCGTCGAGATCGTCGAGCAGTGCCGACAATGCCCGGTCTGTTGGCGGAAACAGATAATCTTTCAGCAACGGAAAATTGTTGCCGTGCAGGTCCCAACTGCCAAAGTTGCCGAGGTTGACCTGCACCAGGTTGACGCCGGCCTCGACGAGCCGCCGCGCCATGAGGAGCGACCAGCCGAACGAGTTGTCGCCGTAGCGCTCCAGCGTCTTGGCGTCGGCATGGCGGCGGACGTCGAACGCTTGCCGCACCTGGGGATCGCCCAGTAGTGACACCACGTCGTTTCGCTGCTGGTCGTATTTGGCCACCTCGGCCGACTTTTCAAGCTGCTGCCGCTGGCCGTCGATCGACTCCAGGAGCTTGAGCCGGCTGGAAAAACGGTCGGCTAGAATTCCTTCCTGCAGCGTCAGGTGCGAGACCTCGAACTTCCAGTCGTCGCGATCGGCCGGCACTCCTTTGTGCAGGTTGAACAGGTACTTCGGGAACGCGCCGGAATTCGAGTGATAGGCGTGCGGCTTGTCGGTGCATTCGATCAGCCACGGATTGTTTTGAGCCCCGAGCATGCCGGCCAGTTGTCCAGGGAAGACCCCCGAATTGGAGTGGTAAATCTTCTCAGGCAGGATGGCGCTCGTCGGCAGCTTTCCACGCCGTGGCGTCGCATTACCGGCAATCGCCGCGATGCTCGGCAGGTCGATCGACTGCGGCTGGCTGCGGCGGAACGTTCCGGGAACGGCCGAGTTGCCCGTCAGCATGACGTACGTGCCACGCTCGTGATCGTTCTCCGCATGCGTCAGCGACCGCACCAGCGCCCACTTGTCGGACCGCTGCGCGAGCAGCGGCAGATGCTCGCAGATCTGGATGCCCGGCGTCTTCGTGGCGATCGGCTTAAACTCGCCTTTGTATTCCGACGGACCGTCGGGCTTCATGTCGAACGTGTCGTGCTGCGACGGCCCGCCGGTCAGAAAGATGTAGATCACCGACTTAGCCGGCGGCACTTTCGAGCCCGCCTCTGCCCCATCGGCGCGCCAGCGGGCCACGTCGGCCATCGACAGACCGACGACTCCGATCGCTCCGGCCTGGAGCATCTGGCGGCGGGAGAATGGGCGAACGGCAGGGGGAAGGTGCGTCAACGTCGATGCCTCTGGGTTGGAGTACCAGGCCCTCGACGTTCTATCGTACCAAAACGGCGCAGTGGTTGAGAACCGCGCCCGCCGCTAGGCGCTGCCGCGGCGGGATTTTGGCGGACCTTGCCGAAACCAGCGCATCGACTCCAGCACCACGACTCCTTGCAAAAACTCCGGTGGTTTGGGGGCGGCATTCATCCGCCGGATCGCGCTTTGGCACATTCCCAGTCCCACGATGACGGCCAGCCCTGCCACGACCCATTTACCGTAAAACTGGTGGAGCAAGACAAGCAGCCATTGCGAGGAGCCATTCACGCCGTGCTCGGCCCCGTAGTTGACCGCGACGATCAGACATACGGCGCCGACCCACAGGGCGGCTGCCACGGCCAAATCAAAGCTGGGACTGTCGTCGTCGTCCGGTTTCGGTTTGTGCGAAAGAGATGCCATAGCCGACTCCCTGATGGGGATGGGCGGTTACGCCGCAGCTTCGTGCGCCAGCGGACGCGCCAATTGATGTGAGATTTCCTGACCGCCGGAATCGGTGGTTCTGACAGAAACTCTACCTCACGCCGCCATCCGCGCAGCGACCTAACGACCGAATCTGACGGTTGTAACGAGCCAACCGCGGCGCTGGCGCGCTAAAATCTCGGCAATCGGCGCATCAAGACCTACACGCCAATGAACTCCGCCGGAGTGCCGTCCCAAGTCAGGAGCCACCGCGACTGCCACAGTTCTTCCGGCGTGGGCGGACCACTGCCCGCGTCCGCACAGGCCGCATCGTCGATACCTGCCGCTCCGTCCGCCGGGAATCCATTCCGATTACACAAGATTGGCGGATCGCTTACGAATCAACCTCTTCCAAGGCCGATGATACCTGGAAAAAACCCTCTTACGGCGCCCCCCATGATCACCTGTCCCTCCTGCGGCAAGCAGTATCAGTTCGATCCTCGCCTGGCGGGACAGCAGGTCCACTGCCAGGGTTGCGGCAAGCCCTTTCTCGTCCAGCCGCCGTCGGCCGGAATGCCGCAGCTCGAACCGCTGCGACCCGTGGGAAGCGGCAAGAAGTCCGACGAGATCGACTACCAGATCTTCGGCTCGGAGATGCAATTTGCCGAGGTGACCCTCGACCCGGGGGAAATGGTGATCGCGGAAGCGGGGGCCATGATGTACATGAGTCCGGCGATCCAGATGGAAACCGTCTTCGGCGACCCCAGCCAGCAGAACCAGGGCTTCTGGGGGAAGATGGTGAGTGCCGGCAAGCGGATGATGACCGGCGAGTCGCTGTTCATGACGACGTACACCAACGGCGGGCGGCAGCGGGAAGTCGTGGCTTTCGCCGCCCCCTATCCGGGGAAGATCGTGCCGCTGCACCTCGACCAGCTCGGCGGCGAGATGATCTGCCAGAAGGATTCGTTCCTGTGCGGGGCTCGCGGCGTGCAGATCAGCATCGCCTTCCAGAAAAAAGTCGGCGTGGCACTGTTCGGCGGCGAAGGCTTCATCATGCAGAAGCTCAGCGGCGACGGCATTGCCCTGGTGCATGCCGGCGGGACGCTGCAAGAGATGAACCTCGCCCCGGGCCAGACGATCAAGCTCGATACGGGCTGCCTCGTGGCCTTGCAGCCCAGCGTCAACTACGACATCGGCTTCGTCGGCGGCTTCAAGAACACGATCTTCGGCGGCGAAGGGCTGTTCCTGGCGACCCTCACCGGCCCCGGCCGAGTGTGGCTCCAGTCGCTGCCGTTCTCACGCCTAGCGGGGCGAATGATGGCGGGGGCCAAAGGCGGCAAGGGGGAAGGCTCGATTCTCGGCGGCTTGGGCGATCTGGTGATGGGGGGAAGGGACTGAAGCCATTGCGGATTGCAGAGTGCAGAGTGCAGGGCAGCGTCCAGCGAGCGGTAGCGAGCGCCGACCTGCCGGACGAGTGCAGGGGCAGAGTGCGGCGGGCCAGAATTGCAAATTGTGAATTGATAATTGCAAATTGATCATTGAACAATTTGCAATTAACAATTAACGATTGTCAATTTGAAATTGCCCCTATTCGCGCCGCCCCCAGCTTCTCAATCCGCGCAAGCTCCTCCTCGATGTCTGTCCCTTCATAAAACGACAGCCAGTCTTTTTTAGCCGGCACGCTATGCCGACTTCATTCCGCCGGGTCTTCGTCCTTCGCCGCGTTTTCGATCCTCCGTAGCGCCGTATCGACCGCTTCTCTGGCGCGCGATATTTCGACCTTAGAGGTGGACCTTAGCCCTGCGCCCTCTCGATATTTGTTCAACGTCGCAATCAGGCTACTATCTTTCTTTCCAATGCGCCCGAGTGCTTCCGCAGAAGCACGAAATACGTCGCCATTAGAAGCCGAGTCCAGTTTTTGACCGGAAACGTTTAGCAAATCTTTCAGGAGCGGTATGGCCCACTCCGCATCGGGGCCAATTTCGGCTATGGCCAGACAGGCGAACTTGCGATTCTGGTTTACCTGCCAATTTTCGGTAGGTTTCGGTTTGGTCCCGACCCGCGGGAATGTCGTTCGTGCCCTGATTGCGATTGATCCGAGATCGAAAGAGATTCGCTAACGTCTTTTAGGGACTTGACCAACAGTGGCACTGCCTTGGAGGCGTGTTTGCCAAGCTGACCCAATTCGTCGGCTGCCCTTGCTCTTTCTTCCGGGACTTCCCCCTTCTCAAGCGCTTCCATCAACGGCCCAATCAGCGTTGCGGCTGTCGCTTCGTCGATTGGAGCCGCATCGTCGCCGGCATCGGGGAACGCTCCAATACCCGGTGCCATACCGCGGACCATCCGGCCGGGAAATGGGCCAGATTCGGTGGTGAGATCGCCGACGATCAAGCCGCCAAAGTCATTTGGACCACTAAGGAAGCCTGGGGGTGGGGGGTTCGGGCCGAAGTCGCGGGGGTCTTCTAGTGGGGGCGGGTCGGGGAAGACCGGGGGCGGGTCTCCCAAACGGAACTCGTCATTCGCAATAGCGCCGTCTGGCCCCACTGGCGACAAAGCCGGCGGCAGCAGTGTCGATTGACCACCGTTTGGGACATGGACAACTTTAGCAGTGGGGGCCGCGTTTTTGCGAGAGCCTTTCGCCAGCGGCTCCCCGCGCTTCAGATTGACGCTGGGCTTGGCCTTTTTAGTGTTGCTTTGAGCAGTCGCCCTGCGAGACTCTCCCCGGATGCCGAGAACATCAATGTTGAAAACAAACAGGAGAATGAGGACAGCCAGACCAATTCCCACAACACCACCGGCGACGATGAAGGGCAGCGAAATCGCAATTGGTCGCCCTCGACGCGCCGTTGGATTGGTCCGTACTGACTCCCGCGCGCAGAACTCGGAGCGTTCGCCAGACACGACCGGCGGCGGAGTTGGTGTTATAGTCGCCGATCCGGCTGGGACTTCAAATCTTTGACCACACGCGGGGCAGGCGGCTATCTGGCCGGCGAGAAAGTCATTGATGACGATGGAATGACCGCAGTGAGGGCAGGCAGCGTGCGACACGGTGATTCTCCAAGTCAGTTTCGGGATGCGATGATTAGCGCTCCTCCGAATCCCACTGTCGGCCTTCGACAGTGGGATGAGGTTGCGGGCATTCCAGCAACCGCCGCAAGCATCATTCTGGCAAGACTTCGCCCCGCCGGCAAATGCTTCATCGCGAAAACTTGACGGCGTGCATTACCAACCGGCTTTTTCAATTCGCTCCAATTCCGAATCGACGTCTTTTCCTTCATAAAACGACAGCCACCCTTTCAGCCGCACGGTCTTGCCCGGCTGGCAGTCGGGGAATTGCGGATCGCTATGCAGGCAGGGGCAGGGAGCATTGGCCCAGGGCCGAACGCACGGCTCCCAGGCGGTGATCAACCATTTGTCGCCGGCCTCATTCCGACAGGCGACGTAGGGTTTGCGGATAACTTTGTTGTCGTTCGTTTGCTGGGCAAAGCCGGTCAGCGACTTGAGCATCACGCAATTCTGCACGACCAGGCCGCGAAGCGTTTCGCTCGTGCCGTTGGCCAGCCACATCTCCATGGCCGCGTGATCGGTGCGCGGCACGACGCGCGTGCCGAAGACCACTCCATTGGGCAGCCTTCGTTCGACCGACATGACGCCCTCCTTCTCCCGCTTCCATTCCAGCGGATCGAGCTTGACCCCCTGCTTGTCCCACATCGTCGGCACATGCGTGTGGGCCAAATACATGAGCTGACGCCCGCCGCCCGATTGCATCCAGATCGCCTCCGGCACATCGGCCACCGCATAGCCGCCGTCCTTCCACGGCGGGAAGATGCTGACCTTCGATTCGCGCTGCGGGCGGATCGCACCGTCGAGAAAACCGATCCGCGGATGACGGCCGCCGGGATAGGGAAGCACCCGCAGTAGTGCGTCGGCGGATCGTTCACCGCGCTCGATCGCATGCTTCGCAATGCCCGCCTCGACTTCCTTGATACTCAGGCCGGTGGCGGCAGCCATTTCCACGGGCGTGTATCCATGCTCGTGCATATTCGTTAGCCAGTATCGCTGCTCCGCTTCGTTCACCGGACGGCGGCTGTTGTCAATCAACTTCCCTGCTTTGAGCATCGCCTGCCGGTCGCGCACCACTCCCAGCGGATCGCTCGGCGAAACCGCCGGATCGACGTACTTCTCCAGGTCGCGCATCGCAATCACCTGGTACTCGTGCGTTGCCAGGTAGTGCATGTACGCTTCGAACTTATCTTGCGCCGTGCTCACCCAGTCGTGCGCCGTGTCGGGCACGCCGTGAAACTGAAGCACCGCAATCCGCCCGCGGCCTGTTTTCTCCACTGCCGAGATAAAGTCCTCGAGCGTCCAGTCCGGCCGCGCATCGCCGGCACTGGGAACGAGCAGCGGATGATCGAGCCCCGGCTCGTAGGCGAATCCTTTCCCTTCCTTGTATTCATATTCCGGACTGCCGCCGCGGCGGGCAAAACGAATCCCTTCCTTGCGCATCGCCTCGAAGGCTTCCACGGCCGTCGAGTTCCCCGGCCAGGCAAAGCTCGTCGTGGCGCCAATGCCGTGCTCGCGGCAGCGTTCGTTGATCGCCCGCAGTTGCTCGGCGACTTGAGCGTGATTCTCCTTGTTGATCCCCAGATGGTCGCGCGTATGGTTGCCGATCTCAAAGCCGTCTTTGTGAAGCTGGGCGATCTCCTCCCAGGTCATGTAATCGCGCTTGTTGTCCTGGAAGTCGAATCCCTCGGTGATGAAGAACGTCGCGCCGAACTTGTACTTGAGCAGGATCGGCCGCACGATCGTGAAGTGCGTCTTGGCGGAGTCGTCGAAGGTCAGGACGACGAGCTTGTCTGGCAGCGGCTCGCGAGCGAGGGTTTCCGTCGTCGCCGTCAAGAGGTGCCAGGCGGCGAGGAGAGACATCAGTGGCCAAATGTGGCGATGGACCGCCATGTGGAAACTCCCAGAAGGCTCTAGAACTTGAGTCAATTTGCCGCCAATGTATCAAAATGCCAAAGTGTCGCGCGTGACACCTTTGGTCACTGTGCCCGTCACGGTGACCGGCGAAGGGCTCGCCACTGCCCCCAAATCGGGACCGGTCCGCCCGGCGCAACCGTTGACGGCGTCGTGAGTTACGTCTCCATCTTTGCCCCCGGCTTGCCGCGGCGACCGCGACCGAAACGCCGCTGGGTCCCGGTCCTCCCGATTCTGACAAGCCGGCTTTCGAAAATTTCTATAATTCTGCGTTGTTCGGGTTCGTACGTCTGTGAAGGAGTCGTGGATACGATGCTTGTACTATCAAGGAAGCGGGACGAGTCGATCGTGATTGCCGGGAACATCACCATCACGGTGGTGGATATCCGCGGGGACAAAGTCCGATTGGGGATTGTTGCGCCATCGGAGGTTCCGGTTCACCGTCGTGAAGTGTACGACGCGATCAAGCGCGATCAGGCGGCAGTCCCAGCCGAAGCGCCTGTGACGGCAGCCCCAAAATAAATCTTTGCCGTGTCTTGTGTGCCGCGGCCCGGTCGATTTACCTTAGGGGTAAGTTCGCCGGTTCGTTCCTCCGGGCAATCCTATGCGGCCAAGCTTCTGTACCGATTATTCGCGGTCGCGTTTTTCGCGGCGCGAGCTCTTGCGCGTCGGCAGCGCCAGCCTGCTGGGCCTCTCACTGCCGCAGCTTCTGGCTGCCAGGCAGGCCGCCGCGTCAGAGGGCCGCTCCTTCGGCAAAGCCAAATCGTGCATCCTGCTGTTCATGTGGGGCGGTCCGGCCCATCAGGAGACATGGGACCTCAAACCTGACGCTCC
>DATKDU010000567.1:0-5437 GCA_035512595.1 Pirellulaceae bacterium
CTTCCATGACACGCGTCCTTTTGTAAGAGAATCCGTTCTCCAACCAACCACATCCCACGCAGCTTACCAAACAATTCCCAGATTCTCCTATTGACCTTTTTCCTCCGTCGCCAACCAACGCAAAAGCTGGGATGCACCCGCCGGGGGCCGCCGCGGCAAAATGGAGTGGGCAAGGCGATCCGCCGATCTTATAATGACGGGACCAGTTTGCCCCCGCCGGTTTGAATCCCGCCCGACAACCCGCCTTGAGGTCTCGACGGATGCTACAGCCTCGCTACGGACTGGATCGTCGTCAATTCCTGCGAGTCAGTGCCGCGGGGGTCGTCGGGGCGACCTTGCCGCTCACCCCAGGCAGCACGAGCGGCGCTGACCTGAGCAGCGGCCGCGCCAAGTCGGTATTGATCGTCCTCTTGAGCGGCGGTCCCAGCCAGCTCGATACGCTCGATCCCAAGCCCCAGGCGCCGGCCGAAGTGCGGGGCGAGTTCGCGCCGATCAAGACGGCAGTCCCGGGCGTCATGGTCTGCGAGCATCTGCCGAAGCTCGCGCAGCAACTGAAGCGCTGGTCGATCGTCCGCGCGCTGGCCCATCCCGAGCACAACCACTTGCTCGCCACGCACGTCGCCCTCACCGGCCGGCCGACGCCGCTGCCGCGCGGCGGGAGCGATCTCGACCGCGTCGAGTCGCGCAACGATTTTCCCAATCTGGCCGCCGCGCTCGATTTCGTCCGCCCCGGCGCCGGCGGCATTCCAACCGGCGTCTCGCTGCCGAATTACTTGATCGAAGGGCCGCTGACCTGGCCGGGGCAGCACGCCGGCTTTCTCGGCCCCAAGCACGACCCGTGGCAGATCAACCGCGATCCCAGCGATCCGAAATTCCGCGTCGATGCGCTCCGCCTGCAAGACGGCGTCACGGTGCCGCGGCTGGTGTCGCGGCGCGAGCTGCTCGAGGAATTCAACGGCGGCAATTCGCCGCTGGCACGTAGCGGCCGCGTGACTTCGCTCGGCGAGCAGCGGGACGTGGCCTTCTCGCTGCTGACCAGCGCCCGGATGACGCAAGCGTTCGAGCTCAGCCAGGAGACGGACGCCCATCGCGATCGCTACGGCAGAAGCAAGTTCGGCCAGTCGCTGCTCCTGTCGCGGCGGCTGATCGAGGCGGGAGTGCCGGTGGTCCAGGCGACGATGGGGATCGTGCAGACGTGGGACACGCACGTCGATAACTGGGGAAAGCTGAAGAACACGCTCTTGCCGCAGCTCGACATGGGGCTGGCGGCCTTGATGGACGATCTGTCGGCCAGCGGCCTCTTGGACCAGACGCTCGTCGTCGTCATGGGGGAATTCGGCCGCACGCCGCGGATATCGACCCTTCCCGGCCAGACGATTCCCGGCCGCGACCACTGGGCGTCTGCCTATTCCGCGCTCTTCGCCGGGGCGGGCGTGCGCGGCGGGCAAGTCGTTGGCCAGACCGATGACAAGGCGGCCTATCCGCTGTCGCAGCCGTGGTCGCCGGCCGATGTTTGCACGACGATTTTCAGCGCCCTGGGTGTGAGTCCGAGCGCCGTGATCGACGACCCGCTGGACCGGCCGCACCACCTGCTCAACGGCCAGGTGATGGGGCCGCTGTATGACGGGTCTTGACAAAAATACACTACTGTCTAGGATGTCACATACGGCGCGCTGTGCCCGTTTTGTTCTTTGACAATTGAACCATCTAGGCGGTCCCAAGTTGGCCGTCGTCGCTTGCCACACTTCTCCAGCTTGACAGGTTTTTTGACAAAACCCCCCCTTTGCTGTCAATAAACCCTCGCCGGATGTGGGCCCTCCAATTGCCCATCTTCTCCAGGTTTCAGTCGTTTGACAGACTCTACCCCATTCGGGGCGGGGTACTCTTTCCCAAATGTGGCAAGCCAGCACACAGCGGCTTTTCTGAACGAAAGTTACCGAGGACGAAATGGAAGCCCTAGCCGTTAGCAGCCCCCAGCCCGCGGCAGCACGCACAAACGCGCTATAGTCGGCCCCGCATCAACGGGTCATATTCTTTCGTAAGTGGATAAGTGGACAATAGTTGCATAACGCCAAAGGGGCGGTGCATCCGCGCTATCGCCGAAGGCCGGGTTAGACCGGATTTGAATTTTACGCAAGGGCGGAGAGGAAAGGAGACATGGGACAGTTCACACGGAGTGTGCCTGCTGCGTAATGCGACCTCCCACCCCGCATGGCCCCCCCTTTACCCCTCGGGTATCGTAACGGGAACACTCGGACTGGCGCGCCAAACGCAGCCGTGCCCCTCGCCGCTCTCAGGAGTCTGTCATGAACGCCAGGATTCGCGCCTTTTTCGCCCTTGCCGCCGTCGGCACGCTGGCGACGCTCATAACCATCGGCGCTAAAACGAGCGCCCAGGAGAAAACCCGTCAGCCAATCCGCCAGCGCATCCAGAAACTGAAAGCCAAAGTCCAGCCTATGAATAACGCCACTGCCGCCGCCCCGACTCGCATGGAAGATGTGCCCCTGATTCCCCGCAAAGCCTTCTTCGGCAATCCCGAGAAGGCCCGCGCCCGTATCAGCCACGACGGCAAACAACTGGCCTTTGTCGCCCCCGTCGAGGGAGTCCTCAACGTCTGGGTCGGACCGGCCGACAATCCCGATGCGGCCAAGCCGATCACCTTCGACAAGCACCGCGGCATTATCCAGTACTTCTGGGCCTACACCAACAAGCACGTGCTTTACGTGCAGGACAAGAACGGCGACGAGGACAACCACGTCTATGCCGTCAACCTGGCCGACAACTCGGTCAAGGACCTGACGCCGATCGAGAAGATTGCCGCCCAGATCGAAAACGTCAGCGAGAAATTTCCCGAAGAGATTCTCGTCGGGATCAACGACCGGGACGAGCGGCATTACCACGACATTTACAAGATCAACATCATCACCGGCCACAAGGAGATGATTCAGCAGAATCCGGGATACGCCGGCTTCATGACCGACGACGATTACAAGGTCCGTTTCGCCGCTAACTTCGAGCGCGATGCGAGCCAGGTGCTCTTCAAGCCGGACGGGGAGGACTGGAAGCCGTGGATCACGATCCCGCCGACCGATTCGACTACCACCTCGCCGGCCGGCTTCGACAAGACGGGCCAGAAGCTGTACTTCATCGACAGCCGCGATCGCAACACCGCCTGCCTGAAGGTGATCGACCTGAAGGACGACAGCCAGACGCTGCTGGCCGAAAACGACAAGGCGGACATCGGCGGGGCGATTACCCATCCGACCGAGAAGAACATTCAGGCGGTCAGCTTCACGTACACGCGAACCGAGTGGCAGATCCTCGACGAGGCGATCCGCCCCGATTTCGAGTACCTCAAGACGGTGGCCGACGGCGAGATTCAGATCACCAGCCGCACGCTCGACGACACGCGGTGGACGGTCGCCTATTTGATGGACAACGGCCCGATCCGCTTCTACCTGTACGACCGCCAGCCCGAGCGGAAGGCGACGTTCCTGTTCACCAGCAACCGCCAGCTCGAGAAGCTGCCGCTGGTGAAGATGCACCCGGTCGTCATCAAGTCGCGCGACGGGCTCAATCTTGTCAGCTACCTGACGCTCCCCAAGTGGAGCGACCCGGACGGCGACGGCCGGCCCGCTGAGCCGCTGCCGATGGTCCTCAACGTCCACGGCGGCCCGTGGGCTCGCGACGGCTGGGGATACGATCCGGAGCATCAGCTCCTGGCCAACCGCGGCTATGCGGTGCTTTCCGTCAACTACCGCGGCTCGACCGGCTTCGGCAAGGATTTTCAGAATGCCGCCAATAAGCAGTGGGCGGCGAAGATGCACGACGATCTGATCGACGCCGTGAACTGGGCGGTGGAAGAGAAGATCGCCCAGCAGGACAAGGTGGCGATCAGCGGCGGCTCCTACGGCGGCTATGCGACGCTAGTGGGGCTGACGTTCACGCCCGACGTGTTCGCCTGCGGGGTCGATACGGTCGGGCCGTCGAGCCTGGTGACGCTGCTCTCCAATCCGCCGCCCTACTGGATGCCGTTCATGCCGGTGATGGCGCTGCGGGTGGGGGACGTGAACACGGAGGAAGGGCGCAAGTTCCTGGAGTCGCGTTCGCCGTTGTTTTACGTGGAGAAGATCAAAAAGCCGCTGCTCATCGGCCAGGGAGCGAACGACCCCCGGGTCAAGCAGGCCGAGGCGGACCAGATCGTCAAGGCGATGGAGGAGAAGAAGATCCCAGTGACGTACGTCCTGTTCCACGACGAAGGGCACGGCTTTGCCCGCCCTGAAAACCGTTTCGCCTTCTATGCCGTCACCGAAGCGTTCCTCGCGGAAAACCTTGGCGGCCGGTTCGAGCCGGTCGGCGAAGCCTTCGAAGGCGCCGACATGAGCATCCCCGCCGGGAAAGACGAAGTGCCGGGATTGGCCGAGGCGCTGAAGGGGTATGAGAGGCCGAAGGGGGAGGAGAAGGCTGATGAGAACTAAGCATTGGTGCGATTAGCCGGAGGCAAACTTGCCTCCGGGGAGCGGGGCGGCAATTGCAAAATGGTCAATTGCAGATTGCGAATTGCAAATTGGCGAGCGCTTGGATGTGCTGGAGCACGTCGCCTGGACGCGATCAGCGGTTTTCTCACGGAGGCGCGGAGGCACAGGGGCACGGAGCAGCAGTTGAGGCGAACGAGCTATGACAATGACCGACGTGACTCAACACAGCTTGTCCGGCGGCGCGAAGCAGGAGCGGTTCCGCTTTTCGCTGAGGCAACTTTTGGGGATTGTCTTTGTCATCGGCTTGCTCTTGGGCACCATACGGCTGGTCATCGCCAGTCCGGCGTGGACTTCTTTGGTCGGTGGGATCGGGTTTGCCGTAGCAGCGTTGGTCTTCCTTGTCCTCGTCGTGAACGCACGCGCCACCCTAGCGGAGTTCATCGTTGTCGGTGTGATCGTTGCTCTCTTCGCGGCATGGCTCCTGCCCGCAATTCATGCGGCAAAAGAGGCACCTAGCGCAACACCCGTCCCTTCGCCTGCTGACGCGGCGCACAAGGGTGCGCGTTGAGGCCGAATTGTGATGAGCGACTCGACTCAAGACACGCTATCGGCTGACTGCGCCAAGCAGGGACGATTTCGCTTTTCGCTGGCGCAGTTGTTTGGAGTGGTGCTGATCCTATGCCTGGTGTTGGGCACCTTCCGGCTGTTGATTACATGGCAAGACAGCCCGGTCGGATCCTGCTTGATCGCACTGTTCGGCTTTGGCGGGGCACTTTTCATCTACGTGCGTGTTGTGACCGCAGGCGGGCGGCGCCGAGCGCTGCTCGTCGACCAAGGAATCATGGTGGCCATCACCTGCCTGCTGGCCGTCTGTCTGATTTCTGCCTTCCGCTACGCGGAAGAAAGATCGCACCGGGCGCGTTGCCCCAACAACCTCAAGCAGATTGCGATCGCGCTGC
>DATKDU010000568.1:0-9113 GCA_035512595.1 Pirellulaceae bacterium
TCCATGACGCCACCCTCACGCCGCAGGATCCCCTCGCAGGCATCAAGGAGCTGGCCAGGCAAGTGGCTGCCGCGGGGATCAAGAAAATCACTGGCGACGTCCTGATCGACGACCGGCTCTTCGATCATACCGAAGGGAGCGGCAGCGGACCGGGAAACCTCACGCCGATCATGGTCAACGACAACGTGATCGATTTTCTGATCGAGCCGGCCGAGGAAGGCAAACCGGCGAAGGTCACCACCCGGCCGCTCGTCTCGACCTACAAGATAGAGATCGACGTCCAGACCGTCGGCTCAGGCGACAAGCTCGAGACGTGGATCAACGTAGAACGGAATTCATTCCGTTCAGAAGGTTCTGGGAACGGAATGAATTCCGTTCTACGACTCACCGGCAAGATTCCCGCCGGCCGCGAGCCCCTCGTGCGGCACTGGGAAGTGACCGATGCGGCCGGCTTTGCCCGGTCGCTCCTCATCGAGGCGCTGCGCGAAGCCGGCGTCGAAGTCGGCGGCACTCCGGCGCTGCGTCATCCGCCCCAATCAACGATGCCCAGCCGCGAAGAAGTCGCCAAGCTGCCCGACGTGGCCAGGTTCGTCTCGCCGCCGCTAGCCGAGAACGCCAGGTTGATCCTCAAGGTCAGCCACAACCTGCACGCCAGCACGCTGCCGCTGCTGGTTGCCGCGAAACACGGCCAGCGGACGGTGCGCGACGGCCTGAAGCGCCAGGCCGAGTTCCTCAAGCGCAACAACATCGACGCCGAGGCGATCTCGTTCGGCGGCGGAGCGGGCGGCTCGCGGGCGGACTACGTGACGCCGGCAGTGACCGTGCAGCTACTAAAGTACATGGCGACGCGGAGCGACGTCGAAGCCTATCACCGGGCGCTGCCGATCCTCGGCGTGGATGGCACGCTGGCCAAGAGCGTTGGCGCGGACAGCCCGGCCCGCGGCCAGGCGCAGGCCAAGACGGGGACGCTGACGTGGGACAACGGCCTGTTGGGGCGCGGCCTGTGTACCAGCAAGGCCCTGGCCGGCTATTTGACGACGAAGTCGGGCCGCAAGCTGGCGTTCGCGGCGTTCGTCAACGGCGTCCATCTCAAGGACGGCCTGGAGACAAAGCACATCGGGCAGGATTTGGGGAAGCTGTGCGAGATCGTGTTTGAGGAGCGGTAAATACAAAAAGCCTGAAGCGCAAGCGAAGGAAAGGCCGTTTTGCAAGTGGACGGCTTTCCTTCGCTGGCGCTTCAGGCTTGTGAACCGAGCACTCGCGGAGCGAGTGCACCACATTGTTACACCGCCTGTTGGATCTCATCTTCCAGCGACTGGGCCTGGTTGCGGGCGGCCAGGAAAGCCTCGGCCAGCAGGCGGCGGCCGGTCTCGGTGTGTACGGGCAGCGAGCGCTTGACCTGCTCGGTCGCTCGGCAATACAAGGTGACCTGCGTGGGGCGGATCGCGTCGATGGCGACGTCGCCGCCGTCCATCCGGTAGTCCACGCAGAGCTCGACGTCGCGGGCGTTGGCCGCGTCCTCCCAAACAATTCGGTAAGCCTTCATCTCTAACTCCTCAACAATTTATGCGAACTTGTTCGCCAGGGTTTTCCATAGGGGAATCCATCAGTTTACTCCACAGTTCGGCAGCCGAGTAGGGCATCTGCACCGAAAAACTGCGTAAACGCCGGGAAAAGCGGCTGTTTTGCGGCGGCGTTCGAAACGATAGCACACCGCTGCCGGCTAAGGTGAAAAGAAGTCACCTAGAGGGGCGGCAGCGAGCCTTCAAGTCGCCGGAGTGCCCGCGGGTGCGATTGGCCGCAATGTGCGGGTGACGACGGGCTATAATACCAAGTGCAGGGGATATTTGATCTTGTAGGGGGAATTCACCATGGCGGCAAAGATCCGGAAGAATTCTTCGGGCAGTTCGGCAAAGGGCTCCGTGAAGTCCGGCAAGGCGCTGGCAAAGCCACAGAATAAACGCCGTCCAGCGGGGACCGGCGCTCCGCGGCCGGGAGACTGGTTGGTTCACACACCCGACCGCGAAACGCTGCTTGACTTTGGCCGCGATTTGGCCCAAATCCGCAATCGGCTCAAGCGAAAACAGATCATGCTGGCCGATTGCTTTCTGAGTCGGGTCCCTTTCGAGCCCGGAGAACCGATGGAATTGGGTGCCGCCGAGTTGGAAGTGTTTTGATTGGCGATGGCGGAACAAAGGGCTATTCCTTAACCGGCCTGACGACAAATTGAAAATGGTCGTTGGGGATGAGCTCGACGATTTCTTGCCGACGGCGATTTCTTGCCGACGGCGAAAGAGGGCGTCCAGAAACTCAAGGCCCCCCTCGTCGCCAAGCAGCACGTACTCGAGCGGTGCCCTCGAGAAGCTGACGTTAGCAAGCCACGCCAGTTTGTCTCCCGCGTCGTCGCGGAGTTGCAGAATGACATTGGCGGTGCCTCGCGGAAAGGGAGTCCCTCGCCAAAAGACACCCAACGGTTTTCCCGCTTCGTCCGTCCAGGTAAGGTCAGCGGATTTCAGGCCTAAGTCAGCCAGCAGGGCGAGAGGGAAGAGAGTGACCGTTGATCCAGTGTCCACGAGGATGTTCATTTCCGACGTCTTGGCCTGCCCTCGAAACAGCCTGCCGACAAAGAAAGGACGCGGTCGAGTTCCCGGGCTGACCTGTCGATAACGTGCTCGAAGAGTCATGATCCTCCCCTCCTACCCCCCCGCCGGGTTCTCGATCCACTCGTTGTAGCAGGCGGTGCAGAGGTGGATGATCACCCGCCGGTGGACCTGGTCGAGCGCTTCCTGCGGCGAGAGATCGGCAAGCTCGGCCACCAGCTCGCGCCACTCATGCTTCAGATCGCGCGGGCTGGCGTCGCGCGTCAACTCCGGCGGCGTCGGATCCGCCACCGCGTCGATCTGCACGACGTAAAACTCGCCGCGCCCCAGCGGGACCATTTTCAAGCAACGGGTACATAGCAGCGGTTCGTCGTCGGACATGGCAGCCTCGAGGGGGCGTGCCCCATTGGACCATGCCCGCCGGCAGTCGTCACGTGCGGGAGAGCGGCCGCACTTGAGGGCCTGAATTTGAATCCACGCTCGCCGGAGTGTACATTCAGCCTCGACGCCGCCACTCCCCACCGCCCTTCACCTCAGTGCGTCCATGTCGATCGACTCCCTCGCTCAGCGGTTCAGGTACCAGCGTAGCGGCAAAGTCCGCTGGGGGCGTCTGCTCGTACTGCTGCCGATTCCGCTCCTCGTCGCCGTGGCAATGGGGGCCACGCTCTGCTGGACTCTTGCGGCCGGGCTTTATTACGCCATCTTCACTCCGCTGATCGTGTCGTTGCCGCTGTTGGCCGCGGCGCACTGGACGGTGCGCTGGTCGCATTGCCGCAACGTGGTTGTGGCGGCGCTGCTCGGTGGGCTGCTGGGAATTGTGATGTACCTGGGGTATTTCCACGCGCATCTGGTCTCGATTGCTGGTCCGGGCGTGATGCATCGCGTGGATGAGCTGCCGCGGTTTATCCAGTGGCGGATGCACAGGGACGTGAATGTGGATGAGCGATTGCCGCAGCCGCAGAAGCCGGATGTGACGGGGAATTGGCTCCGCTTTGGCTGCGAACTGCTGGCGATTATCGCGGCCGTCGCTGGTATCTCGTTCAACGCCGCCTCGGGGGCGTATTGCGAAGGGTGCGGCCAGTGGATGCGGATGGGCCTGCAACTAGCGCCGGCAGGCTCAGCACGGAAAGTTGCAGAATACCTGGCGGCGGGACGGCTTGGCGAACTTCCCCCAATCCCGAATTGCGGGGTGACAACGGGGAAATCCGCGAAGATCAAAGTGGAGAGTTGTCGCCGCGCAGGTCAGGCGGAGTCGTGCTGCAGCTATCTGACCCTCGAGGAAAACGATCCAGGAAGCTTGTTCGGCCGCGCGAATATGGAGAAGATCCTCACCCGCGGCCAGATCAGCCAGGAGGAACTGGGCTGGCTGGCGCGGAGCGTTCCCGCGCTCGCCCCACTGGCACCGCCGGGATTTGCAGCGGCAGTGAACACCACGGCCGGACAATCGCCCCAGATTGCAGTTCCGGCTCAAATTGTTGGCGGGGCCGAAGCGGTCATCGAGACGCTGCCGCCGGAAGCCGGCCAGCGGGTCTTCACGAAGACCAACGCGGCGATTGCCATCTGCCTGTCCCTTTTGCCGCTCGTGACGCTGCTGTGCGGGATTGGACTGCTCGTTGCGGGGTGGTGGTTTTGGCCGGCCAATCTGGCGGATACGACGCGTGTGATGGTGGCGCTGACCAGCCTTGTCACCGGCGGACTGGCGGCACTGTTTGGCCTCGTCGTCACCTATGTCAACGTGGACTACTTCAACATGCAATACTGCCTGGCGATTGCACGCAATGAGATTGCGTTGCGCGCGGGTGCGATCGTCGATCCGCGCGATCCGGAGGCGTTCTTCGTGGACGTTGTTCCCCGCGAGCGCTGGACCGATATCGCTATCGAGAAGGCGACCGACGGCGGCTTTGTGCTCGTCGATCATAGCCGCCGGCAAGTGTTGTTCGAGGGGATCAAGCAGCGGTATCGCATCCCAGCGGCCGCCATCTTGCATAGCGAGGCAGAATGCATTCAGCCGCAGGCGGGCGGATTTGCCTTTTACGCGACCGTGGTGCAGGCGCTGCTTGCGGATGCGGCACCCGGCGGCGGCGGCAACGCACCCGGTGTGTGGGAAACCCCCTTCATGGTCCGTCCGACGACGTTCACGCGATTCAGCGGCGCCTACCGCCGCCGCTCGTGCGAGGAACTGGCCGAGCAAATCCGGCGGATGACAGGGTAGCCGTTTCTCCAGACGGCGCTGGCCAGACCAGCACGCAGATTCCGGAGGCTGTCTCGCCGGGCGCCAGCAGTTTCCTGAGTGCGATCGGCGCGGCGCGGGGCTCGGCACAAAAGGCGCAGTCATTGTCCTGCCGCGGAGCGGCGGACCACACTTCTACGTGTCCACCTGGATGAACAGCATTCGCCCGTCCTTGGCGATCTTCGTCAGAGCGGGAAGCAGTTCTTCCTCGTATTGCCGCTGCACTTCGTCGTCTGCGGCATCGATGGACGGCTTGATCGACTCCAGCTCTTGGACCATTCGCTGCACTTCCTCCGGCGGATGCATGCTGTGCATCGGGGACCAGTCGCCAAATTTCACCTTTTGTTTTGCCCCACCGTGATAGCGGAACGGGCGAGTGCCGAAAGTGGACATCGCGACGGAGGTCACCTGGTTGGGCGGCACTTTGAGCGCGTCCCTGGCGATACCGATCACGTCCCAGTAGACACCGTCACTGTCTACGCGGAAGTCGACGTTGAGACCCTTGCAGTTCATGCACGCGCCGTAAAACGTTCCCTCCCACAATTCCTTCCCCACCCGCGACAGGTCGCCGTACCAGTCGGGCATCGCCAACCGCTTAGCGACGATCGACGCCAGCGATTTGGCATCGGTTGGCCACTCCAGAATTGGATCGTCATCGTCGAATTCACCCTCAAGCTGCTCCAACTCCGCCGATAGCTCGCCTGCCAGAACCTTCAGTTGCTTTGGATCAGGCGATTCCACCAGCTTCTGAAACTTCGGCCAATCGAGCGAATAAATGATGAAGCCGGCCATCGAGTTCTCCAGTTGAAAGCCACAAATTGGCGTTCCGCAGCCAGTTGCCCGCCGCTGCACGGGACTGCCATAATAATCGCCACCTTGTGCCGTGCAAACTTCTGCGGGGAGCATCTCATGCGCGTCTGGCCCGGCCACCCTCATCCGCTCGGGGCCACCTGGGACGGCTCCGGCGTCAACTTCGCCCTCTTCTCGCAGCATGCCGAGAAGGTCGAGCTGTGCCTGTTCGATTCTCCGGAGGCCACGAAGGAATCCGAGCGCATCGAACTGCCGCAGCGGACGTTCAACGTCTGGCACGGATCGTTCCCGGACATCAAGCCGGGGCAACTGTACGGCTATCGAGTCCACGGGCCGTACGATCCGCACCACGGCCACCGCTTTAATCCCAATAAGCTCCTCTTCGACCCGTACGCGCGGGCCGTCGGCCGGCCGTTGAAGTGGGACGACGCGCTGTTCGGCTACCAGATCGGCCACGAAAATCAGGACTTCGCCTTCGACGAGCGCGACAGTGCCCCGTTCGCGCCGCTGGCCATGGTGCTCGATTCCGCCTTCACCTGGGGGGACGATCGACATCTCGACACGCCCTGGGAACAGACCATCCTCTACGAGCTGCACGTCAAAGGGTTTACCAAACTCATGCCCGGTGTGCCGGAGAAAGCGCGCGGCACCTATGCCGGCCTGGCGAGTGCTGCGTCGATTGAGTACCTGAAGCGGCTGGGCGTAACAGCGGTCGAATTGCTGCCGGTCCATTTCCATGTGGACGAACGGTTTTTAGTCGATCAAGGGCGGGTCAATTACTGGGGGTACAACACGCTCGGCTTCTTCGCCCTCGAACCGCGGTACACGTCGGAGCCGCATCTGGAGGACGTCGTCAACGAATTCAAGAGCATGGTCCGCACGCTCCATGCGGCGGGCATCGAGGTGATTCTCGACGTAGTTTACAATCACACGTGCGAAGGGAACCACCTCGGGCCGACCCTCTCGCTCCGCGGCATCGACAACGCCACGTACTACAGCCTCAGCCCCGAGGATCCGCGGTATTACATGGATTTCACCGGCTGCGGCAACACGCCCGACATGCGGCAGCCGCGAATGCTCCAGCTCGTGATGGATAGCCTTCGCTACTGGGTCCAGGAGATGCACGTCGATGGGTTCCGTTTCGACCTGGCCGCGGCACTGGCCCGCAGCGTGCGCGACATCGATCAGCTCGGCGCGTTCTTCAACGTCATCCATCAGGACCCGGTGCTGTCGCAGGTGAAGTTGATTGCCGAGCCGTGGGACGTGGGCCCCGGCGGATACATGGTCGGGCAGTTCCCGGTGATCTGGACGGAGTGGAACGGGCGGTATCGCGACGTGGTGCGCAGATTCTGGAAGGGGCATGGCGGCACGGTGAGCGAGCTGGCCACGCGGCTGGCCGGCTCCAGCGACCTGTACGAAGACGACGGGCGGCGACCCAGCGCCAGCATCAACTTCGTCACCTGCCACGACGGTTTTTCGCTGCACGACCTCGTCAGCTACAACGAAAAGCACAACGAGGCCAACGGCGAAGGGAACCGCGACGGGGCTAACGACAATGAAAGTTGGAACTGCGGCGCGGAGGGCCCCACGAGCGATCCGGAGATCATCGAACTCCGCGAGCGGCAGAAACGGAACTTCCTGGCGACGCTGCTCTTCTCGCAGGGAGTGCCGATGCTCCTGGCGGGGGACGAGATCGGCCACAGCGGGCTGGGGAACAACAACCTGTATTCGCAGGACAACGAGTTGTCGTGGCTCAATTGGGACGGAGTAGAAGTGGCGAGCGGGGGGCGTCCAGTAACGGCGAGCGGGGGGCGTCAGCCCCCTGATTCCTCGGTCGCACGGTTACCATCAGGGGGCTTACGCCCCCCGCTCGCCGGTTCACGCCCCCCGCTCGCCGACCTCGCGAACAAGCAGAAGCTGCTCGACTTTGTTCGCCGCCTGATTGCCATTACGAAGGAGCAGCCGGTGTTCAACCGCCGGCATTTCTTCCGCGGCCAGAGAGTCCGCGGCGGCCTCCTCAAGGATATTTACTGGATCGATCCCAGCGGCCAGGAGATGAGCGACGAGGCGTGGAACGCCGGCTTCGTCCGCTGCCTCGGCATGGGGCTGGTCGGGTCATTTGGCCAGGTGGACGAGCAAGGGGGGCCGGTTGTGGGCGATACAATGGCGCTGCTCGTCAACGCGCATCACGAGCCGATCGACTTCTGCCTTCCCAAAAATGCCGGCCGGCTGGGATCGCTGGAGCGGCTCTTCGACACGTTCGACGGCAACATCGAAGTCACGCCGCACGACATCGCGTTCCCCTACAAGCTGCGCGGGCGAAGCGTGGCGCTGTTTCGGTTCAAGAAGGTAGAGAATGGGAACACAAAGTAGCAGGCACACTCCGCGTGCCGTCGTGGGGCAGGCGTCTTGCCTGCCGTCAAACCAATGAGCATAAACCCCTACGAAGCGCCGCAAACAGTCTCGTCACCGCCTGCCACCGATGGTACGCGAGTTTATACACGCTCTACGCTGGCGATCGTCCGCGCGCAGCGCGGCATGATGTGGCTGTGGGTGGCCAAGCTCGGTTTGGATTTCGCCTTCAGCATCGCGCCGGACATGCTCGGACCCGCACTATCCATTGTCTATTACGTCCCGTTCCTGGCGGTCAGCATCGCGATTGCCTACTTTGTCTTTCGGATCACTCATCTGGTCTATGGCGTTGGGCCAGCGTTGGTTTGCACTCTGCTGGCGTTTCTGCCGTGTGCCGGCACCATCACCGTGCTCATCCTCAACGGTCAAACGATGGACCGACTGCGAAAGCTGGGGGTCAAGGTCGGCTTCATGGGCGCGACGCGGCAGCAGCTCGACGAACTTGCCCGAAACTCGCCCGCCGCGTGAAGCGCATTGCGTCGGTCGGCGATCGCGGAGCGAGCAGCAGCGTCAGAATCGCGCGCGACCTTGTGCACAAGCTGCGTGCCAGGTGGAGTTCGCTCACGGAGGACGACCTTTTCGGGGGCAATGTGGATCAGTTAGTCGATACCATCCAGCGACGAACGGGCGAGGCGCGAGAAGTCATCGAACAGTTTTTCGCGCAGCTCTCGGCGGGGGGTGCCGCAGCATTTAAACGGGCTGGCGAGACGGCTCGGGCCGGTGCCCAGCAGGCGGCCGCTTCCGTCCAGAAAGCGTCCCAACAAGCCGCCGCAGCGGTGCGTGAAGGATATGCCGACGTCGAAGATCTGGTGCGCGAGCGCCCCGCCGAATCGCTGGCGGTTGTTTTCGGTGCCGGCGTCATTACTGGCGTGGTCGTGAGCCTGCTGTTGCCGCGGCGGTAACAAACGGGCAAGAGGGACCAACGGTGGAGAAGATGATCCACAATTCGCCCACAACGACAGCCATCCGGCAGCGCATGGAAGAGGTGCGCTGCGATTTGGACGAAGACGTCCAGGAGATCGTCGAGGAGGCCCGCGACATGGGCCAGTGGCGCTACTACG
>DATKDU010000569.1:0-34766 GCA_035512595.1 Pirellulaceae bacterium
GTGGAGAGGCGGGCGGATTGCAAGTGATCTTTCATGCTGGCTTACTCCTTGCCGGCGAGGGAATTCGCTTGCGCATCAATTGTCGGCAGCGGCGCAACTGCTGGCGGTGGATTAGCAAGCTCCTTCAAGAATTCCTGATGCTCCGCTTCCACGCCGAGGAGTTCTCGCAGCTCCCTGGCGAGCTGGCGGGTCAGCTCCAGCGGCGATTGCGATTCAATCCAAAACCGCTTAGCGTCATGCGGTAATAAAGCCTCGTGCGAACGGTTCACCAACTCCAGCATTTCGGACAATCGCAATGTCGTCACGCGCAGGCGAGTTTCACGATCGGTCATAACGTCACCTTGACGATTCCCACCCTGCCTCCTTGCCGTGTGGATTGAAAAAAGTCCCACAATTGATTGTGGAGGGGGGTTCCCTCACTCACGGCGAAAACATCTCCGCGATGCCGTCGTTTCGCAGCTTTGACAATAAACAAATTGTACTCGAAAGGGCGAAGCTCAGCATTAGCGCCGGCCGGATCCAGCACCAGGAGGCAGTCGAAATCTCCAGGATGCGGCTTCGCCGTAACGAAGCTGCCGGCGACGTACACGTGCCGCACCCACGGCGTTCGATGCGCGTCAGCAATGACTTCCCGCAGTCTTTCAAAAAGCTCTCGCCGCCGCTCCGACGAGGTCGAATTGACAAACCGCTCCTCGAACTCCGCCAGCGTCGCCGTGTGAACGCCGGGAGGAAGAAAGCCATCGTCGGTAAACGGCGGAATCATGGCGGCCTACCCCTTCGCTTCCCTCCGCCGCGCTCGCACCTGCTCCGGCGTCGCTGTCCCGGTCGTGCCGAGCTGTTGCACGGTGATTGAGGCGACGAGATTGCCGACGGTCGCCGCTTCCAGCTCGTCTGCACCGGCCAGCAGCGACGCCACGATGCCGCTGGTGGCGGCGTCACCAGCGCCGACGATATCGACCGAGCCTGCGATGCGCACGCCCGGAACCAGCGTCGGCTCGTCGCCCGGCCGCGTGACGAGAATGCCGCGGTCGCCCAGCGTGCAGAACGCCGGGCATCCCGTCTTGCGGCTGAGTGCGGCGGCAGCACAAGTCGCCGCAGCGACCGGATTCTCGTCGTCGTCAACGCGGCCGGCAATCTCCGACAGATTGCCCTTCAAGGTGCCGCGCTGGAATTTTTGCAGGTTCGCCCGGCTATCGACGAAGATCAGCTTCTCCGGGTGCTGCTCCGCCAGGTCGCACAGGAGCGACCGCACCATGACGTTGATGACCCCCTGCTCCGGCGCGACAATCTGGTCCAAAACGATCAGCCCGTCGGAGGAGTGAAATACCTGCGTGATCCGCTCGCCGAGCAGCCTGGTCTCGTCGTCCGACAGCGCCTGCCGCGTCCGCACGTCGATCCGGTTCAGCTCCCGCGGCATTCCGCTGGCATCCGGCTTCAGCGGCTTGGTATACGTCGGCGTCAAGCGCCGCGGCGAGCAGATGATCTGTGTCGGATCGACCGGCAGCTTGCGGACCTCCTTGAGCAGGTCGTAGCCGTGGCCATCGTCGCCGATGACGGTCACGGGCACGAGCAAGCCGACGCCGAGCGCCGCCAGATTGTTGAGGACGGTCCCCAGCGCGCCGGGGGAATTGCGGACCTTGGCGACCTGGTACGCTTCCAGACCGGTCTCAATCGACAATTCCTCCACCGGCTCGATTTCCAGGTAGCGATCGAGAAACAAGTCGCCGACGAGGCCGATGGTCAGCCGCGGCAGGGAGCCAAGGATCGATTCCAGTCGTTCGTGCGTGATCATGCGCCAATCCCGTAGCAAGGTTCGACCTCCCCGGTCGCGGGATTATTGTGGCGCGTGCCGAATCGGCTGTCGATGGACGAACCGCCTGGAAAAGGCCGCTCTCATTGCGCCGGCTCACGACTTTCCCGCAGCTCCGTCCGCCGAGCCGCTGTCCCAGATCACGAAGTCAATCGTCGCCGGTGCATCGCTGGTGCGGGCAGCGATTTCCTTGAGGCACCTGGCGGCATCGGCGTAACCGAATTGCGACGCAAAGCGAGCCACTTGCGTGTTGTCCTGATCCGGGTCGCCGATGCCGAGCTGTTGCAGAAGCAGCCGCGCCTGCTTGGGCCCGATCAAGGGGAGCGATTGCAGCCGTTTAGCCAGGCCGCGCTGCGGCGAAGCGTACTTTTTTCGGAACTCATCCCAGTCGGTGGTCTCGATCTGCTCGACGACCTGAACGATGGCCTTGTTCTTCTTGTTGTCGGCTGATCCGCCGAGCACGGCGGCGACCTTCATCAAGAACTCGGACTGACGACGCGCCTGAAACCGTCCCTTGACGTACAAGATCTCGTTCAAAATGCGAAAGTAATCGTCCTCTTTGGCCGCCACGACCCGGGGCTGGGAGCCCGACATCCACACGATGCGGTAGAACAGCCGCAGAAAGTTGTCTTTGGTGATCGTCGCATGCTGCCAGGCTTCCTTGGCCCCCGCTTCATACCACTCCAATTCGGTCGCATCGTTGGCGCGGACCCATTCCTTGAGCTGGAGGTAACGCTCGGCGGCGCCAGCGGGGTTCTCACGCCTGGTTGCCGGCGGCTCCGGCGCCTCCGGCGCCTCCGGCTTGCGCGCCCGTTGTAATTCGGCTTTCCGTTTGGCCGCCGCTTCCTTGTGGCGTTCGGGAAGTGCCGCCAGCTCGCGCATGAAAATGGTTTCTCTCGTCAACTGCGAAACGGGTGCGGCTTCACTGGAACTGGCCTTGGCTGCGGCCGGCGTGGCGGCCTTGGGTTTTGGCGCCGGCGTCTTGGCCGCCGCTGGCTTTTGCTCCTTCGGTTTTGTAGCCGGTGGCTCCATAGCCGCTGCCTTTTGCTCCTTCGGTTTGGTGGCGGGCGGCTCAACGGCCGCGACCTTCTGCTCCTTGGGCTTTGGCGCCGGCGCCTCCGCGGGCACGGGCTTGGGAGGCGGAGCCTGCGCCGCTGGTGCTTCCGCAGCCGCGGACTTGGCCGGCATCGCCTTCACGGCGGCCTGGCGCAGGTGCGGCACCGTCTGCCGATGGTCGCCGCACACATAAAAGCTCTCGCCGCCATCGGCCACCGTGCGGACCAGGATCGTCTTCCAGGGACGGTAGTAATACTGCGGATTCGACTTGGGGGCTTCTTCGTGCCACTCCCCTTCGATCGGAATCAGGTCGAATGCCGCCGTCGTGAAGTTGGCAATCTTCCTCCCTTCCTGGTGGGCCACGTTGCGGGCCATCGACAACGCCTTGAGGTAGACCTCCGGTCCCATCACGGCACTGCCAAGGCAGAGAAACACGCCCCCCTCCAGCCGGCTGACCGTGTCGCACACGGCGAGAAAATCGCGGTAGCTGGCGGTGCCGTACGCAGCCGGATCGAAATTGGGGTGCTCGTGGGTGATGTCGTACCCGATGCCGATGTGGACGGTTACTGGCACTCCCAAGCGGTAGCCGGCCGCCAGGACGCTGGTGTCCTTGTAGGGGAATTTGCTCTCGTGAATGGCCTTGCCGATCGATTCGCCCAGCCCCAAACCGGCGGCGGCCCCTGCGCGGACGATATCGTTGATCTCCCCCGTTTCCTTCCAGAGACCGAATTCCCCGCTCTTGATGTAGCGGGCCACGCTTTCGCACGTCGCGCCGATTCGGGACATTTCGTAGTCATGAATCGGACCCGCGCCATTCATGCCAATGTGCGTCACGAGCCCCTTTTCCAGCAGGTCGATGAGCTGCCGCTGCACGCCGGCCCGCAGGACGTGGGCCCCCATCAGCATCAGCACGGCCGCCTTTTTCTCGCGGGCCTGGGCCATTCGCCGGCCGAGCTCCGCCAGATCGGCCATCGCCTTCTCCGGCAACGGGGGGGGCAGCTCGACGGGGTACAGCAGCGAGGCGTACGACAGATCGTGGATCCGCTCGCTCAGTGGCCTGAGAGTCAGCCGGCTGCGATCGAACTGGGGAAGCATAAACGATTGCAGATTGTAGATTGCGGATTGCGGATGGAATCCTTCAAACGTTAAGGGCTACCGCCAAAATCCGCAATCCGAAATCCGCAATCCGCAATAATCACGGGGGATTTTCCACCCCGCGGGAACTATTCACTCAGATGACTGCCGACCTGCCCATCCCGGCCAACGGAGTGCCGCACCCGACGATCGACTGGGGGCGGTGCCTGGTGGAGCACGCCGATTGGCTGCGGCAGGTCATCCGGGCCCGCACGGGCGAACCCCAGGCGGTGGACGAGGTCTGGCAGCAGGTGGCGCTGGCGGCAGTCGCGCAGCGTTCGCCCTTGGCCGATCCGGCCAAGGTCGCGCCCTGGCTGCACCGCTTGGCGGTCGTCCTGTCGGCTCGTTACCGGCGGAAGCAAGGCCGCGGACGCAAGGCGCTGGCAACTATCGCGGCACAGGCTGCCGGCGGCAGCGCGGCGGCCAGCGATCCGATCGACCTGCTCCTGCGGCGCGAGCGGCACGAGCTGACTCGCCAGGCAGTGGCTCAGCTCGCCCCGCGCGATGCCGAGATCCTGCTGCTCAAGTACGGCCAGCGGTGGAGTTATCGCCAGATCGCCGAGCGGCTGGGGATTACGGAGAAAGCGGTCGATGCCCGGATGCAGCGGGCGCGGGAAAAGTTGCGGTTCGAATTATCACGATTGGGAATCGAGGGGGACGACTGATGAATCGAGCACTACAAGCGACCGATGCGCGGGTGCGGAGCCAGATCGACGCGCTAGTCTGCGGCGAGCTGTCTGAACCCGAGCGCGGCAAGCTGCTGACTTGGCTTGATGCCGACGTCGCGCGGTGGCGGCAATGCGGTCTGGCGTTTCTCGAGGCGCAGATGTGGGAGGAGGCGCTGGAGGCCGAGGGTTCAGGGTTTGGGGTCCAGGGTTCAGAAGGAGGTCAGGGGGCAGAAGCCAGGGGCCACGAGCCAGACGCCGGGGTTCAGGCGACATCCGCGACGCGCGGGAAGCGGTGGGCTGCGTCGCTGGTGGTGGCGGCCGCCAGCATCGCGGCATTTGCCTGCGGGCTGCTCTTGCAGGAGTTGCGGCTTGGACCGCAGCCAAATGCGCAGCCAATCGCCGAGTCCAGTCGGCCGGCCCAGGAGCCGCTCGCGATGAGCGGGCTGCTGGTGGCCTCGGTGCCAGTGAATGATGGGCCGCTGGGAAGTATCGCGGCCACCCTGCAAATCCCCGTGCGTCCGGTCGATGCGGCCAGCTTGCCGGCCGTCTCCTCCGTCCCCGATCACGTTCGCAAGCAGTGGGAGCGGCGAGGCTACGAGCTGGTCGAGGAGCAGCGCTATCTTCCCGCCCGACTTCCCGACGGCCGGCCAGTGATGGTGCCGGTCAACGAAGTGAAGATGAAGTTCGTGGGCAAACCGGTTTCGTGATGAAGTGCCAAAGAGAACGACAACGCGTCATTTGCAAAAAGGAATATCTCGATGATCGCAATGCTTCGAAACGCCACGCTCTCAATTGCAACCCTGTTGCTGCTGGCGACGGTGGCCACAGCCCAGGAGACGCCGTACAAAAAGCCGGACCATCAGGATGCGGCCATTGAAAACTTTCAATACGACAACTCGCTGAGCCTGCTCCTGTCCCGCAAGCTGGTCAGCTCCAATGACCTGGGGGTCGATGTGGGGGAAGTTCAGCCGGCCTTGCAGGCGCAGCTCAATCTGCCGGAAGGAACCGGGCTGGCGGTCACGGGAGTGCCCGCAGAGGGTCCGGGGGCGGCCGCGGGCCTAAAGCCGCATGACATTCTGCTGTCGGTCGGGGGGGCCAAGGTCGGAAATTCCGAGCAGCTCATGGAAGCCTTGAAGAACGCGGAAGGTCGATCAGTGAAGATCGAGATCCTGAGGCAGGGTAAGCCCCTGACCCTGGAGGCAACGCCCAAGAAGCCGCACTTCGCGGAGTTCGCCCTTTCCGGCATGAAGGTGACCGACTTTGACGTTGACGGGGGAACGCTGCTCAAGCTCAAGCAGGAGCCGCGCTATCGCATCGGCGTTGTTCTCTCGGAGGCCGACGACACGCTGCGGGCGCAGGTCGGGCTGGCCGCCGGCGAAGGGCTGATCGTGACCGAAGTCTTTCCCGACACGCCGGCGGCCAAGGCCGGCATTCAGCCGCACGACGTGCTGGTAATCCTCGACGGCAAGCGGCTGAGCACGGTCGATGCGGTCAACGCCCAGATTCAGGAGATCCAGGAACGCGAAGTGGAGCTGAAGCTGCTCCGCGGCGGCAAGGAGCTGCTGCTCAAGATCGCGCCGCAGAAGGAAGCTGCGGAAGCGACGCACGCCGATGCGATCAGTCGGTTTCCGGTAACGATCTGGAGTGCCGGCCGCTGCCCGGGACAGGTGCAGACTTTGAATTCGTTGACTTGCGCTAATTGCCACTCCAACCTGTATTCGTACAACCCGAATTCGGGGCTGCTTTTTCCTTCGACGTGGAAACATGGTTGGCTTGGGGGACAAAACTATTCGGCCCTTCGCGATCATTGGACGCTCAAGCAACATGCTGCCGCCGGGAGTCCCCAAGAACAGGTGAACCAGCTCAAGGAGCAGCTCGCGAAGATGCAGGAAACGCTCTCCACGCTGGAAGCGAGCCTGGCGGCCGCCACAGCGAAAGAAGAAACGCAGTCCAGACCCGAGAAAAAGAAGTAATTCCGCACTTTGCAGAGGAGTGGAATGTGGAACACTAATCTGCGCTGATCAGCGCTAATGATTGAATGCGGTCTTGATCCGATTAGCGAAGATTAGCGTTGATTAGCGTTCCCTTCCTCCTCTGCTGGCAGCTACCCCTTCATCAGCACGCCGTCCATGTTCAAGAGCACGTTGGCCACGACGGTCCAAGCGGCCGCTTCGGCAGCATCCATCCCCGCCGGCAGTTTTCCCAGCGGCTCGGTCGCCAGTTTCTCGGCGGCAGTTGCGTCGGTTTTGTAGTGGGCCAGCTCGCTCTCGTAGAGCGCGACGACCGCATCAATCTGCGGCTGGTTCGCCGGACGCACCAAGCAGAGTTTGAGCGCCCACGAAGCTCGTTCGGCGGACGTACTGCCACCTTCCTTGAGAATGCGCCTGGCCAGCGCTTGCGAGGCCTCGACGAACGCCGGGTCATTCATGGTCACGAAGGCCTGGAGCGGCGTGTTCGTGCGAATGCGGCGCAGGGCACACACCTCGCGGCTGGGAGCGTCGAACGTCGCCATCGAGGGATAAGGAATCGTCCTTCGCCAGAACGTGTACAGCCCGCGGCGATAGCGATCCTCGCCGCTGCTCGTCGGCCAGGTGCGCTCGCCGTTGAATGCCGCCTGCCACAGCCCCTCCGGCTGCGGCGGATAGACGCTCGGCCCTTTCATCTTGCGGCTGAGGAGGCCGGACACCGCCAGTGCCTGATCGCGGACCATCTCGGCTTCCAGCCGAAACCGCGGCCCGCGCGAGTGCAGGCGGTTGCTGGGATCCTTGGCCAGCGATTCGGCCGAGACGCGCGACGACTGGCAGTAGGTCTCCGAAAGCATGATCGTCTTGAGCAAAACCTTCGTGTCCCATTTAACGTCGATGAACTCAGCCGCCAGCCAGTCGAGCAGTTCCTGATTGCTCGGCAGCTCCCCTTGAATGCCGAAGTCTTCTTCAGTTTCCACGATCCCCCGTCCGAAGAGCTGCGCCCAGAAGCGGTTGACCGCCACGCGGGCCGTCAGCGGATTGTCCGGGTGTACCAGCCACTTGGCCACGGTCAGCCGGTCCCGCGGCATTTCGGGTGCAATGTCGTGAAACGCGCCCGGTAATTGCGGTTGGACCACTTCTCCCTTGGATAGAAAATTCCCCTTGAGCATGACGTAGCTTTCGCGGCGCTTGTCCGGAGCCAACTCTTCCATGATTGGCGCCGTCGGCATCGCCGGCTTCGACTTTTCCAGTTTGGCGATCTCGTCGCGGAGCGATTTGAGCGACGGGGCGACCGTGCGGTAGTGGGCGACCACTTTGGCGACTTGTTCGGGCGTCCGCTTTTCGGTCGGCATATCGACGATCGCGAGAATCTCGGCGGGCACCTTGAGGCGATTGAGGACGTTCTTGTCGCTCGTCACCGAGATGCGGAATCGGCCGAGCGTATGCGCGGGCATGTGGTACTTCTGATCGAGCGTGATGGTGAGCAGCGTCTGCTCGCCGACCGCCAGCGGCATTGCCGAAACAAAGATCGCCTCGTGCGGCTCGGTCATCTTGGGGCCAACGGCCCAGCCGTTCTTGGCCAGGTCAATTGGTTTGAGTGCCGATTCGACGGCGAAATCAGGCTGCGAGTAATCGGCCGCAGCTTGCGACAGCGTCACCGCGGCGACGCCCGACGGCGAAAGCTCGCTGTTGGGCGAAGGGATTCCCAGCGGCTCCTGCTGCCAGACCACTTTGCGCTCCGCATCGAGGAGCTGAATGCGATAGCCCGCCAACCGCTGCTGCGTGCCGCCGTCGGTCCGGTTCCAGACGACGAGCCGCTCGATCGGTTTGGCTGCTCCCAGATCGACTTCCCACCACGGGTTATCTTCCTGCCTGGTATGGAAGGTCGATTTCGCGCCGTAATAATCGCCGTCGGTATTGCCGTCGATGCCAAGGTTCGGCGGGCCGTCGTAATCGACGCTCGATTGCGTGGCGGTCCCCTTGAGAGCGACGTTCTCACTGCCGCTGAAGGCCTGCACTTCCGCCAGATGGAGCCATTTCCCCTGGCCGGGCAGCTCGATGCGGACGAATCGCCCGCTGGTCGGCTGCGAAATTTTCTCCGCGTCCTGGGCCGTGACGGCGAAGCGCGACAAAACGAAATTGCCGTTGTCGGACCGCCCCGAACCTTTCCCGGGCAGCGACTCGTCCGGGATCGCTTCCAGGCGGAAGGCGGTGATGCCGGCCAGTTCCGTCCTGGCAACCAGCGTGTACGTATCGGTCGCCGGCTTCTCGCCGCTGACCAGGATCGAGGCGTCGTCGCGCTTGGCGAGCGTGGCGTTGCCGGCCGATTTCAATTCGGCAAAGTCGAGCGGCTGCCACTGGGCGACCACGCGGAGGCTCGCCTCCCACTTCACCCGCTCGGCCGCCAGCTCCGGCGTGTCGGCCTCCAGCTTCGCTTTCACGTCTGCAATCTGCGCGTCGATGACCTTCGCCTTCGCCTCATACTCCTCGGTCGGCGCATTGATGAACGGCGCATCGTCCGCTTTGTCGGAGTCGGCCGTCTGATTGAAGATCGCATAGAACGAGTAGTATTCCTTGTGCGAGACCGGGTCGAACTTGTGCGTGTGGCATTTGGCGCATCCCATTGTCAGCCCCATCCAGACCTGCATCGTCGTATCGACCCGGTCCTTGACTGCCGCCACGCGAAACTCCTCGTCGTCGGTTCCGCCCTCGGTATTGGTCATCGTATTGCGATGGAAGGCGGTCGCGACCTTCTGATCGAGGGTCGCATTGGGGAGCAAATCGCCGGCAATCTGCTCGATCGTGAACTGGTCGTACGGCGTGTTGGCGTTGAAGGCGTCGATCACCCAGTCGCGAAACCGCCAGGCATTGGGGCGCAAGGGATCGCTGCCGTAGCCGCGGCTGTCGGCATACCGCGCCTGGTCGAGCCACATGCGAGCCCACCGCTCGCCATAGGCCGGATCGGCCAGCAGCCGCTCGAGCAGTTTTTCGTAGGCCCGCGGATCGGCGTCATTGACGAACTCTTCCACTTCCTGCGGCGACGGCGGCAGTCCGCGCAGATCAAGGCTCGCGCGGCGGATGAGCGTGAATTTGTCGGCACGCGGGGACGGCGCGAGCCCATTCTGCTCGAGCTTTGCCAGCACGAAGTGATCCAGGCCGATCTTCGGCCAGTCCTTCTGGTTCACCGTTGGCAGCATCGGCCGCGCCGGCTTCACGAACGCCCAGTGCGGCGCAAACGACGCCCCTTCGTCGATCCAACGCTTTAATAGCTCCATCTGTGGTGGTTCGAGCACGATGCCGCTGTCGGCCGGCGGCATTCGCTCGCCGTCGTCGCTGCTGGCGATGCGGCGGACCAGCTCGCTCTCGCCACTCTTGCCGGGAACGATCGCCGTAGCGCCGCTTTCCAGCTCCTTGATCGCTCCGTCGCGCTCATCGAGGCGGAGGCCGGCCTGGCGGTGCTCCTCATCCGGACCATGGCAGGCGAAGCACTTTTTAGCCAGGATCGGCCGGATTTCTCGGGCGAAATCGACCGGCGGCTGATCGGCGGCGCTGGCAGGTGTCACGAGAAACGTCGCCAACCAGCCGGCAAACAGAACGAAGAAACATTGCGACAATCCACGCGGCATTTCTACACCTCGCCTGACACCGGGCAGCGAAAAATGGGTCGATACGCATTGTATCACCCAGCGCTGATGGTTGCAGGGATGCCGAATGTGGTCCACTCGCTCCGCGAGTGGCAATCGCGGATGAAGCGGCTGTTTTTTCCGAATTACCACGACCCGAGCACTCGCGGAGCGAGTGGACTGCTTTATGCCTGCGGCATCTTGATCCCGCCGATGGCTTCAAAGACACGAGCCATCTTCGGCGCGGCGGGAACACCTTGCGGATGAGCCTGGGCAAAGTTCAGCCGCGTGTAAACGAGGTGCGGCATCCAGAGCGCCTTGCCAACGAGTTCTAAGAGGACTTCAGGGTCGAACGGCTTGCGGAGATAATACGCACCGCCTGCTTCGTGGCTGCGGCGGACGATGTCCGGGATCTGAGCACTGGACATGAACATCGCCGGCACGTCGTCGCACCCCGGCAGCCGGCGAATTTCGCGGCAGATCGCCAGCCCGCTTTCCCCCGCCAGATTCACGTCGCAGATGATCAGGTCGAGGGCCAGCGCCCTGGCCGCCGTAAGTGCCGACGCCTCGTCGCGGGCACAGTGGCACTGGTATCCCGCCATGTTCAGCACCGCGGCAATGCCGGTGAGCATCACCGGATCGTCATCGACGATGAGAATGACGGCAGGCTCGGCAGCCGTGGACATGGTGCCTCCGCTGATTCCGTGGACGCATCCTGCGCTGAACCCCTCGCTGCCATGCTCGGCGTTCGGTGGTGCCACCGATTTGCCTCACGTAGTATCGACGCCGCGACACTCAGCTAGCAGCTAATACTTCCTACGTCGTCCAAGCCGCACAATCGGAACCTATGGCCGAATTCCGAATGCGATGTCTGGGTCCTGGGAGCCGTGAAGAATGCGAGTAACCTCAATTCCGTCCTCGATCGGGCGAAAATAGATGACATACTTGTCCTTGGAGAAGCGTCGGATTCGCTTGCCGTACTCTTCACAAGTCTGGCCGAGACCAGAATTGAGGGCCAGAAGGTCGCACGTATTCATCAGCCGCCCGAGCACGCGGTCGGCTCCAGCGGCGCTGTGCTCCGCGATATGAAGCCAGATGTGGCAAAGATCAATCTCAGCCAAAGAAGTGTAGTGGGAACTCATTCATCGTGACCGCGCTTTTCAGCCTGCATACGGCGCGCTTTTGCAAGCACTTCTTCCAGTTTGAGCGGGCGGCGATCGCCGCGGTCTCCCGCCTCGATACCACGTGCGATTTCCGCTTTCAAAGCCTCTCGCTGCTGTTGCGCAACGCGAAGCAAACGTAGGGCGTCGGTAACTACCGCATCGGCCGACGGATAGGTGCCGCCTTCGACCAGGTCGTGGACGAAGGTCGCAAACTCACCTGGGATGTGAATGGACATAGGGACACCAACGCGGAACGATGAGCGACCACACTCGTAGCTTATCGCCAACTGGTTGAGCTGTCAAAGTTTTCTACCTCAGCTTGTCACAAATCGCCTGCGCCATCTCTCGCGTGCCGACGGCGGTCGGATCGTTGCGGTCGGGCTTCAGGTCGTAGGTGACGTTTTTTCCTTCCTTAATGACGGCGGCGACCGCATCTTCCAGTCGCTTCGCTGCGTCCTTCTCGCCAAGGTGAGCCAGCATCAGCATGCCGGAGAGGATCACGGCAGTCGGGTTGACCTTGTTCTGCCCTTTGTACTTGGGAGCACTGCCGTGGGTCGCTTCAAAGACCGCGCCCCCGGGGCCGATGTTAGCGCCCGGAGCGACGCCCAGGCCGCCGACGAGGCCGGCGCCCAGGTCGCTGAGGATGTCGCCGTAGAGGTTCGGCAGCACCAGCACGTCATACAGCTCCGGCTTTTGCACGAGCTGCATGCACATATTGTCCACGATCCGCTCCTCGAACTCGATGTCCGGATACTCCTTGGCCACCTTCTGGGCCGTCGCCAGATAGAGGCCGTCGGAGAACTTCATGATGTTCGCCTTGTGGACGGCGGTCACCTTTTTCCGCTTGTGCTGCCGGGCGTAGTCCAGCGCGCAGCGGACGATCCGCTCAGTGCCGCTGACGCTGATCGGCTTGATCGAGACGCCCGTCTCGTTGGCCTTGGTCTTGATCTTCTTGTCCTTGGAGATCTTGTTGATGAACTCGATCAGCTCGCCGGTCTCGGGCTTGCCAGCCTCGAACTCCACGCCGGCATACAAGTCCTCGGTGTTTTCGCGGACGATGACAAGATCGATTGGCGTGTGCGAGAAGTAGCTGCGGACGCCCGGATACTGCTTGCAGGGGCGGATGCAGGCGAAGAGCCCCAGCTCCTGCCGCAGGTGGACGTTGATGCTGCGAAAGCCGGTGCCGACGGGGGTGGTGATCGGGGCCTTGAGGGCGCACTTGGTGCGGCGGACGCTGGCCAGCACACTGTCGGGCAGCGGCGTGCCGGTGCGGGCCATCACATCGACCCCCGCCTCCTGCACGTCCCAGTTGATCTTCACGCCGGTGGCGTCGATGCATTTGCGGGCCGCGTCGGCAAGTTCGGGACCGGTGCCGTCGCCGGTGATCAGGGTGACTTCGTGGGGCATGGTGAGGAGGTGTTGGGGTGGGGGAGTGCGGGGGTGAGGGTGTCAGGATAACGCCAGTCCAGACAAAGCGTCAACGCGGCGAACGCACTCGCAGGTGAATTGGCCGCGGATCAACGCTGATGACGCGGATTTCAAACATCAGATCCGCGTCATCCGTGCGAATCCGCGGCTGACCTCCCTCGCGAATATTACGTGGCTGGCTGCCAGATGAAGATTTCCCCCTTCCCCGGCACCGACGCATCGCCGCTGTACATGCGATAGGAGCCTTGTGCCGGATCGTGAGGCAGCGAAGTCAGTCCCCATTCTTGAAACCGGCGGGCGAAGAGCCGCATGAAATCGGGGACGGTCTGGCAGGCATACGAAAACGTCGGCATGAGCGGCAGCGGTTTCATGGAGACGATCGTGCCGCGGAACATCCAGGCGCCCGTGCGGATTTCGGCGCCGCCCAGGAGGAAGATCGTGCCCCCCTTCATTTGCAGTCCGCAAAAGTCGCGCACCGGTCCGCCGACGACGATCACGCCGCGGCGCATCCGCATGCCGACTTCCAGGCCCGCACTGCCGCCGATGAGGATCGTCCCGCCGCGCATCCCCTGCATGCTGCCGCGATAGGCCGCGCCGATCTGCCCGCCGGCATTGCCCGCGATCTTGATCGTCCCCTTTGTCATCTCCGCGCCGACCCAGTCGGACGCATTGCCGCTGACTTCGATCTGGCCCCCCTTCATGTGCGAGCCCAGGTGCATCCCCGCATTGCCGACGACCTTGACGCGGCCGCGGGTCATGCCGTGGCCGATCCATTTGACCCGTGAGGCATCGCCGCGAATTTCAATCTGGTCGCTGGCCGCCCCATCGACGTCGAAGAACTCGTCGAGCCGGCACGACCGCTTGCCCAGATAGACCGGCAGCGCGCGGATTGCCGCGTGGTCGAGTGCCACAAGCACGTTGGGCGAAAGCGACTCGGCCTCCAGCGGAACGGTCGGCTGCTGCTTCAAGGTGAGGGTGATCATGCGCCGCCGACCGCCTGGCAAGATTGGACCTCGGCCCTCTCCAGGCGTTCCATCTCGACCGGATAATTCTCAAACGACATGGTGTAGGTCTGCTGAAACAATGGCTTCAGGAACTGTTCGATCGTCGGGTCGAAAGCCGGCTGGACGATGAACTCCCGGCCGTGTGTTTCCAGCCGGATATGCCCCTCCTCGACGACCACTTCTCCCGCCTTGAGCACGTACCGCGGATAGCCGAACTGCCACGCCCCGTCCGGTTTCTGATTGTAAATGGCTATGTCGGCATCGGCCCCGACGCCCAGATGTCCCTTTTGCAAAAGGCCCAGCGCCCGCGCCGGTCCCGCCGACGTGATGATCGCGATTTCGCTCAGCGAGTACTCGCGGTCGAGGTCCGCGAGCACGATCCGCTCCAAAGCCTTCGGCGGCAGCTTCTGGACCCGCTCCTGGCGGAAGTCGGCATTCATCAGAAGCTGGATAATCTCCGGATACCGCCAGAAGCATGCGCCGTTGGGATGATCGGTCGTCAGGAAGATTCGCCACGGGTCGTCGATCAGCAGCAAGAGCTCCAGACCGACCGCCCACTGGACGGCATTGACCAGGTTGCTCCCCTTGTACGAATAGGGCACGATGCCGCAGCCGGTCTCATTCTCGACGTCGAGGTTGCCCCACTTGCGGCCGGTGAGCTGATAGAGCAAATGCTGCCAGGGGCCGTCGGCAGTGATCGTCACCGAGTTGCCGAAGAGCACCGCGCCGGCATCGCAAGTGAGGTTCTTGTGGGCGTTGAAGTACTCAGCGATTTCTGTCGATGCCGAGCGCATCGTGTGCCAATCGTCGCCGCCGTAGGCATGGAATTGAAGATGGGCCATGTGCGCCCGGTTTCCTTCCAGGGCCTTCATGGATTCGAGCGTCGTCGTGATATTGCCGGGAGCGCCCAGGTTGTTACAGTGCAAGTGCAGCGGGTGCGGCAAACCGAGCTGATCGACGATTCGCGACAGGCCCGTGACGATCTGCGCCGGCGTGAGCGTGCTGTACCCAGGCACCACCTCGCTCATCACGCTGGCGTTCTTGCCATATTTCCAGGCGGTGACGCCCCCCGGATTGACCGCCTTCACGCCGTACGTCTTGGCCGCGCCGATCAGCCACGCCACGACATCCTTCGCCCGCTCCTCGTCCCCCTGCTCGAGCAGGTCAAGAACGATCTCGTTGTTGGCCATCAAGAGGCAACAACCCTTGTCCACGATCGGCGTGTCGCGCAATTCCTCGTGCGTGTGCTTGGCGGACAATACGGGCACGGCCGCCTCGATCACCGTCGTGTAGCCCATGCCCGCATACAGGTAACCGGTGGCAAACGTCGTCGGCGTGGGTCCGCCGATTCCGGACCGCTGGAGCAGCGACCGCTGGAAGGGGACGGCGTGCCGCTGGTTCTCCGGCGTCATCGCCCGGGCGAAGTTGAGTGCCGCGCCGGCGACGTGCGTGTGAATATCGACGCCGCCGGGAAAGACGATCATGCCGCGGGCGTCAAGCTCTTTGCTTCCCGCTGGAACGTCGGCCACGATCCGGCCGTCATCGATGCAGATATCCTTGACGACACCGTTGATGCCGCTAGCCGGGTCGTAAACTTTTCCTCCCTTGATACGCAGCATGGGCAGACGATTTTTTCCTGGTAGGTCCCGCCTGCCGGGCGAGACCTTGGCTGGGCCGAGGACAACGCAATTCAGGTCCCATCCGGCAGATGGGACCTACTAAGCTACTGCCTGCCGGGCGGGATCTTGGCCGACGCCAAGATTGGCTCGCTAACGAGGTCCCATCGGGCAGATGGGTCCTACTATGCCGACGCCAGTATAGCGTCCGAAGTGTGATACGAAGAAGGTCGCGCGGCGAGCGCCAGCCGAATCCGCCGCAGCACGTCTTCGTCCGTCGGATAGGGGCTGTTGAGAATCGGCCGCAAGGGGAGCGGCACTTCGTCCATGCGGTAGGCGGTTCCGGCCGCACTGATGCCGGTGACGGCCGTGGTGATATGCACGCGGGCGATCTTGCTGGTGTGCGTCACCTTGGGGTCGAGGACGATCGTCGGTATCCGTGCCAGGTGGTCGATCCCCGGCTGGGGCATTGTCGCGCCCGGATCAGCGCCGGCAATCAGTGCCGCGTCGATGTCGCCGCGGATCAGCAAATCCACCGTCGAAAACTCCCCCGGATTGAACCGCGGATAGCCGCGGCAGAGGTTGACGCCGAACGGATAGCCGGTGGTCCACCGCATCACCATATCCGAGCCCGCCACGTTGCCGTGGCCGCGCATCGGCATCGCCACGAACTTGGTAAACGCGTTCAGCTCGGCAACCAGCGTCAGCACGGCGGCCGAATTCATGTGCTTGCCGCGGGTCATGGACAGCCCCATGCCGAAGAAGATGACGCCGAACTTGGCGCTCTTCATCTGATGGGCGAAGTCCTTGAGCTGATCGAGGGTTAGGCCGGTATCGGCGACTGCCGCTTCCGTGACCGGCTGATCCTTGATAATCGCCCGCAGCGCCGTGAGGATCTCGAAATCCTTCCCCGGCCGGATTTGCAGGAAGATATCCGCGGCCCGCGCACTGGGAGTCTCGCGAATATCGACGAGCACCATCGTCCGCGACTTGCGGCCGGGGACGAACTTCCCCTTCTGCATGATCGTGTACTTGGTGAAATGCCGCGGGTGGCACTCGGCGGGGTTGCCACCCCAGTAGACGATGAAGTCGGCCCGATTCTTGATTTCACCGAGCGTACACGAGACCTTGCCGACCAACTGGGCGGCGATTTCCGTGGGCCCGTGTCACAACGACGTGTGGCTGTCGATGACGCCCGCGGCAATCTCCGCCAGCGACACGGCCTCGCGCTGGGCTTCGCAGGTGATGTTGCTCAGGCCGTAGATCAGCGGCATGTTGGCCTGGTGCAGGTAGTCGGCGGCGACTTCGACCGCTTCATCGACCGTGGCTGGCTGGCCGTCGATCAGCGCGTCGGGATAGAGCCGCTCGGCCGTGTGATTCTTGAACCACGATTCGCCCAGGCTGCACGCGCTCTTGGTCTTGACGATCTTGTCCCCGTCCGCGTGCAGCTCAATGTCGTCGCACACGCAGCCGCAGAAGGTGCAGGTGGCATTTTTGACGATCGTCAGTTCCATCAGGGACTCGTTCGTGCTAAGAGTTAAGCGGTGGTCAAAATCCGAAATCCGAAGCACGAAATCCGAAGCAAATCCCAAATCCAAAAACCAAATGTTTTAAACGGACCTTCGCAATCGTTTCGAGATTTGGCGATTTTGGTCCGTCGTGCTTGTTTCGAATTTCGGTTTTCGTGCTTCGGATTTGGACCGGCGGATGTTCTGTTCGTTCTACTTTGCGGTGTCGCCCGAACCGGGCGGCATGGTGAACGTTCACCCCAGCGCACGGCCCAGATAACTGCCGCGGATGCGCCGCGGCTGGTAGCGGCCCGCGGCGACCTCCTCCCAGGCCGGCCCGTGCGCATCTTCCGGCAAGGACGCTTCCGACGGATCGAAATGAGCCGCGTGCAGCACTTCCTCGGCTTGTCGCTCGGTATTTCGCATTGGCTAACTCCTCGGCCCGCCCATTATATCCAGCTTACGCGGACGGCATCAGGCGGGGGACACCTGCGATCCCTCCGGCAGCGGCTCGACATCGACCTCCCACCCCTTCGACGTCGGCATTCCCGTCCCGTCGGTCGCTTGCCCCATGATCCGGCAGGTGGGCGGGCCGTAGGGAACGAAGATCATGCCCTGCGGCACTTTCCCCTCTTTGCAGAGGAAGGCGGCCGTGCCGGTATCGGACCGCACGAGGACGACGCTCCCCGACGTGACCCCGACCGCCTGCATGTCGTCTGGGTGCATCGTGATCGTCGTCACCATGGCCCTATAATCGTCATGATCCTTGCCGATGTTGATCTGCTGACCCTGCTTGGTGGTCCGCCCGGCGTTCATGATGAACCGCCTCTGTGCCATCGCTCGACCTCTATTTCTGAGTGGGAAAGGGACAAACCTACTCTATCGGCAACGACGGGCTGGTCAAGCGGAGCCAGGCCGCTACTGCGAATTCTGACGATTGCACTGCCGCTCGATTTGCCTTGGCACTGTGGTGTCGTACCTTTGCACACGGGTCGTAGTCCCCGAGCAAAATTCCTTCCAGCCGAGGCGGCGGGCACATGAATCGTTCCGATCGCAAACGCGAGATTCTCCGGCAGGCCTTTCAAGAGGCCGCCGGCAAGCATTGGTCCGAGGGGATCTCCGTCCGGACGGTCATGACGCCGCAGCCGTTTTGCGTTACGCCGCAGCATACGGCCGCCAAGCTGGTGGAATTGTTCCACTCCCACGGCTTTCGGCATTTCCTGGTGGCCGATGCGGGGCGGCTGATCGGCGTGATCAGCGACCGGGACGTGATCCCCTTGTTCGGCGCGAGCGATACGCTGGAGCCGGCCTATCTGGAGCGCGTGACGGCGGCCGACCTGATGAGCACCGACGTGATCACGATCTCCGCCGACGCCACCCTCGCGGACGCGACCACGCAGATCATCGAGCACGGCATCAACTGCCTCCCGGTTGTCGCCGACGGCCAGGCCATCGGCATTCTCACCAGCACCGACCTGTTTCTCTCGCTGGAGCAGGTGCTGAGAGCGGTGGCGCGGGAAGGGGCCGTGGCCGGGGTGTGAGACTGGAGCGGCCCGATTTTCAATGGCTCAAGGGCGCAGCGGCCCGACTGGGGCGCGGAGCGGATCGGGGGTCTTGATCGAAGCGGCACTTTGGCGCACCAGATCGTTTTCGTCCTGGGCTAGTTTGTCGATCAGCTCATCAACCCGAAACTCCTTGTTGTGGACCATGAACTCCGAGGCGAACATTCGCGCCCACCAGTGCTTGCTGGTGGCCAGTTCGCGCAAGGCCCCAATCGAGCGGATATCAGCCGTCCAGTGCTTCGGCGAGGATGCTCCATTCTTGTCTACGCTCCTTTCCCCGGCCTTGAGGGCAAGCGTCTTGTTCACACGTAGCGCAAATAAAGCACTCTCCAGAGTCTGATGGGCGCGAAGCAGATCGAGCCCCTCCATCTCTTGCATCGAGTTTAAGTACACACGAAACGCGGAATGTGGCGCGACCTCGAAAATGGCGCGCTTCAAAGGGTCGGCAATTTCCGGGCCTTCATTTCGGATAGCGCTGATAATGTGCGTGAGGTCGCAGCATCCAGACTCGGAGTCTTGCCCTAAGGTGTACCTGAAGAGTTGCCAGGCAGCCTTCCGCAGCGCCGCGTGCTGGCCGTAGAGATAGGGGACGAGAGCGGTCGCCACAGCGGATTCCGGTATTGCGCAGATTCGGAACAGGCTGCCGGCAACCATGCCTTTCTCGCCCGCGTCATCCTTTTCCAGATGATGGACAAAGTAGTAAACCTGTTGAACAAAACGGCGATAGTCGTCGCTGGCCAGCGGGACAATCTGCGCCAACAGCGCGTAATGCTCCTTGATATCCGTCGGTTCGGCCCACAGTTCGAGAAGCCGCTGCGACTCAGGATGTGGCTTGATGGGATATTCATCCTCCTGGCCGAATGCGGCGACTGACATGGCTGAGGCCAACAGACCCAAAGTACATTCCACTTTTGTCCGCATGAAGATTCTCCTGCTTCGCGAGACACGTAATTCTACGTAGCCTTCGCAGTGGCTTACGGGCGCAGCGGTCCGACTGGGGCGCGAAGTGGATCGGGAGTCTTAATGGAGGCGGCACTCTGGCGCACCAGATCGTTCTCGTCTTGCTCCAGCTTCTCGATCAACTCCGGAATGCGGAAATCCTTGTTGTGGTACATGAATTCGGAGGCGAACATCCGCGCCCACCAGTGCTCGCTGGTGGCCAGTTCGTGGAGAGCGGCAATCGACTTGTCGTCGAGCTTCCATGGCGGCGGATCCTTTTCTGGAGGAGCGCTCTTTTGGGCTGATCGAATACGTCGGCCCTTGTTCATATTGAGCTCAAACAAAGCGATATCGAGCGTGTGCTCAGCGCGCAGTAGGTCGGACGCCTCCCTTCCTGCGCCCTGTCTCAAGAAAAGCCGAAATGCCGCATTTGGTGCGACCTCGCAGACGGCGCGCTTAAGGGGCGGCGCGATTTCCGCGTCGTTGCTTTTCACGGCAAGGACGATGTGCGAGAGGTCGCCATATCCGTACTCGGGAGCTTCGCCCAAGGAACGCATGAAGAGTTGCCAGGCGAGCTTACGCAGTTCGGCGTGGTTGCCATAGAGATAGGGAGCCAAAGCAATGACGACTTTACCTCTCGGAATCCGACAGAATTCGAGGAGCGTTCCAGCCGCCATGCCCCGCAGGCCGCCCTCATCATTTTTCTGCTGGTGGTGCATAAAGTACGCCACCTGCTGAACAAATCGCCGGTAATCGTCGCTGGCCAGAGGAACTAGCCGCGCCAAGAGTGCGAAATGCTCGTCCGGCTGGACCGTGAGCGTGGCCCACTTCTCGATTCTCGATCAACTCCTGTGTCTCAGGATGCGGCTGGATGGGATAGTCAGTGTCCTGACTGCACGCAGTCGCGGCCAACGTGCAGAACCAGATCGCCATAGAAAACACGACATTGACACGCATTTCGGCGTCCCTTCCTTCAGTACTTTAACGGCATCAAGAGCACTTTCGAGGATCGCAGCGGATCGGGGGTCGTGATCGAAACAGCGCTGTTTCGCACTAAATCGTCTTCATCCTGCTCCAGCTTCTCGATCAACTCCGGAATGCGGAAATCCTCGTGGCGGAACATGAATTCCGACGCGAACATCCGCGCCCACCAGTACTTGCTGGCGGACAGTACTCGTAGTGCCTCAATCGTGTTTTCGTCGAGTTTCCAAGGCGGTTGCGCGGGCTCAAGCTCTGTTCTGACCTTCTGTTCAAACAAAGCGTTTTCGAGCGTCCGCTGGGCGCGCAGAAGCTTAGCAAACTCCCCAGCGTCCGCCTCGACCCAGAAAAGGTGAAATGCCGCATTGGGGGCCACCTCGAAGATCGCCCGCCTGACGGGCGTGGCGATTTCCTCTTTGTCGCTTCGGGCGGCGTCGGCAACGTAAGAGAGATCGGTGTACCCTGGCGGGTAGTTTCCTCGCTGGCCATACAGGAACAGGCCCCAGGCGCTCTTCCGGAGCGCCGCGTGCTCGCCGTAGAGATAGGGGACCAACGCGATCGCCACATGACCGACCGACACGTCACAGTGGTCGAGCAGAGTCATGGCCATCATGCCTCGCAGCCCCCCGTCCTTGCTCTTCTCCTGGTGATGAACGAAGTACACCACCTGCTGGACAAACCGCTGAGAATCGTCAGCAGCGCGCATCAGTCGTCCCAAGAGAGCATAGTGCTCATCGAGCTGCGCGTCGTTGGCGAACGGGGTGGCCCATTTCGCAATCAGCTCCTGCGTTTCCGGGTGTGGTATGATCGGATAATCTGCATCCTGGCCTCGGGCGGTCATGCCAAAGGCGAACAAGAACAGAACAACGGGACGAGCAAGGTCGGCTTGCATCTCGATTCTCCCTTTCCGTTTGGACCGGTCCGTCACCATGGGGCCAAAAACACTGGTTCTCGAAAGGATGCACATGTCGATCACGGCAAGAACGGTTTCACCTTTTCTCTTAGCCATTCTCTCAACTCATCATGAACGGCCCCATTATCGTCGATTGTCAGATGGTTCGTGGTAGTGGTGCGGTCTTCTTCCTCGTCAGCACCGCCGTTTAAGGTCGTCCGATCGCCGCGAAGACCGACGGGTGGTAAGTTCCTTTGATATTGATTGAGGTGGAACTTGCACACCGCCGGAGTGCACGGGCGGCGAATCTCTGACGCGGTAGGCGTCTCGTCGTCATTCACGATGGCGTCAATGTAGCTCGTGAAGCCAATGTCAAACGAATGTCCCATCATGACCAGACCGGGCCTGTCTTTTTCCAATCGCGTCGCAAGATGATAGGTCGATCCGCCGCCGTGGCTGTATCCCATGATGGCCACGTTCTTCACGCCCCGATCCTTAATCGCCGTTACAATCTCGTTGTACGGAGGGCCGGAGCCGTTTTCCGCGACGTCGTTCTCATCGAACAAGTGAACGTCGAGCCCGCTCTTTTGGTATTCCTCTACGGCAAAGGTGGACGTGCCGTTCTGCGGAGGATCAGTCGGGTCCTCAAGTTCCCCGACAAATATGATCACAATGCTCTTGAACGGCTTGAAAACGACTTCGTCCCAAAGGGCTTTGTTGTTGTGTAACGTATCCCACACCGAAAACTCAAACGTCGGTGCTCCGTCGACGCTGGACGGCCAATCCACGTAAACGGTCTGTGATCCAGCGGGCACATCCGCCAGGTCTCCGATGGCGCCAGTCAGGATCGCGCCCGTTCTGTTGTCATTGACCCAGACGTCGATCAGTGCGCTGCTGCGGCCTACCTTTCGGCCAACGCCTGGCGGCGGCCAGGGCGCAGGGCCGTTGCCGACGTCGAGGTCCACCCGAATTAAGTCATCTTCGCCGATTGGATTGCCGTTCTCATCTTTTGGATCCACGTCGCCGTCGCCGTTGCGGCGAATCCCGACGCCCGTTGCTTCCTCGGCAAACGGAACCGGCACAGGAATGAATCCCGTCGTAAGCGGGCTGAAGAAACTAAATGGCCGGTACGCAATGGCGTCGACGGTAATGACCGTAAACTTCACAATGTCCTTGGCGACGACCGCGCCAGCGGGGTTCTTGAGCTGTATTTCCAGCGTCGGTTGCCCGAACTCAATGCCTTCCACGTACAAAACGGCCGGCATCTCGGCCACCGCCCAGGCTAGCAATGTTGGTTGCTTATCATGCGTCTTCCAGATTTTAATTTCCTCGCCGCTTGGCACGAGTGTCACCGTATAGCCCGCCAAGTCTGGGAGACCCGGTCCCACCTTTAGCTTGATCGGCTTTAGATCATCGTCGTTGACCGGATTGCCCATCGCATCTTCAAACGGCCCAGGATCTAACCGGTCCTGCACGCCGTTCTCGTTGTCGTCGTCCGTATTCTTGCGGATGATCTTGCCAGGAACCGGGGCGAGGGGCGGCGGCCCATCGGCTTCATCCAGGTCCTCCAGGTCCGATTCCTCGAGGACATGGTTGTTGTCGGAATCGGTGTCCAGATCGGCCAGGGGGGCCAGGAAAACGACCAGGTCCTCGTCTACGTGCATCGACGACTGGGGCGTTCGCAGGCTAAGTTGGAGGCTGATCCTCGCCGGGGAGAGGGACTCAATGTAGAGCACGGGAGGGATCGGCTCGCTGCCGATCACCCAGTCAAAGCCCGGCCCCTCTGCGGTCGGCTCAAAGGGGACCAGCACTGCCTTGTCGGGGGACGTGTAGAACCGGGCGACATCGGATACGTACTGCCCGTACTGGTCGAGGTACGGGGCCGGGTCCATCGTCAACACCAGGCGCCAGTCCGTATAGTTGAAGCCCGGCCGCGGCGCCCAGCCGATGTGCAGGGGCTCCAGATCGTCCTCCTCCGGAAACGGGCCGATCACCTCTTTGTGGTCGACGATGCCGTTGGCGTTGTCATCATCCATATTGACCGTGAGGTAGCGGCCAGGCGCATAATGCTCGATCGGATCGTCGGCGGGCTCAATCAAGTCGTTGTTGTTCGCATCATTGTCAAGATCGAGCACGTACTGCGGCACCTGCGGCTGCCACGGGGGAGCGGCACCCGTATCGTCATCGACGACGGTCACGGTCATCAGATACGGTATCGGCCCCTCGTGGATCTGCCGCGGCAAATACCGGTGCGGCGGCTCGGTATTGAAGGTCTGGTTGGTCGGCACGCTATTGAGCACGGTCGGCGGCGAGCCGTCCCCCCAATGGATCGTGACCGTGTGCAGGTCGGTCATGCCGGCTGGCCCTGGGATCGAGCCGCTGACCTCCCACCGCGGGCCGCCTACCGGCGAATTGTCGTTCGTCAGCACGAGCTCCGGCGCCGGGATGACATTGTGGACCGTGGCATTGGTTTCGGCATAGACGGCCGAATCCAGGATCGTGCCGCTCAGGGTGATCGTCTCCCCGTCCGATGGGGTGCCGTTGCCGGGGGCTGGTCCGTCGTCGAAATAGATATGTGGGACGGTAAAGCTGCCGTCCGGCGCGGTGCCGATGGAGCCCTGGCTGCCGTTGCCCGGCGACAGCCCCCAGTTGATCGTGGCCTCAATGAGGTAGCTCCCGGGGGGTGACACGCTGCCGGTGAGATCAAAGGCCGTCCCTTCCGCGACGTTGCCAACCGGGTTCAGGCTGACCTCGTACCCCGACATGCTGCTGATGCCGCCGCCGCTTTCGGTCAGTTCGGCGTCTTTGGCCGCCTGGTTGGTTTCATGTTGCTCAAGAGTTCCAGTCAGGTAGTGGAGCAGAATCACCTGGTCGATCCAGCGAATCTGGTTGTCGCCGTCTACGTCCCAGTAGTGTTGTACCGGGCCGTTGGGGGCGGTCAGCACTCGCTCTCCATGAGCGCGAAGCTCCTGATCGAGGAAATAGGCGTCCGCCCCGTCCGCGACACCATTGGCGTCAATGTCGTACTGGTTCGCGGCATTCTGCCACCAGGCTGTCAGCATCGCTCGCTGTTCCAGCAACTCGCCGAACAGCGCCCGAAACCGCCGATGAGCTTCGCCTATCAGTTGCCCCTCCTTTTTGCGGGCAGGAGGATGGCTATTGGCCAATGGTTTGGTTGAGCGGGTCTTGCTGGCGAGGTCCTCTGCGTGGCGGCCGCTAGGGGCGCAGCACGTAACGTGCCAATGCCAGCATTGAGAGGGTGCCACAATGTCCGGTTGCACCGCCTTTGCCGATTCTTCCGCGGGCGAAAGAGATTCTGCCCGGCGGACTGCTAGCGGCCGATAAGTCCCTCGTTCAAGCAACTGCCAGCAACATGGACGTGCAGCCGCCCGGCGCGAGCAGGAGTCAGGAGTCAGGAGTCAGGAGTCAGGAGTCAGGAGTCAGGAGTCAGGAGTCAGGAGTCAGGAGTCAGGAGACAGGAGTCAGGGGACAGGAGGCATTCGCCTTCTGACCTCTGCTATCTGAACCCTGAACCCTGAACCCTGAACCCTGAACCCTGAACCCTGAACCCTGAACCCTGAACCCTGAACCCTGAACCCTTTCCTGCGCCCAGGGATGACGCGGCTTTCTCCAGGACGGAGAGTGTGCCAGCCAGTTTCAGGCTTCCACACTCCACACGGGGAAAGACGATGGCTCACAAGCACGTGGTGCGCGTCGTGACGCGCGCCGGCGACGGAACCTTGCGCATCAAGGACTATCCGTCCACCGATCCGCTCCTGCACACGCACACGCAGATCGGCATCGACGACTGTAGCACCGACCTGTCGCTCCGCGGCCTGCCGGTCTTTCGCGGCCTGATCGGCCCCATGCCGGAAGGGAAGACGATCGTCCGCTACGAATCTCCCGACGTCTTCGAATCGATGACCAAAGAATGGACGACGGCCAAAGCGACCCGCCGCCCGCGCCGGAGAATGCATGCACCCGCTTCTGCCGCGGACGCCAAAGCGTAACGGCGCCGGTAATCTGCGCAAGCAATGTGGGTTCTGGCAATCGAGCCGCTTTTGACAGTGGTAACGCGACGATAAGAGGGTGGGGCGCGAGTTTGCGGCACAGCAGAATGCTAGCTGAATGGCTTTCCGCCCCGCCAAACGATCTCCGCAATGACACTGGCAGGGACGGATCGAGTGAACGAGAACTGCCGATACCTCCGACTTGCCGCCGTCCTGGCGATGGTCATCGCCGGCTGTCGGACGGGCGATCCGGGTCCGGGGGTCATTGCGGGGGCGCCTCCGCCGCCGCTGGGGCGGTATGAGCCGGCGCCGTCGTCGCCGTTGCCTGAGACATCGCCGCCGCGGCGCGATGTCCAGCGGCCGCTGACGCCGGCAGTTGTCGTACCGGCGGCCCATCAGCAGCCGGAGCCATTGCCGTCGCCGTCCGACCGCGCGGAACCGCCGCCGCAACCGCCGGCGACAACCGATGACGAGCGCGCGAACGAAGGTGAAGGCTCGCTGTCGCTGGCGCAACTCATTGCCGAGGTCGAGGAGCGGAATCCGTCGCTCCAGGCAATGACCGCCGCCTGGCAAGCCGCTGCGGAACGCTATCCGCAAGCCGTGGCCCTCGATGACCCGATGTTCATGGCCATGCTGGCCCCCGGGGCGCTTGGCGACCGGGATGTCCACGGCGGTCAGCAGCTCCAGGTGACGCAGCGGGTTCCCTGGCCGGGCAAGCGCCGTGCTCGCGGCGATGCGGCCCAAAGCGAAGCCGATGCCGCGTATCACGAGCTGGAAGAGGCCCGCCTCGAGCTGCGTTTGATGACGCAGGCCGCGTACTACGAATACTATCTGACGCGCGAGTACTTGCGGCTCAATCGCGAGAACACGGCCATCTTGCAGCGGTTTCGCGACGTCGCCGAGATTCGGTTTCAAAACAATCTGGTCACGCAGCAGGATGTCTTGCAGGCCGACGTGGAGCTGCACGAGCTGGCGCGGCGGCAGCTTGAGCTGACCCGCATGCAGCGCGTCGCCGCGGCTAGAATCAATACGCTGCTTCGCCGTCCGCCCGATGCCCCGCTGCCAGAGCCGGAGGCGCTGCCGGCCGCAGACCCCCCGGAAGAGCCTTCGCTCTTGATCGCCCAGGCCCTGGCGCAGCGGCCCGACTTGGCGGCACTAGCCCATCGGATCGAGGCGGAGCAGGCCGCCCTGACGCTGGCCCACAAAAACTATCTTCCGGACGTGGACGTGATCGGCGCTTACAACGCCATGATGCCGGAGAAGGAAATGTGGGGGCAGGTCGGCGTGGGAATGAATATTCCGCTCTATCGCCAGAAGCGGCACGCGGCAGTCGCGGAGGCGGAGCAGAAGATCAGCCAGCGGGTCGCCGAATACGAGCAGAAGCAGCTCGATATCCAGTACGACGTGCAATCGGCCTTCGAGCGGCTGGACGAAAGCCGGCAGGCCATGGAACTGTATCGCCAGAAGCTGATCCCGACGGCACAGCTCAATGCCGAGGCGACGCAGGCCAACTACGAAAACGCCAACGCGACGTTTTTGGACCTGGCGACAGCCCAGCGGCAGCTCATCGCACTCCGCGAGAAGGAGCAGGAAGCGGTCATCGCCTGGCATCTGCGGCGGGCGGAGCTGGAGCGGGCGGTTGGTGGTAGGTGAGTGGTGAGTGGTGCGTGGTGAGTGGTAGAATGCGGCAGAGGTTTGCTCATGCGAATTGCTTTCGACTCTGCTCGCCGCTGGGGCATTCCGCTGGCTATCGCCGCGGTGCTGATTGCCGTCGTCGTCTTCTGGCCCCGCTCGCAGCGGGAAGCGGGCAAAGGGGGCGGCATCTGGACCTGCTCGATGCACCCGCAGATCCGCATGGATCACTTCGACCGCTGCCCGATCTGCGGCATGGACCTGGTCCCCGTTGCCAACGGCGACGGCGAGCAGCAGCTTCCCCCCGATCAACTCAAGCTTAGTGAGCACGCCCAGCAGATGGCCCGCGTCGCTACGACTGCGGTCGCCCGGCGGCTCCTGCTCCATGAGATTCGCACCGTCGGCCGGATCGATTTCGACGAGACCCGCATGAAGCAGATCGCCAGCCGGGTCGATGGCCGCGTCGATCAGGTCTTTGCCGACTTCCCCGGCACGAAGGTCAAGGAAGCAGATCACCTCGTCAGCATCTACAGCCCCAATCTCGTCTCCACGCAGGAGGAATTCCTGCTCGCTTCGCGGCGGCAGCAGGAGCAGCGAGCCATCTTGCCCAATGCTCCTGACCTGGCGGCCAGCGCGCGGCGGCGGCTGAAACTGTGGGGGCTGACCGACCAGCAGCTCGATGACATCCTGGCCTCCGGCCGCGCAGAAACGCACCTGGTCATCTACGCCCCCATCGGCGGCACGATCGTCGAGAAGATGGTTCGTGCTGGGCAGTACGTCAAGGAAGGGGACACCCTCTACACGATTGCCGACCTGGGGCATGTCTGGCTGATCGTGGAGGTCTACGAGACCGATCTCGCCTGGGTCCGCTTTGGCCAGACCGTACAGGTGACGCTCGAAGCCGATCCGTCGGCATCGTTCACCGGGCAGGTCGGGTTCATCGAGCCGGTGCTCAACGAGCAGACGCGAACCGTGCGCGTGCGGGTGATCCTCAAGAACGACGAAGGGAAGCTGAAGCCCGGCATGTTCGCCCTGGCGCTGATTCAAGTCGCCGTGATGCCCGATGGATCTCCCGGGCCCACCGGGCTGGAAGGAAAATTCGCCTGCCCGATGCACCCCTATGTCGTGCAGGACCATGAAGGGGAATGCCGCGTCTGCTTGATGGCGCTGGAGCAGATTCCCGGAACGCCGATGCCTTCTGGAGAGCCGCCGCAAGTCTTGTCAATTCCAGCCGAAGCCGTGCTCACGACCGGCCGGCGGCGGCTGGTTTACGTGGCGCGCGAGAGCGGAGTGTACCAGCTTGTCGAGCCGCAGCTCGGTTCGCGAGCCGGCGATTTCTTTCCCGTCCTCGGCGGACTCAAGGAAGGGGACCGCGTCGTTTCCCGCGGCAATTTCCTGCTCGATTCGCAGTTCCAGATCAGCGGCAAGCCGAGCTTGTTCTATCCCGAAGGAATGACCGGCGGCGGCGGACACGCGCATGGCGCGGCGTCCCCAGGTGCGCCGGCCGCACAAGATCCCAAGCGGGCCGAAACGATTTCCGCCAATCTGGCGAAGCTGAGTGCCGCCGATCGCAAGCTCGTGCTGGCCCAAAAAGACTGCCCCATCACCGGCGAGCCGCTGGGGTCGATGGGAGTGCCGCCGAAGCTCGACGTCAACGGCCAGAGGGTTTTCGTCTGCTGTGCCGGCTGCACGCCGGAGGTGCGGAAGGAGCCGGAGAAGGCCCTGGCGAAAATCAAAGGTCGGAAGTCAGAGGTCGGCGGTCAGAAATCGGAGCCGACAGATTAACCCCGTGGCGTAGCAAGAATCATTACCTGGAACTGAGTACTTGCTAGCGCGGCGGGGCCGCCGCGAAGTGGGTGAAAACTGGCGGCGGCATTAGCAGAATAATGGGGGCAGAATAATGGGGAACAGAATAGGAGGATTCGGGGAGCGGCGCAAAAGTTGTCTGCTCCTTGACTCTTTCCTCCCCCCCGGGTCTGCATTATTCTGCCCCCATTGTTCTGCTGTTCCCCCTTGCATCCCCAAGCTCAACACCATCGCCGCCTAGATTTCCGCGCCAAATAACAGCAAGCCAACGGACAACGGTGTACTGAAGTACCAAGTACCGAGCAACGTAAGCTCTCAAGCCACCTCCGACCTCCGCCCCATGGTCAACTGGCTCATCTCCTGGTGCCTGAAAAACACCTTCCTGGTGCTGATTGCCGTCGTTGCCACCCTGGGCGCCGGCTGGTACGCCCTTCAGCACATCCCGATCGATGCCATTCCCGATATCGGCGAGAAGCAGGTCATCGTCTTTGCCGACTGGCCCGGCCGCAGCCCTCAGGACGTCGATGACCAGGTCACCTACCCGCTGACGATCGCCATGTCGGGGACGCCCGGCGTGAAGGTCATCCGCTCGGCCTCCGGCTTCGGCTTCTCGATGGTGTTTGTCGTCTTCGACGACAGCATCGATTACTACTGGGCCCGCAGCCGCGTGCTGGAGCGGATGAACATCGCCCGCGGCCGCCTCCCCGCCGGGGTCGAGCCGGTTCTCGGTCCCGACGCCACCGCGCTGGGCCAGGTCTACTGGTACACGGTCGAAGGGGAAGGGTTCGATCTGGCCGAATTGCGCACCGTGCAGGATTGGTACATCCGCTACCAGCTCAACGCGGTCGAAGGGGTCTCGGAAGTCGCCTCCGCCGGCGGCTACGTCAAGCAGTACCAGATCGACGTCGATCCGGTCAAGCTGCGAGCCCACGGCGTCTCCCTCCCCGAAGTCACCGAGGCCGTCCGCCGCTCCAACATCGACGTCGGCGCTAAGGTCATCGAGATCAACCAGGTCGAGTTCTTCATCCGCGGCATTGGCTTCATCAAGAGCACGACGGACCTGGAAAACGTCGTCCTCCGCGCCAGCGGCGGCACGCCGCTGTACATCAAAAACGTCGCCACCGTGAAGCTCGGGCCGGAGTTCCGTCGCGGGGCGCTCGACAAGGGAGGGGTCGAAGCCGTCGGCGGCGTCGTCACCATGCGGTACGGCGAAAACCCGCTCACCGTCATCCGCCGCGTCAAGGACAAGATTCGCGAAATCGAGCCCGGCCTGCCGGAAAAAACACTGGCGGACGGCCGCATCTCCAAAATCCGCATCGTCCCGTTCTACGACCGCACCGGCATCATCTACGAAACGATTGAAACGCTCCGCAAGGCGCTCACCGAGGAGGCGATTGCCGCGGCCATTGTCGTGTTCGTCTTCCTGCTCCACTTCCGCAGCTCGCTGGCGATTGTGACCACGCTGCCGCTATCGGTCGCCATGTCGTTCCTCGCCATGTACCTGCTGGGGATCGACTCCAACATCATGTCGCTGGCCGGACTGGCCATCGCCATCGGCGACGTGGCCGACATGGGGGTGATCATGACGGAGAACATCTACCGTCACATCGCCAAGAACGACGGCAGCAAGACCTATTACCAGTGCGTCGAAGAAGGGGCGCACGAAGTGGGCGGGGCGATCCTGACCGCCGTCTCCAACACGATCATTTCGTTCATTCCCGTCTTCGCCCTGACCGACCAGGAAGGAAAGCTGTTTCATCCCCTGGCATACACCAAGACGTTTGCGATTGCCGCCTCGGCAATCCTGTCGATCACCGTGGTCCCTGTGCTGACCTACCACTTGCTCAAGCCGGTCCGCTGGGGCAAACCGTTCAGCGCGGCGCTGGCGGCAGCCGTCGGCATTGTCGGCGGCTTTGCGGCGTGGTGGCTGTTCCGCACGTTCTTGCCGAGTGAAGCGAGCGTCAGCGGTCACCTTCCCATGTCGCTGGCGATCGGGATTGGCCTGGCGCTGATCGTTTACCGGATGACTCAGGAGCGGCTGCTGCCGCTGGAAGAGAATTTTGTTTCGCGGGCCATCCTGGCGGTGTATGTGCCGGCGCTCCGGTGGGTGCTGGCGCACAAGGCGATGTTCGTCAGCATTCCCGTCGCCATCGTGATCATCGGGCTGCTCACCTCGCTTGGATTCCGCCGCATGATGTACCCCGTGGAAGCGGCACTGGCCCGCTTCGACATCAACCCCAACCAGGTGCGGGTCTACAGCGACCTGGCTCATCGCTTCCCCGGCCTGGGGCGGGAATTCATGCCGCCGCTGGACGAAGGGTCGCTCCTTTACATGCCGTCGCTGGTGCCAGCGGGCTCACTTTCGTCCGCGCTGGAAGTGATCGCGGATCAGGACCGGGCGATTTTGTCGGTCCCGGAGGTCGAGTCGTGCGTCGGCAAGATCGGCCGGGCCGATACGGCACTCGATCCGGCCCCGATCGGCATGGTGGAGACGATCATCATGCTCAAGCCCGTCAGCCAGTGGCGGACGCTGCGGCAGGAGCGGTTCTACGATGGCTGGCCGCAGTGGATCAAGCCGCCGCTGCGGTACGTGTGGCCCGAGACGCGGAAGATCACGAAGGCGGAAATTTTAGAGGACCTTCGAGAGAAAACCGACATTCCCGGCGTGCTGCCGTCGTGGCTCCAGCCGATCCAGACTCGGCTGATCATGCTTCAGAGCGGCTTCAAAGCGATGATGGGGGTGAAAATCTACGGCTCGGACCTTGCCGAGATCGAAAGAATCGGGCTGGAATTGGAGCCGCTGCTCTGGAGCGTGCCGGGCGCAACCGACGTCGTCGCCGATCGGATCACCGGCAAACCTTACATCGAGTTTGCCATCGATCGGGAGAAGATCGCCCGCTACGGCGTGAGCATCCGCGACGTGCAGGACGTGATCGAGGTCGCGATCGGCGGGGAGAACCTGACGACGTCGGTCGAAGGGCGCGAGCGGTATCCGATCCGCGTCCGCTATCCGCGCGAGCTGCGCGACAATCTCGAGGACCTGGAGCACATTCTCGTCCCGGCCGCCAACGGGGCGCACATCCCGATCGCGCAGGTGGCCGATATTCGCTACACGGTCGGCCCGCAAGAGATCAAGAGCGAAAATGCGCTACTGGTCGGATACGTCACGCTCAACACCCGCGACCGGGACGAAGTCAGCGTCGTGGAAGATGCCGACGCGCTGATCCGGGCCAAGATCGAAAGCGGCGAGCTCAAATTCCCGCCCGGTTATTACTACCAGTGGGCCGGGCAGTTCGAGAACCAGGTCCGGGCGATGAAGCGGCTGTGGATCCTGGTTCCGCTCTGCCTGGGCTTGCAGTTCATCATGCTCTATCTGGCTTTTGGCCGCTGGTGGCTGGCACTGTTCATCTTCGCGGACATCATCGTCTCGGCGGCCGGCGGCTTTTTGCTGCTCGCCTGGTGGGGATACAATTGGAGCGTGGCGGTCGCGGTCGGGTTCATCGCCCTGATCGGCGTCGCCGAAGATGACAGCGTTTTGTTCGCCACCTACTTGAACCAACTCTTCGGCCAGCCGGAGCGCCAGCCGCAGTCGATCGAGGAAGTTCGCGAGCTGGTGGTCGAAGGGGGCAGCAAGCGCATTCGCCCCAGCCTGATGACCACGGCTACGACCGTCATCGGCCTGATGCCCGTCGTCCTGGCCGAAGGCCGCGGCTCCGACATCATGCAGCCGATGGCCATCCCCTCCCTCGGCGGCATGGCCATGTCGGTCGTCACCATCTTCATCATCCCCTGCGTTTACTCGTGGGTCGAAGAGCGGCGTCTGGCGCGGCGGCTGGCGCAGGGGTCGTAATCACAAGCCCGACGCGCCAGCGAGGGACAGGCATCCTTGCCAATCGGCCGTTTCTCTCGCTTATAAACCAGCTCGGGGCTCCGCTTCGGCGGTGTTACCGTAGTCTCCGGTCAACAGCGGGAACGCCAACGTCGTTCGCACCACACCGACACCTCTGGCCCTTGACGTCCGCCACACGTTCAGGAACGTGCCATGCGGCCCTCAGAACGTCCCCTTTTCACTGTCCAAATAGGCTTCGCGAGCGTGGAGCAATTCACGTGGCTTACCGCTCCCGTCCGAATACTGCCAAAACGACCAGCCATTTGTGTTCATGTCACGTCCAGTGACGGTGCGTCTCGCCTGCTCCGCGGCTTTCGATGGGCTGTCGTATCGCTTTCCTGCGAATTCCACGGTCCCATCCGACTGAAGAGTCGCTTCAATCGTGCGTCCCTTGTATTTACGATAGAGTCGGAGAGGCGTTTCCAGCAACTTCGCCTCAATCAACCGACGAAGGTCGACGCCAAATTCCGTGCGCGTACCCTTTCGATTCAACTTCCCTTTGCCACGCGTGCGCGATGCAGCAATGGGCGTTGAAGGCTTTACATCATTCGCGCGCAACGTAGGTGTGGATTCAATTTGAAAATTATGACGACGAATGGATTCGGCGATTTCGCGTGGCGAGAGCCTTGCATTTGCTTGGCGAACCAGACGCACGAGTCGGCGATCGGCGGTGGTCAGAAGCGTCTCCAACGTGGCCTTCACTCGGCGATCAACGAAGTGAGCTTCCCAAAACTGATCAAGCAGATTGGCCTCGATGCTCTTGCGGGAGATTAAGTCCAGCATCTTTATGAGGCGATCGCTGACACCATCGCTCAACCTGATCTGCCCGAACAGCTTTTCTTCCGCGTCCAGTGGTGCGTTCGAATTGTAGAACCGATATTCGTCCCCATCAGTAAGAATGCAATAGGTCACTCCAGCGACGGTCGCGTAGCTAAGTATCTGCGAAATCCACTTCCGATCAGCGAGATTCTCACCCAACCCCTTTGCCTCAATAAACAAACGAGGCTTTCTGAGCATTTGCATCGCGTAGTCTACGGGCTTGTCGGCGGATACAGCCTTAAACTCTCGATGAACTTCATCGGGGTCGCGAACATCCCAACCAAGGGACTCCAGTAGCGGCTCAATGAGCGAGGCTTTGGTGTTTTGCTCGCCCAGCGAGCGCGACTGGTATCGCTTGATCTTTCCGCTGATGCTCTCAATGCACCCACGAAGCTTTGAACCGTCTTGTTCACTCACGGAAGTTTCCTCACCAGAAGTCACTGTTTCCAACGCGAACCTTGCGCCGCGAAGGTCGGACTGCTAGGATACCACCAAATGGGCACCGCTGGCAGTCAAACCCAGCGTCATCGCCACGTGACACAGACGGATAGTGTATGGTGTGCCATTTGCGGGCCGCCAGTCAAAAGCGAGGAAATGCCGTCCATCCGGCGAACGTCGCATGGGAGTTGTGCCAGGATCTCCGCCTCCCCGCAACGCTTTTATCCCATCCGGGTTCGCGGTTCCTCGCCTCGCGATGACGCTGCGGGGGTGACCCTGGCGGCACTGTCGAAAGGGATCGCGAATCCTCGTCGGCCGCGGGCCGCTGCCGCAGAGCAGTAGTCAGGGTTCAGTTCGATCGGATTGGACACAGATAGAACCGATGCGCGCAGATCGGACAATTGCCACCGCTGAGGCGGGGTCCTCGATCCGTGTTCATCAGCGAAATCGGTGTCCCACTCCTGGCACACTCCCGATAGCCCAGGCTCGATCACCCAACGCAGCTTGCCCGCGGTCAGTAGATGTATACAATTGTGGCATATCAGTTGCAGACGTCCTTCCGGCGACCTGGCGGCCTGCCATTTCGGCGGCTCGCTGCTGCGCGCTGTTGATCTTTGAAAATCTGGTAGACGATGGCTTGGCTGCGACGCCGGGCGATAAGGCGCATGGGCCCATTTTGCGCTGATCGGCACTTATCGCCCGCAACGGGGCCGGCGAAGCTGCCGGCGGCGCAAGTCGCTTGCTGACTGGAACATACGTTCACGTTCCGGCGAGCGTGCCGAGCGAGCACCGCTTATTAAAGAAAAAAAGGGTCGAAATCGCAA
>DATKDU010000570.1:0-19446 GCA_035512595.1 Pirellulaceae bacterium
TGATGGACATCATGATGCCCGAATTCGACGGGATGGAGACGATCCGCGAAATCCGCCGCGACGCGCGGTTGATGCGGCTGCCGATCGTGGCGGTCACCGCGAAGGCCATGAAGGGGGACCGGGAAAAGTGCATCGCAGCCGGGGCCTGGGACTACCTTTCCAAGCCGGTCGATACCGAACAACTGTTATCCGTGCTGCGAGCCTGGTTGCGTCCCTAGGACTGGAGCGAAGTGAACTGGCATGAAACCGGTGAAAGCCAAGATCCTGGTCGTTGACGATTTGCCCGAGAAGATTCTGGTCTATCGGGCGATCCTCGATGAGCTGGGGGAAGAGATCGTCACAGCTCGCTCCGGCGAAGAGGCCCTGAAGCAGGTGCTGCAACAAGAGTTCGCGGTCATCCTGCTCGACGTCAACATGCCGGGGCTCGACGGATTCGAGACCGCCGCCCTGATTCGCAAGCGCAAGCGCTCGGCGCACACGCCGATCATTTTTGTGACCGCCTTTGCCGACGAGATACGGGCCCGAGAGGGGTACGCGCACGGCGCGGTGGACTTCATCCTCGCTCCGGTTGTGCCGGAGATCTTGCGGGCCAAGGTCAGGGTGTTTGTCGAGTTGTTCCGCATGACCGAAACGGTTCGCCGCCACATGGAGGAGCGGATCGCCCTGGCCGAGGAGCGAACCCGCCGTGAGGCGGCGGAAGAAGCGAACCGCCGCTTGAGCTTCCTGACGTATGCCAAATCGGTGATCGGCCGGACGCTCGATCCCCAGGAAACGGCAAGGGACATTCTGCGAGTCGTGGTCCCGCGCCTGGCCGGCCGCGCGCTCTTGGCGCAAATGGACGAGCAGCTCGAGAACTGTCGTGTGCTCGATGCGCAGCTCAAGGACGGGGAATTGGCAATCGAGGGTCGCTCGACGCTGGAAGACGTACCGCTGTCGTGGCGTCAAACGATCGAGCAGGTGGTCCGCTCCGCCGGTCCTCATGAGAGCATGGGCCGGTCGCCGCCAGGCGAGCCGCAGACGCTGATTCTCCCCCTGCGCGGGCGCGAGCGAGTCTCTGGCGTGCTGGTGCTGGCGGATCCGGCGGGCGATCAAGCCTGGTCCGGCCCCGATCTCACCATGGCCGAAGCCCTCGCCTCCCGCTGTGGAATCGCCATCGACAACGCCCGCTTGCACGCCGAGGTGCAGCACGCCGATCGCCAGAAAGATGAGTTCCTGTCGATGCTGGCTCACGAGCTGCGCAATCCGCTGGCCCCCATCCGCAGCGCCGTGGACGTCCTCCGTCTCCGCGACCAGGATCAGCCAGACGTCGCTTGGGCCCGCGATATCATCGACCGGCAAGTAGTCCACCTCGTCCGGCTGGTGGACGACCTGCTCGACGTCTCCAGGATCACCCGCGGCAAGATCCGCCTCAATCGAGAACCGCTCACCGTCCAGGACATCGTCTCGGCGGCCATCGAAACCAGCCGGCCGCTGATCGAGGCCCATGGTCACAAGCTGCGCGTCTTGCTCCCCAATCGCAGGCTGGAGCTGGATGGCGACCGCACGCGTCTGGCGCAGGTGCTGACCAACCTGCTCAATAATGCCGCCAAGTACACTGCCGCCGGCGGTTCGATCACGCTCGACATCCAGGCGGATGGCGGCGAAGCGGTGATCCGCGTGCGGGACACGGGCATGGGCATTCCACGCGAGATGCTCGCTAAAATCTTCGACCTCTTCACGCAGGTCGATCGCTCCATCGATCGTTCGCAGGGGGGGCTGGGCGTCGGCCTGACGCTGGTCCGCAAGCTGGTGGAACTGCACGGAGGCGCGGTCCGCGTGACCAGCGAAGGGCTCGGCAAAGGAGCCGAGTTTATCGTGCGATTGCCCCTGCGGCCGGCCGGAACCCCCGGCCAAGGCGCGGTCAACCCGCCCGCGCTCTCGCCGGCTGTCGCCGAAAGGTTGCGCGTCCTGATCGTCGATGACAATAACGACGCGGCCGACTCGCTGGCTCGCTTCTTTCGCCACAGCGGACACGAAACCCGCGTCGTCTACGACGGGCTCGATGCGATTGCCGCCGCTGGAGAATTCTCGCCGCACGCCGTCGTCCTCGATCTTGGCCTTCCCGGAATCGACGGCTTTGCCGTGGCCCGCGAGCTGCGCCGTCAGCCGGTCATGAGCCGCGCCGCACTCGTAGCCGTCAGCGGCTATGGGCACGAGGACTTCGTCCGCAGGTCGCAAGAGGCGGGCTTCGACGGCCACTTCGCCAAGCCCGTGGACGCCACGCAACTGCTCAACGAGCTCGTCCGACTGACCCTGGTGGCCGGCCCCCTGCTCGATGTACCAGATCCCGTGCGAGTTCCTGCGTCCAGCACCTGACGAATGACCGCTACCCTTCCGCCCCTGCGGCTGGCCATGTGGTCCGGTCCGCGGAACATCTCCACCGCCCTGATGCGCTCCTGGGGCAACCGCACCGACACGACCGTCGTCGATGAGCCCTTGTACGCTCATTACCTCTCGGAAACGGGGCTCCACCATCCGGCCCGCGAAGAGGTGATCGCCTCCCAGCCGACCGACTGGCGGCAAGTCGTCCACCAACTCACAGGGCCAACTCCGGACGGCAAGCGCATCTTCTACCAGAAGCACATGTCGCACCATCTGCTGCCGGCCATCGACCGCGACTGGCTCGGCAAGCTGACCAACTGCTTTCTCATTCGCCATCCGCGGGACATGCTCACCTCGTACGTCCGCATCCGCGAGCGGCCGACGCTGGCCGACACCGGCTTCGTGCAGCAGCGCGAAATCTTCGAGTGGGTCGCGGCACACCAGGACAGCGCGCCGCCGGTCCTGGAAGCGGCCGACGTGCTCAACCATTCCAGGACGACGCTCGGCCTGTTGTGCGACGCCCTCGGCATCGACTTTCAGGAAACGATGCTCTCCTGGCCGCCGGGACCGCGGGCCACCGACGGCGTGTGGGCCCCGCACTGGTACGGCGAGGTCGAAAAATCGACGGGCTTTCGGCCGTATCGGCCCAAGGACGACCCGGTGCCCGACGACCTGGCCGACATCTACGAGCGTTGCCTGGAATGCTACGACCTGCTGTACAAGCATCGGCTGCGGTAGGTATTCTGCATCGCTGACTCCTCGCACTCCCCTCCGCCTCCGATGCTCCAACCATTCCACGAGCAGAACCGCCACTTGATCGTCAACATCAACGGCAATCTTCTCCCCCGCGACCAGGCCGGCGTCAGCCCGTTTGACTCGGTCGTTCAGGGGGGGGATGCCGTGTGGGAAGGGCTGCGGCTGTATCAGGGCCGCATCTTCAAGCTCAGCGAGCACCTCGATCGCCTGCGATCGAGCGCCCTGGCTTTGGCATTTGCCGAAATACCTTCGCATGAAGCGATCGTCGAGCAGATTCGCCGCACGCTGGCCGCCAACGAGATGTTCGACGGCGTCCACATCCGCCTCACGCTGACCCGCGGCGTGAAGATCACCTCGGGGATGGACCCGCGGCTCAATCAGGCCGGCCCGACCCTCATCGTCCTGGCCGAGCATAAGCCGCCGGTATACGACAAGGCGGGGCTGTCGCTGGTCACCGCCAGCATCCGCCGCTTTCCACCCGACTGCCTCGATCCGAAAATCCATCACAACAACCTCCTCCAGTCGATCCTCGCCAAAATCGAAGCCAACGTCGCCGGGGCCGACGACGCCCTGATGCTCGACATCCGCGGCTTCGTCGCCGAGACCAACGCCACGCACGTCTTCATCGCTCATCGCGGCCAGCTCCTCACGCCGCGCTGCGTCGCTTGCCCGGAGGGCATCACTCGGCAGACGGTGCTCGACTTGTGCCGCCGCCACGACATTCCGCACGCCGAGTGCGACCTGTCGCAGACCGAGGTCTACCGGGCCGACGAAATGTTCTGCACCGGCACGATGGGCGAATTGGCCGCCGTCACCAAGGTCGATGGCCGCACCATTGGCAGCGGCGTCATCGGCCCGCTCACCCAGCGGCTCAGCGAGCTGTTCGCCGAGCTGACCCGCACCGAAGGAGAGATGGTGGTCGATTCCTGACTCATGGAGCCGAATCGATTGCGGATTGCAGTTTGCGGATTGCGGATTCCCAGCCGCAATCCGCAATCCGCAATCTGCAATCCGCAATCCGCAATCCGCATGATCCCCACCCTCAGCCAGGTCTGCTGCCTCGCCAGCTCCTTCGATGCCGACGTCGAGGATTTTGCCGCGGGCAAGTGCGCTAGCCTCGAGGTCTGGCTCACCAAGCTGGAAGACTACCTCCAGCGGCATTCGGTGGCGGAGGTGCGAGCGTGGCTCGACCGGTTCGAGATGCAAACTCCCGTCGCCAGCTTCCAGGGAGGACTGCTCGCCAGCCAAGGGGAGCGGCGGAAGGAGGCCTGGGAGCTGCTCGCGCGGCGGCTCGACCTGTGCCGCCAGATGGGGGTCGGCACGCTGGTCGTCGCCTGCGATGTGCCGCCGCCCCTGTCGCAGGAGACCATCGATCGCGTGCAAGTCTCGCTGGTGCAGCTCGCCCAGGAAGCAGGCCGTCGCGGACTCCGCGCTGCGCTCGAATTCCAGGCCACGAGCGCCTTCGGCAACAACCTGCAGACGGCCGCGGCACTCGTGGCGGAAGTCGCCAGCCCGCACCTGGGGCTCTGCCTCGACGCCTTTCACTTCTGCGTCGGTCCCAGCAAGCTCGAAGACCTGGGCTACCTGACGACGGCCAACCTGCTGCACGTGCAGCTTTGCGACCTGGCCGATACGCCCCGCGAGCTGGCGACCGATGCCGGGCGGATTCTTCCCGGCGACGGCGATCTGCCGCTGGGGCCGATCGTCGAGCGGTTGCGGCAGATCGACTACCGCGGTCCGGTGTCGCTGGAGCTGCTCAACCCGCAGCTCTGGCGAATCCCGGCCCGGCAACTGGGGGAGATCGGCCTGACGGCCCTACGCAAGGTGCTGGGCCAGGCGACGATGGACGAGCGATAGCGCCTTTGCGGTGCCTGGACGGCAGACGCAACACTTGTCCAGATATGGGCTTACAGCGAAATATAGCGCCTTTGCGCTGGGGAGAATATAGCGCGTTTGCGCGTCGGTTATAGCGCGTTTGCTGGCAGCCCGACTTCCAGGGCCAAGCGAGCGGGGGGCGTCAGCCCCCTGATCTGGCGCTGATAAGCACTTTCGGGCTTTTTCCAGGCCCGATTTTCGCGTCTAACTCCTTACCAGTCCATCGATTAGCGAAACCGACGGATTTTCCTTTAATAAGTGCTCCGTCCTCCAGGCCCCAAGGCTCGCACCCTCTAGGGTGTTATCCGACAACCCTTTAGAGAAACGGCAGGATTTTCCTTGATTAAGCCCGCGCACCGCCTTTCAACTCCGCTCCTTATCGGCCGCTGACTGCTGGCTCCCGGCCCCTGGCTCCGTTTGACACCAAGGGGGGACCTGTCCAATCGGGCTCCGTCGCTGGCGGAGCGCGGGAGGTTTATTGACAACAAAAGGGGGGTTTTGTCAATAAACCTGTCAAGCGGGAGAGCCTCGGCAGTCTGGGCAAAGAAAAACCGCGACTGCCGGGCATTGGCTTCTGATTGAATTGTCAAGGAACGGAGCAGGCGCAGCGGCCTGTAGTGCTATTCTATACCGTAGTGTTACTTTGTCAAGTATCAGGCAAACCCGACAAACCAGATGTCCCGAATGGCATCCGGATTCCTCGAACCGCAGCAGCCACCGATCGGTCCACCTTCAGCCCTTCTTCCATGTGCTGTCAAGTACGTCAATATACTCTTGAATTCTTTCTCGTGTGGACGGGTCAGGCTCAATGTTCAATCCGTTCCGTAGGAGCCGTAAATGTTCATCTCTGTACTCCGGATACCGGGATAACACTTCCCCGATGTCTATTCGGACTTCGGAATTCGGGTCCTCGAAGTAAGGAATCAAATGGGGGAGTGCCTTCTTCACCTCCTCGCGTATCCTATCGGCAAGCACTCGTTCCTTTGCCAGTTCGTCGTCTAAAGACTTCCCTCTTTTGGCAAGGACCGCATTCCAGTCAATCCCGGGGTCCTCGAGCGAGGTCTGGCCGGTGTAGTATGGTGTTCCGGTCCCGATTGCCGAAATCAGAACCGCGATTCCAGTCTTATCGGGTGTGCTGGGCTCCGTTAATAAATCGACCAGAAACGGTAGGGCATACAGCGAGCATTCGAAAACAGTTCCTTGATACCAGAGGTACTCGATCAGCACTTCCAACGCTTGGAGGCGCTGATCGGGATCGTCGGAACATAACTGCCTAATCAAGTGAGGAACTTCTACTGGATTATGTGCGCAAGCCAAGTTCTCCCACTTCACATTGTCTAGTTCATCTAACATGAGCGGACTCACTATCCTCCGGTAACTGTTAAGCAAATCGCTCTTTCCTGATCCGGCGAATTTCGCCAGATTGGGGCCATCATGGACGAGCGAGATTTGCGGATCAAGCAGTTGGAGGAGCGGCTGGCCGAATTGGAGCGTCTGGTACTCGTTCCCAGGCTCCGCCTGGGAACGCGCTAACCCGAGGCTCCGCCTCGGCGGCCCCGCCGAAAACCCTACCACTGGGTCGTGACCTCGATGAGTCCCTTCTGCTTCGCGTAGTTCCGCGCGCTTGAGTAACGCCAGTGGACCGGGTCATCGACGTAGCCGCGCTTCAGCGGATTGTGGTGCGTGTACTCGAGCTTCTGCCACATCATCTCGTCGCTGGCGATCGCCTCTGGATGGCTCCCCTCCTGCCACAATTGATATTCCTGATCGACCTTGTGCCGCTCCTTGTAGTACCGCAGTTGTTCCAGCAGGGTATGCGCGCCGCGAAGCTCCAACAGGTCGATGAGCTGCCGCGCCGTGAACGATTTGAAGCAGGCAACCTCGTGCGACAAATCGTCGGCTGCGGCAATCCAGTGCAAATGGTTTTCCAGGATGACGTATCCGAAAAGCTCGATCCGCCCCTCATTCTGGAGAAAGGTCCAGGAGTCCAGGACGATCTGCACCGACTCCTGGCGCGTAAAGACCGGCAGCCAGGCGACGATCGTGCAAGTCATGAAGTGCGGCCGGCGCACGTCGGTATCGAATCGGTAACGGGTGCGCGACATAGGAGCGGCTCCAGAGTGGCCAGCGTTCATTCGCACAGAATTGTCGGCCAAGGGAGGGGACGAATCAAGCGCGCGGGGGGATTTTGCGTGGCTGGCGGCGGATCGGAGTCGTCGGTAACGCCGCCGAGGCGGAGCCTCGGGGTAGCGCGTTCCCAGGCGGAGCCTGGGAACGAGTGGATAACGAATTAAATCCTCAGCCAGTTCTTCATCCCCAAGCGAAAAATGATCCACACCGCGGCCAGCGCTTCGCCGCTGTTGATCTTCGATTGGCCGCGCTCGCGGTCGGCAAACAGGATCGGCGTTTCGCCAAAGCGTGCGCCGGCCCGCTTCAGGAGCCACAGGATCTCCTCCTGGAACGAGTAGCCGCGGCTGCGGATCGAGTCGAAGTCCACCTTCTTCAGCAGTTCGACCCGATAACAGCGAAAGGCGCCGCTGCAATCGCGCGGGCGTAGCCCCAGAAAAAGCCGCGCGTACGTATTCACCCCCCAGCTCATCAGCTTGCGCGCCAGGGGCCAGTCCTTGACGCCTCCGCCGGCGACGTATCGCGAGCCGATCACCACGTCGGCCCGCTCCATCCCCGCCAGCAAGGCCGGGATGTAGCGCGGATGGTGGCTGAAGTCGGCATCCATGTTGAGCACCAGCTCATAGTCCTGCTCGATCGCGTACCGCATGGCGGCAATCGTGGCGGTCCCCAAGCCGAGTTTTCCCGGCTGGTGCAGGCAGCGAACGCGCCGGTCGCTGGCCGATCTCTCGTCACACCACTGCCCCGTCCCGTCCGGGGAGTTGTCGTCGATCACCAGCAGATCAACCTCTGGGGCCTCGGCAAAGATCGCCTCGACCAGGGGCGGCAGGTTTTCGATCTCGTTGTACGTGGCGATGGTGACGAGGGCACGCGGCAAACGCGCACCGGCGTCGCTGCCAGCGGGTTTCTCGGTCCAAGATGGCGTCTCGTTCATCGAATGCCTGAATGCCGCGGGGAAGTCGAACCAACCGCGATTGGCCCGCGTAAATCGAACGGCCCTAGATGTAACATCCGGCGGCCATTCGTGCTACGCTAAGGTCGGAAGCGGCGAATGAGGCAACCAGTTTGCAGGCAGCTCGAAATCTCTTCACAGCCCATCGCCCTGCATGATCTCCGTCGTGGAACTGACCAAGCGGTTCGCCTCCGGCGGCCAGAATGTCCTGGCCGTAGACCGGCTGTCGTTTTCCGTCTCGCCCGGAGAGGTCTACGGCCTGATGGGGTCCAACGGGGCGGGGAAGACGACCACCCTGCGAATGATTTTGGGCCTCGTCGAGCCGACCAGCGGCTTTGCCGAGGTGGAAGGCTTTCGGACCAGCGAGCATCCGGACGAAGTCAAGAGCCGCATCGGCCTGGTTTCGACGAGTGCCGGGTTGTACCAGTGGCTAACGCCGCGGGAGATGCTGCTGTTCTTTGCGGACGTGTACGGGCTGGATGCCAAAGCGGCCGCGCAGAATCTCGAGCGGATGGTGAGCTGGTTCGACCTGTATGATTTTTTGGATCGCCGCTGCGGCTATTTGAGCACGGGGCAGAAGCAGCGGGTCAACCTGGCCCGCTCGCTGATCCACGATCCGCCGGTGCTGCTGCTCGATGAGCCGACGCGGGGGCTGGACGTGATGGGGAGCAAGGTGATTTTCGATTTCATCAGCGCCGCCCGGCGCGACGGGAAGAGCGTCATCGTCTGCACCCACCGGCTCGATGAGGCGGAGCAGTTCTGCACCCGGTTTGGCCTGATGCACCGCGGCCGGTTGATGCACGAGGGGACGCTGGCCGAATTGCAGGCGGCAACCGGCTCGACGACCCTCAGCGAGATGTTCCTGGCCGGCCTGGCGCAGAGCGGGCCGCAGGAGGACGCGGCATGAGCGCCCCGCCGCCACCGTCGCCGCCGGCCGCTCCCCCCGGCCATACCCGCGTTCCCCAGCACGACTTGGGGCGCTGGCTCCGGCTGGCTCGCAAGGAGCTGCGGGAAACGCTCCGCGACCGCCGCACGATCGTCACGCTTTTGCTGATGCCGATCCTTGTTTATCCGCTGCTGAGCATGGGTTTTCGGCAGTTTTTGATCAGTAGCTTTGACAAGCCGGGAGGCTGGACGTTTTTGATTGCGGCCGAATCGGTCGAAGCGGCGAACCTGATCCAGCGGGAAGTGATCCAGGCGGGGGACGAGCTGCTCCGGGCCGAGCGGGGGGCGTTGGCCTCAGCGGCGGCGGGCGCCGATCCGGCCGATTCCGCCGACGAGGAATTGGCTCCCGGCGAGCCACGGGCTGAGTTCGTCCACGTGGAACCGGTCAGCGATTTGGACGAGAGCGTGAGCAGCGGGAAATACGACCTGGCGATCCGCCTCGCCACGTTCGCGGAAGGGACGCAGGAGCGGCCGCAGCGAGTCCACGTGCGTTACGAGCTGATCTACCGCGAGGGTTCCCCGCCGGGGCAGATGCTCGTCCAGTTCGTCGAGCGGCGGTTGGCGGCAGTCAACCAGTTTCGGCTCCAGCGGCGGCTGCTGACGACGGGGCGTTCCACGCACATCCCCAACTCCTGGACGTACAACCTCGTCAAAGCCCCGCCCAATCAGTCGCTGCTGACGCTGGTGCCTCTGATCCTGATCCTGATGACGATCACCGGCGCGGTTTATCCGGCCATCGATCTGACCGCCGGCGAGCGGGAGCGGGGCACGCTGGAGTCGCTGATGGCCGCGCCGGTGCCGCGGCTGGGGATGTTGTTCGCCAAGTACGTTGCCGTCGTCACCGTCGCCCTCTTGACCGCGGCGATGAACCTGACTGCGATGTTCATTACGGCTTATAGCATGGGGCTGACGCAGTACATTTTTGGCGAGGCGGGCCTCAGCATCACGACGGTGCTGCTGATCGTCCTGCTCTTGGTGCTGTTTGCCGCCTTCTTTTCGGCCGTGCTCCTGGCCGTGACCAGCTTCGCGCGCAGCTTCAAGGAAGCGCAGGCCTACCTGATCCCGCTGATGCTGCTGGCCATTTCACCCGGGCTGTTCACGCTGATGCCCAGCGTGGAGATGAACGTTGTGCTGGCGGTGACGCCGCTCTTGAACATGGTGCTTTTGGCGCGGGACGTGCTGCACGGTACGGCCAATCCACTGCTGGCGGGGATGGCCATCGTCTCGACGATTCTCTACGCGCTGCTCGCCATCGCGCTGGCCGCCCGAGTCTTTGGCAGCGACGCCATGCTCTTCGGCAGCCAGGCGAGCTGGAGCGATTTGTTCCGCCGGCCCGAGCGGCCGCGAACCGCGCCGACCCTCTCCGGCGTGGCGCTCTGCACGGCGCTCGCCTTCGCGCTCCAAAGCGTGGGCGGCGGCCTGCTGGCGGCACTGGCCGGCGAGGGAGCGTCGCTGGAGTTTGCCTACATCGGCTCCGCGATTGTGACGATCCTGTTGTTCTTGGTGCTGCCGCTGATCATGGCCCTGGCGCAGTTCGTTCCGGTAACGGCGGCGTTTCAAATCCGCGGCGCAAGCCCTGTCGCTTTTGCCGGGGCGCTCCTCTTGGGCCTGTCGCTGTGGCCGCTGGCGCACGAGCTGATCCTGTTCAGCGGCCTCATCGACCCCGACCTGCTCGACAAGGTGCGCGCGCAGGCCGCGGAGATTCGCAGCATCTCGCCGGCGCTGCTCATTCTCTCGGTGGCCATCGTGCCGGCCGTGTGCGAGGAGTGGTTTTTCCGCGGCTACTTGCTGGGGGCCATTCGCGAGCGCACCAGCGCCTGGAGCGCGATCCTGCTGACCGCGCTTCTGTTCGGTTTGTTTCACGTCTTCGTGACCGTTATCCTGCCGGTGCGATTCCTGCCGAGCCTGTCCTTGGGGATCGTGCTGGGTTACGTTTGCTGGCGGACGGGGAGCGTGCTGCCGGGAATGCTGCTGCACGCCGTCCACAACGGCCTCTTGATTCTCATGGGGCGATATCAGACGCAGCTTGCCCAGTGGGGTTTTGGCGCCAGCGAGACGCAGCATGTGCCGCCGCTGTGGCTGGCAGCAGCCGCGGCTGTCGCTCTGATTGGGCTGGCGCTGGTCTGGGCATCCGGCAGACCGGCTGGGGCCGAGCAGAAGCCGGCCGCGCTGCCAGTGCCGTCATGATTCCAGACGCCTGACCGACCGAAGGAAACAAGCCCGCTCAAGTGGACGGCTTTCCTTCGCTCGCGCTTCAGGCTTGTGGCGGCAAGCCCACGGGTTGGATTGCGACGCGTCGAAAGTCCTCCTCGCTCAGCAAGATCGCCTCGTTGACCAGCTCAAACACCAGCGGCGTATGGGGCCAGCCGAGCGCCGACAGCAGTTCGTTCAGCGCCCCTGCCTCGCAGCTTCCCCGCAGCTCGACATAGGCCAGCTTGGGGCCGCGATCGTACAGCACCCCATCGATTTGCCACGCTGGCTCGCTTGGGGCGACCCACACGAACGAGCCATCCGGCTCGAGGAACATCCGCGGCAATTGGCTGAGCCGCTCGGCAGCTTCGTCGAAGGTGATCGGCCAACTCGATAGCAGTTCGGATTGCGCGGCCAGTAGCGGCGTGATCTGGATTGGTCCCAGTTGCCGCGGACGATCGGCCGTGAGAACCTCCGGCCGGGCATAAACGCGGACGTGAAAGCGAAGCAAGTCAGCCACCCTTGGTATCAGTCCTTCAACTCACGCCCAATCTTCCTCGGCGCCTGGTTTTTCGCCGCTTTACCGGCATTGTCGCCAAGGCGGCCTTGAAGGATAGTGAACGATTCCCCCCACTGAACCTATCAGACCGCTTGGCTGTCCTGCCGTCCATGCCTACCCCCGTCCGCACCAAGACTTACGGCCTGCTCGAGTCGCTCCTGGACGAGCGAATTCTGGTCCTCGACGGGGCGATGGGGACGATGATCCAGCGGCTGAAGCTCAGCGATGCGGACGTGCGCGGCGAGCGATTCGCCAAACACCCCAAAGACCTGTCGCGGTTTGCCGACATCCTCTGTCTCACGCGGCCGGACGATGTGACCGAAATCCACCGGGCCTATCTGGCCGCCGGAGCTGACATCGTCGAGACCAATACGTTCGGCGCCAGCCTCGTGGGGATGGAGGAGTTTCACCTTCCGCAAGAGCTCGTGCGGGAGATCAACGTCGCCGCGGCGAAATGTGCTCGCAAGGCGGCCGACAAGTTCACGGAGAAGACGCCCAAGCGGCCGCGGTTCGTTGCCGGCTCGATCGGGCCGACCGCCCGGCAGATGGCCATCTCGACGAAGGTGGACGACGCCAGCTTTCGCGGGGCCGAGTTTGACCAGATGGTCGATTCGTACTACGGCCAGATTGCAGCCCTCATCGAGGGGGGCGTCGATCTGCTCCTTCCTGAGACGTCCATCGACACGCTCAACCTCAAGGCCTGCCTGTTTGCCGCCGAGAAGCTTTTCGAAGAGAGCGGCGTGCGGCTGCCGATCATGGCCAGCGGCACGTTTGACCGCGGTGGACGCACGTTTGTGTCGGGGCAGGACGTCGAGGCCTTCTGGATCGCCATTTCGCACGTTCCGCTCTTGACCGTGGGCATGAACTGCGCTTTGGGGCCGGAACTCATGCGGCCCGCGCTCGAAACTCTCGCTGGCGTCGCGGAGACGCGAGTCCACTGCTATCCCAATGCGGGGCTCCCCAATGAGATGGGGCAGTACGACATGGGCCCGGCGAAGCTGGCCGAAATCGTCGGCGAGTTTGCCGATCAGGGCTGGCTCAATATCATCGGCGGCTGCTGCGGCACGACTCCGGAGCATATCGCTGCCGTCGCCGAGCGGGTGAGGCGCGCTCGTCCACGAAAGTGGTGCATTCGCTCCGCGAGTGCACAAGTGCGGCCCGAATCCACGCCCGACGACGCGCGACGGGCCGACGCTGATCTGTCCACTCGCGGAGCGAGTGGACTACTTTGTCTCTCCGGCACGCTCCCCTTCACGCTCCGCCCCGAGACGAACTTCGTGATGATCGGCGAGCGGACGAACATCACCGGGAGCAAAGCGTTCGCCCGCCTCATCCAGGGAGAAAAGTACGAAGAAGCGGTGGACGTCGCCCGCCAGCAGGTGATCGGCGGGGCGACGATCATCGACGTCAACATGGATGCCGACCTGCTCGACAGCGAGGCGGCGATGACCAAGTTCCTCCGCCTGATTGCCGGCGACGGCGAGGTTTCCAAGGTGCCGGTGATGGTGGACAGCTCCAAGTGGAGCGTCCTGGAGGCGGGGCTCAAATGCCTGCAAGGCAAAGGGATTGTCAACTCGATCAGCCTCAAGGACGGCGAAGCGGAATTCCTGCGGCGGGCCAAACTCGTCCGCCGCTACGGCGCCGCCGTCGTCGTCATGGCCTTCGATGAGCAAGGCCAAGCGGTCGAAGTGGACGAGAAGGTCCGCATCTGCCAGCGGGCCTACAAGCTGCTCACCGAGCAGGTCGGCTTTCCCCCCCAAGACATCATCTTCGACCCCAACATCCTCACCGTCGCCACCGGCATCGACGAGCACAACAACTACGCGGTCAACTACATCGAGTCTGTGCGCCGCATCAAGCACGTCTGCCCCGGGGCAAAAATCAGCGGCGGCGTCAGCAACATTTCGTTCTCCTTCCGCGGCAACGAACCGGTCCGTGAGGCGATGCACTCGGCATTCCTCTACCACGCGATCCAGGCCGGGCTCGACATGGGGATCGTAAATGCCGGGCAACTGGAGGTCTATGAGGAAGTGCCCAAGGAGCTGCTCGCGCGGGTCGAGGACGTGCTGTTCAACCGCCGCCCCGATGCGACCGAGCGGCTGGTGCAACTTGCCGAGACCGTGAAAGGAAAGGGCAAGGCCGCGACCACCGAAGACCTGTCCTGGCGTGACGACCCGGTCGAGAAGCGGCTGGCGCATGCGCTGGTCAAAGGGATCGACAAGTTCATCGAAGCCGACACCGAGGAGGCCCGGCAGAAGTACGACAAGTGCCTGCGGATCATCGAAGGGCCGCTGATGGACGGGATGCAGGTCGTCGGCGACCTGTTCGGGGCGGGAAAGATGTTCCTGCCGCAGGTGGTCAAATCGGCCCGCGTGATGAAGAAGGCGGTCGCGTATCTGTTGCCGTACATGGAGGCGGAGAAGCTGGCGGCCGGAACAGCCGCTCAAGAGACCCGCGGCAAAATTCTGCTGGCGACCGTCAAAGGGGACGTTCACGACATCGGCAAGAACATCGTCGGCGTCGTCCTGGGCTGCAACAATTACGAGGTGATCGACCTGGGGGTGATGGTGCCGGCCGAAAAGATCCTCGACACGGCCCTGGAGCAGAAGGTCCACATCATCGGCCTGTCGGGGCTGATCACCCCCAGCCTGGACGAGATGGTCCACGTCGCCCGCGAGATGAAGCGCCGCGGCTTTTCGGTTCCGCTGCTCATTGGCGGGGCGACGACCAGCGCCAAGCACACGGCGGTGAAAATCGCGCCGCAGTACCACGAGCCGACGATCCACGTGCTCGACGCCTCGCGGTGCGTCGGCGTTGTCGATCGGCTGCTGTCGGATAACCTGCGGCAGTCGTTCGTTGCCGACAACGTGGCGCTGCAGAAGCAACTGACCGCGTCGTTTGAGCAGCGGCAATTCAAGCTCGTCCCGCTGGCCCAGGCCCGGGCGAAGAAATTCCAGACCGATTGGAGCACCGTCCGCATCGACACGCCGGCATTCACGGGAGTCAAAGTCCTGCGCGACTTCCCGCTGGCGGAACTGGTGCCGTACATCGACTGGTCGCCGTTTTTCCTGACCTACGAAATGAAGGGAAAGTACCCGAAGATTTTCGACGACCCGGCGGCCGGCCCGACCGCCCGCGAACTGTTTGACGAAGCGCAACGGATGCTGGATTGGATCGTCCGCGAGAAGCGGCTGACGGCCAATGGGGTGTATGGGTTTTGGCCGGCGAACAGTGATGGGGATGATATTGTTCTAGTAGGTCCCGCCTGCCGGGCGGGACCTGAAGGCACGCAGCGGTCCGCGGCCGCGCAAGGTCCCGCCCGGCAGGCGGGACCTACTTTGCACACCCTCCGCCAACAGTGGGAGCGGCAAGGGCAGAAGGACTTTCGTGCGTTGGCCGACTATGTCGCGCCGGCTGACAGCGGCCGGCAGGACTACGTCGGCGCGTTCGCCGTCACCACGGGCATCGGCGTCGATAAGCTGTGTGCCGAGTTCGACGCGAAACATGAAATCGACCACTCGATCCTGGTGAAGGCCCTGGCCGATCGGCTGGCCGAAGCCTTTGCCGAGTGCCTCCATCAGCGTGCCCGCCGCGACTGGGGTTATGGCCGCGACGAACAGCTCACCGGCGAAGACCTGATCGAAGAAAGATACCGCGGCATTCGCCCGGCTCCCGGCTATCCGTCGCAGCCGGACCATACCGAGAAGCGGACGATCTTCGACCTGCTCGAGGCGGAGAAGAACACGGGCCTCACGCTCACCGAGAGCTACGCCATGTGGCCCGCCGCCAGCGTCTGCGGCCTCTACTTCGCCCACCCCGAGGCCCGCTATTTTGCGATCGACCGGATCACCAAGGAACAGGTCGAAGACTACGCCCGCCGCAAGGGATTTTCGCTGGCGGAGATGGAGCGCTGGCTGGCGCCGAATTTGGGGTACGAGCCTGGTTAACCGGCGCCCGCGGCGCACTGGCCTGGGAGGTCAGAGGTCGGAGGTCAGGTGACCGTCGCCCCGCGGCGGGATTTCCACTCTTCCAAATGCTTTTTTGCCGCTGCAAGTAGCTCCTCATCCTCCATGTCCCAAATCGACTCGACGGCCGGCCCGCGCGCCAGATAAGACAAGTTCGTCATGAGCTGCCCCAGCCGCATCTCCGGAACTAATTCGCTGAGCTCCGAAAACACTCGAATGGCTTCTTCCCGCGTGGAATTGATCATGGCAGGCGATCCTCAACCTTCGGTAAGTGGCTTGCCGGAGTCTTGAACGTCCCGATGACCTCGGCTGGAATGGCTTGGCCGGGCGAGTACTTGGCCGCCCGCGTCGCACGAGTCACTCCGTCGTAGATCACCAACTCGCCGTCTGCCGCACGAAATACGAAGAGCGGCGGCATCCCGGCAAGGGACTTCCCAAAACGGGCTATTTGACGCGCCAGCTTGGCAGGATCGGCTCCCTTACTTCGCGATGGCGGAAGTCGTAACCCCCGCGGATCGACGACGAGACTCTCCATCGGTCTATTCTACCTCAAACCGTAGTTTGGTGCATTGTTTCCAGTACGAGCATGAGCCCTGCCACCTGGGGTATGAGCCCTTGCCTTCGTGGATAAGATAGGGGACGCCCGGCAGGCAGGGAAACTCGCTTGCAGGCTGATGGGGTTGCCGTGCGGCCCCCTCAATCCCGCCGTCCGCTCCCCGCCATAAGCCAATTCCATGGACATCGGCCTTTTCACCCCCCTCTTTGCCGACTTGTTCGGACAGTCCTTCGACGGAGCAGATCTGGCGATCATCGGCCTGCTCATCATCCTCGAAGGGGTGCTGTCCATCGACAACGCCCTCGTCCTGGGGCTCTTGGCCAAGCGATTGCCTCGGCATCAGCGGGCGCGGGCCTTGTCGTATGGCATTCTCGGGGCGTTCGTGTTCCGGTTCATTGCCGTGCTGACGGCCAGCTACCTGCTCCAGTGGACGTTCGTGAAATTCCTGGGCGGGGGTTATCTGGTCTACATCGCGGTCAAGCACTTGTTCTTCGAGGCCAAGGAACAACAGGCGGACAAGATCGTCCTGGACGACTTCGGCAATCCACTGCTGGTCGATGCGGTGACCGGCCAGCCGATCAGCCAGGCCGAGGAAGACATCGAGATCAAGGAGCGCGTGCCGTTTGACGGAATGGTGGAGAAGCGGCGCGAGCCCAGTGCGGCGACTGCGGCGGCCGAGAAGGAGGCTTCGGCCGAGTGGTGGCGGTTCTGGAGGACCGTCGGCGTCATCGAGCTGACCGACATCGCCTTTGCCGTCGATTCGATCCTGGCGGCCATCGCCCTGGCCGGCGGCCGGCAGGAGAAGCTGTGGGTGATCGTCACCGGCGGCATTCTGGGGATGGTGCTGATGCGGTTTGCGGCGGCGATCTTCATCAAGCTGCTGGACCGCTTCCCGCGATTCGAGATTGCCGCGTACCTGCTCGTCATCGTGATCGGGCTCAAGCTGCTGGCCGATTGGGGTTTCAACTCCGACTGGAGCTTCAGAGAGCAGCCGTGGATGGCCAACCGGTTGTCGCCGGAGTGGAAGCAGACGTTTGCGGAGCTGGAAGCCGACCGCCGCGAGCTCGTCCACGACTACGACGCCTGGCTCAGGGAAAACTGGATCTTAGACGTGCAGCACGAGCGCGAAGCGGAGCACGCCCCGGAGCCGGCTGCCGAGGAGCACGAAGGTGAAATCGCCCGGCCGCACGTGCCGCACCTGCTCGATTTTCACGACGTTCGGTTCCCCGAATGCATGGCGTTCTGGGTCATCATGTTGACCTGCTTTGTCATTGGGTTCATGCCGGCCGGTAAGCCGCACGGCCAAACGCCGGAAAAGCAGCCGTAACTGCCGGCGGCGCCGGTTATCAGGCGTCCGACTTGCCGGTTGGAAGCGGATGCCTACGATGGACTGGACGCTTCCTCGACCGAAACGAGCTTTGGCATGCGTTTTTTGCTTATCCTCGGGATCTTGCTCGCCCAGTTGGTGATCGTTCCTATCGCAGTGGCCGGCGACGGGGCGCCGCAGGGGCTTTCGCCCCAACAGCGCGGCTACTGGCTGCTGGTCAACAAGGCCTACGTCACCCCCGACTTCGACCAGGAGACGTTCGACAGCGCTCGGAAGCTGTGGCCCGAACCGCTCAAGTCGCAGGCTGAGGGGGCAACGCCCGACGAGCGGCGGAAGCTGGCCTTCTCGCGCTACGGCCTGACGCCGCGCCCCGACGATCCGACCAGGCCGCTTCAATATGTTGTCGATGAGCGCGGCATTTGGACGATGAACTGCTTTGCCTGCCACGGCGGCAAGGTGGCGGGGAAACACTGGCCCGGACTGCCCAACTCGCTGTATGCCCTGCAAACGCTGACCGAAGAAACGCGGGCCGTCAAAGTCGCGCTCGGCAAGCCGCTGGGGCGGATGGATTTTGGCAGCGTGTTTGTGCCGCTGGGAGCGACCAACGGCACGACCAACGCGGTCAACTTCGGCGTGGCCCTGATGGGCTTTCGCGACGCCGACCTGAACTTTCACGCCGATCGCGTTCCGCCGAAGATGGTCCACCACGATATGGACGCCCCGCCCTGGTGGCACTTCCGCAAAAAGCGGATGCTGTACATCGACGGCTTCGCCGAGAAGGGGCACCGGGCCTTGTCACAGTTCGCGATGGTCCGCAGCAACGGGCCGGAGAAATTCCGCGCGTGGGAAGCGGAGTATCGCGACATTTCTGCGTACATCACGTCGATCGAGCCGCCGAAGTATCCGTACGCGATCGATGGCGAACTGGCGGAGCGAGGGCGTATGGTATTCGAGAAGAACTGTGCCGACTGCCATGGGACGTATGGGACGAATGGGACCTATCCTGAACGATTGGTTCCCATCGACGAGGTGAAGACCGACCGCGTGCGGCTCGATGCGCTCTCGCCGGCCCATCGCGACTCCTACGGCAAGAGCTGGTTTGCCCACTATGGCGAGAAGCGGTACGTCCGCGATCCGGGGGGATACGTCGCCCCGCCGCTGGATGGCATTTGGGCGAGCAGCCCGTACTTCCACAATGGCAGCGTGCCGACGCTGTGGCACGTCCTGCACCCCAGCCAGCGTCCGGTTGTCTGGAAACGAACCGAAGACGGTTACGATCAAGAGCGCGTTGGGCTGGAGGTCGCCGCCTTCGAGGGGCTTCCGGCCGATGCGAAGGCCGGCTGGCAGCGGCGGGCCCACTACGACACCCGCGGCTTTGGCAAGAGTGCCGCGGGGCATGACTTTCCGGACGCATTGAGCGAGGAGGAGAAGCGGGCCGTGCTGGAATACCTGAAGACGCTGTAGCGCGGCGTGTGAATGACCAAGCGACAAGCATCTCTCCGCCTCGCCTACGGCGGCGGGGAGTAAAACCACGCGGCGGCCGCTTCCTTAGACGAATATATCCAGGTCGAGGCTGCCGACTCCCCGCGGGAACTTGAAGCGGAAGCCCTTGTTGCGGACCAGCGCCTCGATGCTCCCGGAAAACAGCGTCTTGTTGCTGCCGGCAATTTTGGCCGTCAGCTTTCCGTCCGAACTGATCGAGCCGCTAAAGTGGGGATGGCCCAGATCGTCGAAGTCGATCTCGACTCGCCCCGAGATCGTGGCAATCGCCTTGCCGCTGACAGTGCCCGCCAGGTAATCGATCTTCGCGCTCCATTCGATCTTGCCGGTGAA
>DATKDU010000571.1:0-2353 GCA_035512595.1 Pirellulaceae bacterium
CCGGTTTGACCTGTTCCTCTTGCGAGTTTCTGGAAACGGCCTGCCAGAGGTGGGCCGCTTGAGCGGCGAATGATCATGCCGCCCCCGGTCGCCCAGCAGCGCCCGGGGGCGGCGCGAGCCTGGCACCCGTCGCCAGTGCGAGGATGCGCCCGCCGTTTGTCGAACCAGCAGCCCTCGCAGACCACCCGTTCGTCGGCTTCGCTGCGCACCCACTCCGCCCATCCCGCGGCCCGGGCGTCGTCCAGTTTCTGCCCCAGGCTGGACATCAACCGGCCTCCATGAAGCGGTCGAACTCATCGCCCGGCTCGCCGCCTTCGGGAACCTTGATCCGGCTGCGGCTGGAGGGGGTGAGGCCGAACTCCACCATCAGCTTTCGCAGGGTCTCCATCGCCTGGTCGGCAATCGACAGGTCGGGGCTCTTCATGGGGAACCCCTTCTCCGGACTCTTCACGGCACGCGGCACGGAAGCGCTGGTTCCTGATGGCCGGATCGGTGTGCCAATAGGGAGAGGCAAGGTAGATCACGGTTCCCTCCTTGAATCGCAGCGACATTTCAGGCTGAATAGACTTCCATGCGACGCACCGAATTGACGATTGAGGAAATCCTCGCCTGGGCGGACGCCTATTACGCGCGGAAAGGCCGGTGGCCGGACCAGAACAGCGGTAAGGTGTGGGAGCCAGTTAATGAGAAGTGGCGCAACATCGACCAATCGTTGCGGCTGGGGCAGCGCGGACTGCACCGTGGTTCGTCCCTGGCAAAGCTGCTTGCGAAGCATCGCGGCAAGCGGAACCGCAAGGCGCTGCCCAAGTACACCGTTGCCCAGATTCTGAAGTGGGCCGACGAATACAAAGCTCGAAAGCGACGATGGCCGCGGAATACGGATGGCCTCATCGCCAACTCTCATGGTGAGACATGGATGGCCGTTGACATGGCATTGCGCCACGGTCAAAGGGGAATGCGTGGCGGATCTTCCCTTGCTCAACTACTGTTGGCAAAGCGCCGTGTTCCAAACCACATGGTGCAATCTCGCTTGACTGTGCGCCAGATCCTGAATTGGGCTGACGATCACCGCCGGCGAACCGGTAATTGGCCTTCCGACGAGAGCGGTTTCATTTCGCGCTCGGTGAGTGATACCTGGAGAGCAGTGTGTAAGGCATTGCGTCAAGGACGTCGTGGGCTGCGTCGTTCGTCGCTGGCTAAGCTGCTGGAAAAACATCGCGGCGTTCCTCGACAACATCATCGCCAGCCACCGTTGACGATTCGTCAGGTGCTTGAGTGGGCGGATGCTTATCACGCGCGAACCGGCAAGTGGCCCGTCATGTGGTCGGGACCGATTGCTGGCGCTCGCGGCGAGTCGTGGAATTGCGTGCATCGAGCGCTCGTGGCAGGAAAGCGCGGACTTCCGGGAGGCATAACGCTTTCCGCACTGCTGGCCAAAAAACGAGGAGCGAGGAATCGCGCCGATCTTCCGCCACTTACTGAAGCCCAAATCCTGAGGTGGGCGCGGGCGTACAAGCGGGAGCACGGGCGCTGGCCAAATCGACATTCGGGACCTATCGCTGGTTCCGGTGGCGAAACGTGGTGCGGCGTCCGAGTCGCGCTGAACCACGCCGGTCGCGGCTTGAAACGCAGGACGACGTTGAAGCGGCTCATTGAAGCTCATAGCTGAACCCTTTCCGCTTTCTTTCCCGTGAAGTTCTCGTAGCGGGTCACGATCACATCCGCATACAGCGTATCGAGCTCCATCAGGAATGCCTTGCGTCCGGTCTGCTCGGCCGCGATCAGCGTCGAGCCCGAGCCCCCGAACAGGTCGAGCACGTTCTCCCCCTCATGGGACGAGTACTGGATTGCACGGACGGCCAGCTCGACGGGCTTCTCGGTCAAATGGACCATCGACTGCGGATTCACCTTCTTGACGTGCATAGGTCGGGCACGTTGGCGGGGCCGAAGAACTTGTGCCCAACGGGTCCGGCACGCCGCCTAGAAAACCGAACGGGCGAAGGCAGTACGTCGCTGTTGACCCGCACATCGGCTCGTCGCCCGCGATCCAAAGCGGCACTGGGGGAACTACTGTTGTCGATTGACAATTCTCCGGCGCCAAACCGGGAGCTTTGCCGTGAAACTGGTTTGTCCGTGCTGATCCGTGGTTTCGGACGGCCAAACATGCTGAATTTCGGCCGTTTTCGCGGCATAATTCAGTGTGGGCCGCTATGTGTGGAAGGCGGTCAGAAGAGAGCCACTTTGGCGGCCAGTTGAGAGCCGGCAAGACGGTTGCCGGGCGAAGCGTGCAGGGAACTCGGGGAGAGACGCCGCGTCAGATTCGTTTTCGACTGGCGCTGAACAAGTGATTCGT
>DATKDU010000572.1:0-2282 GCA_035512595.1 Pirellulaceae bacterium
CTCACTGCCGCAGCTTCTGGCTGCCAGGCAGGCCGCCGCGTCAGAGGGCCGCTCCTTCGGCAAAGCCAAATCGTGCATCCTGCTGTTCATGTGGGGCGGTCCGGCCCATCAGGAGACATGGGACCTCAAACCTGACGCTCCCGCCGAAGTTCGCGGCGAGTTCAAGCCGATCGCGACTAACGTCCCCGGCATTCAAGTCGGCGAGCACTTTCCGCAGCTCGCCCAGCGCACCGACAAGCTCTGCCTGGTGCGGTCGATGACGCACGGCAACGTCGATCACACGACGGCGACGAGCTTTCTTTTGACGGGGCATCCTCCTGTACTCGGCGGCGAAATCCGCAAGCAGTGGCCGCACATGGGGGCCGTCTTGTCCCGCATGGGGCGCGGCCGCGGCGCACTGCCGCCGTTCATTTCGTTCCGGCCGAAGCTGGAAAATGACGTCCCGCGGTTCGTCGAGCAGAGCCAAGGCCAATTCGGCGGCTGGCTCGGACCCGTGTACGATCCGCTGTCAATCGATCACGATCCCAGCCGGGCCGATTACCACGTCGGGGAGCTGAAGCTCCAGCCGGAGATCACGGTCCAGCGGCTCGATGACCGCCGTGCCCTCTTAACCCAAATTGATCAGCAGCTTGCCGGGTCCGAGGGGAACCTCGCGGCCAAGAGCAAGAACGACGAGCGGGCCTATTAGCTCCTCGCCAGCGCCACCGGCGAGCAGGCGGCATTCGACCTGACCCAGGAGCCGCAGAAGGTCCGCGAGCGTTACGGCATGAACGCCCACGGACAGTCGGTGCTCCAGGCCCGCCGGCTGATCGAGCGCGGAGTGCCGCTGGTGACCTGCTTCTGGCCCAGCGACGGCATCAAGAACGTCAGCGTCTACTGGGACACGCACAGCCGCAACTTCATCGACCTCAAGGAGCGGCTGATGCCGGCGGCGGACCAGGCGTTTTCGGCCCTGCTCGACGATCTGACCGATCGCGGAATGCTCGATGACACGCTGGTGATCTGGACGGGCGAGTTCGGCCGCACCCCGAAGGTCGGCCAGCGGAACAGCGACGCGGGCGCCGGCAAAGACGGCCGCGATCACTGGCCCGGCTGCTTTACCAGCGTGCTCGCCGGCGGCGGCACTCGCGGCGGCATGGTCTACGGCAAGAGCGACCGCCACGCGGCTTATCCTTCTGCCGATCCCGTCGCGCCGCTGGACCTGGTGGCGACGGCGTATCACTTGCTCGGTGTGCCGGATGAGCAGACGCTGCCCGATGTCAGCGGCCGGCCGGTGTTTGTTCGTCCCGGCAAGGCCATCGACGCGCTGCTTTCGTAGGACAGGTTTTCAACCTGTCCAGAATCCTGCCCTGCGTCACGCCGCTTTTCGCGACTCCCGCATCCGCCGGCTGACAAACCCAAACTCCAGGCCCCTTTCCGAGATGTAGAAACACTCCATTCCGGCCGCCTTGATCTGCGCGATCAACGCCAAACCGGCCGCCAGCGACCGCGACGGGAAGTGGTAGTGGATTTCCACGAGCAACTGGCCGACAGGCACTTCCGAAGCAAGCACGTCCGGCACGGCGTCGAACTCGCTCCCTTCCACGTCGAGCTTGAGCACGTCAATCTGCTCGTGCCCCAGTCGCTGCATGATCGTCGTCAGACGCTCGACCTTTCCCAGTATGGGCTTGGGCGCGGCGCCCGACCGATGCCGCGATTCCTGCGAGTAATGCATCCCACCCGCCTTGCGCGGCGGATAGAAGCTCACCACGCCGTCGTGGTTGGAAATGCCGCAGTCGTGAAAGCGGAACTGGGGGGGCAGCTTTTGCCGCGCTACCCAGGCAATGCTTTGGGGCGTGGGATCGAACGCATGCACAGTTGCACCGAAGCGCGCGATCATCGCCCGATCCCAAGTGATGTTATCCCCCACGCCGAACGAATAGACGACGCTGTCCTCATCGATGGAGTCGCTCAGCAGGGGCCAATTGCCCAGTTTCAGTGGCCGGGCGCCCGGATCATCGAGGACTCCGGCCTTGCGCAGGCGGAATTGGCGAAGTTGATGCTTAAAGAACTTGAGCATGCGCGGTCCCTCCCCAGAAGGAAAACGCCTTGCATAGAAAATATCGCTGCCGGCGTCAATTCCGAACCGGCTGCGGACTGGCAATCGGGTGCATCCCAGCTTTTGCGTTGGTTGGCGACGGAGGAAAAAGGTCAATAGGAGAATCTGGGAATTGTTTGGTAAGCTGCGTGGGATGTGGTTGGTTGGAGAACGGATTCTCTTACAAAAGGACGCGTGTCATGGA
>DATKDU010000573.1:0-13862 GCA_035512595.1 Pirellulaceae bacterium
CGCTCCCTTCGGTATGATCGAAGAGCCGGTCGTCGATCAGGACGTCGCCAGTGATTTTCTTGATCCCCGCGGCAGCCACTTGCCTGGCCAGCTCCTTGATGCCTGCGAGGGGATCCTGCGGCGTGAGGGTGGCGTCATGGAGCCAGTTGGAATAGGTGTGATCGTTATCGACGAAGGCGATTTCTCCGCTCTCGGTCGTGCGGCCGCCCATCGTCAGGTCACCGCTGGCCACGAGGATCAAATCGCCGTTGATCGTGCCGTTGTCGCGCGTGCCGGTGTGCTTGAGGGGCGTTTCAAACCGGTAATCGGCGCCGAGCGCATCGAGTGCCGTCGCCACGGTGTAGAGCTTGGTCGTCGATGCCGGGGCGAAGAGCTTGTCGGCATTGTGCTCGTAGACGACCTCCCCTGTCTTGAGATCGACGAACAGGATTCCCCAGTGGGCGTGCTTGAAGCGGGGCTGGCCATTCAGCTCGTCGATGCGTTTGGTCAGCGCATCTTCGGCGCGCGTGGCGGAGACTAGCGCGACAAGGAGGAAGAGTGCTGAAAGAAAGGAAATACGTGGCATTGATTCGCTCTCCGGGAAAATCCGTTGACGGCGACCATTGTAATCGGCCAATCGGCCGCACGCTTCAATTCGACCCCGAAGGGGTCCCATTCTTTAGCCCAGGGTCGCCGGTACTCCGGCGCACCCTGGAATCGACGAGCAACGTGATCCCACGGACCCCAACGGGGTCCGATTCGGGATCCGCGATCGAATCGCACCCCGATGGGGTGCCTGGAGATGTAACGCCCGATATTCCCAGGGTGCGCTCGCTGCGCTCGCGACCCTGAGCTAAAGAATCTGACGCCGTTGGCGTCGCGGCCATTCGTCGCCCACGGTTTGTTCCATCCCCGCCGAAAAAAGTTCCGGAATTCTTTTCCGGCCGCTGTAACTCTTTCGGCGGCAACGTGTTCGGTTGAACACGTTTCTTGGCCAGCGGGCCAATTGGACAAGGTCAGTGACCAAAGGTGTCACTGCCCTGCGTCTAATGTACAGAAGATAACACATTCCTTTTTGTTCCCAAAGGAGACCGAAGCATGAATGAGAACGACGCAGGACACGCCGCCGACGTAGGACAGGTTTCCAACCTGTCCAGCGAAGGGCAGGTGGAAAACTTGCCGCAGGAAATACCCGCCCCACCGGTTAATGCGGGGCAGGTGGACCAGGTTTCTGGGCAAGTTGGAAACTTGCCCCACGAATCGGGACAGGTTGAAAACCTGTCCTACGTGGACCGCATCGCGAATCACCCCGACTTGTCCCCCGCCATGCGGCAGCGGCTGGCGGAACTGGTGCAGCGGCAGCCGCCGGAAGAAGGCCCAGCCAAGATCGCGCTCGACGACGTCCTGGCGATTCTCGCCGAGACGGTCCCGAGCGCCTTGCGCCTCAATGCCGGCGAGCTGCCGCTAGCCCAGCACCCCGAGGGGGAAGCGTTTTTCACCGGCGACCCGGCCAGCGACGCGGAGCGGCAAGCGGCCGCGGTGGCCAGCGAGCAACTCGCGCTAAGCGGACTTTTGCGACGCTGACGCGGCAGTCCAAAGTCCAGGGTCCAAGGTCCAAAGTCGAAACCCTCGACGCCGATCTGCTGCGACTTTGGACTTTGGACCTTGGACTTTGGACTCAACCTTTCCATTCCAACTACCTCAAGGAGAACGAACATGTCCGATTTCACAAGTGGCAACGTCCCCGGCCTGGCCGCCAAAACCGAAGCCGAAGAAGCGCAAGTCACCTGGGCCGGCCGCTGCGGCCAGGATCTCGTCGCCACGCGGCGCGTCACCATCGACGCCGCGGCCTCCGACAGCGGCAATTCGCCGGCCACGACCCTCCGCGGCGGCAACGTCCTAGCCCTCGTCGATGCCAGCGGCAAGGCCCACACCTACGATCCCGACGCCAACGACGGCCGCCAAATGGCCGTCGGCATTCTCGAGCATTACCAAAACATGCTCGTGGATGGCGTAGCGGCCGACCGTTTCACGCAGATCCTCGTCCACGGCCTCGTCAAGGAAAGCGAGCTGGTCGGTCTCGATCCGCGGGCCAAGCAGCAGCTCGGCGCCCGCTTCGTCTTCGACAAGGACCTCGGCGCGAGCCTCGGCGTGCTCATGCACCCCCGCGGCATTTACCGCAAGAGCGCCAACTACGTCGTCACCGCGGCGGACAACGGCCTCTTGTTTCTGGCGACTGCCGCCGTGGCCTTCACGCTGCCGACGAAGCAGAACGGCCTGGCCTTCCGCTTCCTCCAGACGGCCGACAACGACCTGACGATCACCGGCAATGCGGACGTCGTCCACAAGGGAAGCGAGGCGGCCACCAGCGTTGTCTTCTCGACAGCCACGCAGAAGATCGGGAGCCACGCCCTGGTCGAGTGCATGTACACGGCCGACGGCGTGCTGAAGTGGGTCGTGAGCAATTTGGGCGGGACGACCGCGACGGTCGTGTAGTGCAGGAATGACCAATGACCAAGCACCAATGACCAATGACCAATGAGACGCAACGCATTGGTCATTGGGCCATTGGACATTGGTCATTCGGAGTAAGCGTTCCATTTCGACAACTTCGTTTTTTCATTCAACAAGGAGTTCCCAATGTCCGTTTCCCTAAACCAGGTCCTCGCTCCTCACACGATCCTCAAGACGATCAGCCAGCTCCAGCTCGCCGGCACGTCGCTGTCGCGGCTGCTCGGCTGGGGGATCGGCGGCGACAACGTCGATCGCCAGTCGGGGCGCAATTTCGCGTTCGACATCTTCAACCACACGCGGAAGATCGCCACCGGCCGCGCGCCGGCCCAGGCGGCCAGCCGCCAAAAGCCGCTGAAGATGGCTCACCAGCACGGGACGTTCCCGCGCAGTGCCGAGTGCATTCCGCTCCTGGATGAGGAGCTGCTCAACCGCCGCAAGATCGGCGGGCCGGACAGCGCCCTCGACCGCGGCGGAGCGACCTTCATCACGCGGCAGGAAATGTACCTGGCCCAGCGGTTTGCCAACCTGGTCGAGTTCCAGTCGGCCGCCATGATCCGCGGCCAGTACACCTACTCGCAGGATGGCGACGAGCTCAAGCACGGCTTTTCCGGCGGCGATGCCACCGTCGATTACAAGATCCCCGCCGGCAACAAGAGCCAGCTCGACATGCTCGGCGGCGGCAACATCCTCGACGCCGACTGGGCCCTCGCGGCTACCGACATCCCCAAGCACCTGCACGAGATCAATGCGGCGATGGTGCAGCTCACGGGGATGGGGCTGGCGCACGTCGTGCTGACCAGCGTCGGCTGGCAGTACATCGTCAACAACACCAAGGTGCAGCAGCAAGGCGGCAGCGAAGGCCCGGTGTTCAGGACGATGAAGCGCGTGGCCAGCGGCGAGTTCTCCGCCGTGCTGCGGGCGCTGCCGTGGATCAAGTTCCACGTCATCGACTACGGCCTGGACGTATGGAACGGATCGAGCGAGGTCTACACCAAGCTGATCGAGGACACGCATGCCGCGTTCCTCCCCGAGACGAGCCCGAGCTGGGCGACGTATCTCGAAGGCTCCGAGATCGTCACCGAAGGGCCCGGCGGCGAGAAGCACGAGCGGTACGGCTTCTATCCGTACGCCTATCCGACGCACGACCCCAGCGGCTGGGAGCTGTGCGCCGTCTTCAACGGCCAGCCCGGGCTGTTTGTGCCGGAGGCGGTGGCGTATGGGCGGATCACGGGCGGCAGTTACTAGGCCGATGCCGAATCGTAGGGCGGGTCGAGCGTTCCGGCAGGAACGCGACGACCCGCCATTCCCAAATGACCAATGACCAAGCACCAATGACCAATGGTTTTGATTTCAAACAGCCCTCATTGGTCATTGGGATTTGGTCATTGGTCATTCCCCCTAACTGAACCCTGAACCCTCCCATGCAAACCTACTGCACCAAAACCGACATCGAGGCCCTCTGGACTCCCGCACTGCTGCTGGCCAGCGTCGATGACGATTCCAGCGGCACGCTCTCCGCCACCGAGGAGGGCTACATCACTGCCGCGATCGAGCGAGCCGCCGGGCGGATGAACGCCTACCTCGAGCAGCGGTACAAGCTGGCCGATCTGGCCGGCAATGCCTGGTGCCGCGATGCGAACGCGGCCATCGCGGCGTATCTGCTGTCGATTCGCCGCGGCAATAGCGCTCCTGCGCCGTTTCAGCTTCAATACGACGCCCTGATGGGGGACCTGTACGACATCAGCCGCGGCCGGCTGAACATCCCCGAGGCGACGCAGACGCTGGAGATGATCCCGACCGTGTCGAACTTCCGCATCGACCCGCGGCAGTCGCGGGCGAAGGTGCGGCGCGTTTCCGAAATCTCGTCCGGCTCGCCGCCGAGCGCGGGGCGGAAGAGTTTTCCGGACGAATAACTGTCTTCTCCGTGCCTCTGCGCCTCTGTGTGAGAACTGCCGCCGCGAATTCTCACACAGAGGCACGGAGGCACAGAGGATTTTGTTTTGAGTCAGATTTCCGAGGAGGATTCCCATGTCTTTGTTTTCTACAATCCGTGACTTGCTGATTGGCCGGCAATCATCACGACGGACGACGCTCGCCCTGCCGGCTCCGTCCGTTCGCTTCGACGACTTTCCGCCGTTCAACCTGCACGTGGCCGAGCTGATGCGGTTCGATCCGCAGGTGCGCGTGGCGCTCGGGGCGCGCAACGGCCTCTTGATGAGCGCCCAGGTCGAGGTGACCGGCCCGCGCGAGGAGGTCAATGCGTGGGTCGAAGCGCAATGGGACCGCGTCTGGTGCGAGTGCGCCCACCAGCTCGTGCGGGCCAAGCTGTACGGGTTTCAGCCGTTTGAGGTGTATCTGCGGCAATCGGCGAGCGGGGGGCGTAACTCGGCGAGCGGGGGGCGTAACTCGGCGAGCGGGGGGCGTAACTCGGCGAGCGGGGGGCGTCAGCCCCCTGATGGATCGGCGCTCGAGGACGGCCATGAACGCGCCGCCGAATCCCCCAGCGGCGCGGTCCCTCGCGGAGCGAGAGGACTACTTTGGGAAATTGCCGAGCTTCGCGACCGGCCGGTCGCACAGACGCGGCTCCTGACGCGCGACGACCGGCCGGTCGGCTTTGTGTTCAAAGACGGCCAGCGCGAGCGGCGGATTCTCGCCCCGCGGGGGCTGGTCGTCACGTTCGATGCCGAATGCTCGCGGCCGTACGGCTGCGCGCTCTTGGCGCGGGCCTACCCGGCCTGGTTTGAGAAGTGGATGCGCGGCGGAGCGAAGGAGACGCTGCGTCTGCGGATGATGAAGGACGCCTACGTGGGCGACATTTTCTGGTACCCGGCCGACCGCAAGGTGACCCTCCCCAGCGGCGAAGAAGTCTCCTGGCGCGACCTGGCACGCGAGATCACCGAGCTGCGGCAGTCGGGCGGGGCAATCGCACTGCCGATGCTGCGCGATCGCGACGGCTCCAAGGCGCTCGACTACTCGCCGCCGACGCCAGTCTTCGGCCACACGCAGATTCTCACCTGGAAGCGGGACCTGGATCTCGACATCTGGAAGTCGCTGGAGATTCCGCCGGAGATCATCCAGGCCGCGACGACCGGCAGCGGCTTCTCCGGCCGCTGGATTCCGTTCGTCGTGGCCCTGGCCGCCGTGCAAACCGAGCTGGCCGAAATCATCCGCTGCGTCGATCGCGACCTCCTGCGGCCGCTCTCGCAACTCAACTTCGGCACTGCCGCCAGCTACGAAATCCGGGCGATGTCGCTCGTTGAAACCTACGCGGCTAGATTCGGCGAGGGGCCGTCGATTCGCATGCGGCAGGCGAGCGACTCGCATGGCGAGCGGGGGGCGTCAGCCCCCTGATGGGTCCTGCGCCGCCAACTAGGAATTTAACCACCAAGGCACGAAGACATAAAACTCCGTTAGATTAGCCCAAGTCCGATAACAATCGCCGTCCGCTGAACAATAACACTCACCTATGGACTACGACGAGCGACAATCGCTTCTTCGCGAGCGATATCCAGCGCGTGCCTGCCGCATCAAGATTGGCAAGACCGGCCCCCATAGGTTCGGAGGGACGAGGCGCGACCTGAAAATCACTGGCGTCAAACTGGCAAAGCCGATCCATCACTTTCTAACGCTCGACACGCGTGACCCGCTCTGTCCCGTGGAATCCGACGTGTTTACGAAGCTGCCGCTTTTGTATCCGCTGTTATACGGAGCGGGGGGTGGCGAGATTCAGTACACGGTCGTTTCCAACACCGAGATTGCAGTTCATCACCTGTCGAAATGCTATCCCGACGATCCGTACATCGAGAGTGACGCGCTGCCCGAGGCGCGAGCCACACTGCATGAGTTCACGTATGCGCAAGAGCGGCTGCTCTGCGCACTGGCCGGTTCCTTTCGCCGTCGGCTTTCTGCCGCCGATCGCAAGATCTTGAAGGCGTGTGAGGACGGCGAAGTGTGGCGAGCCGGCGGCTACTTTGAAACCTGCCAGGGAAGAATCTGGAGCTTGTGCCACAATCCGCGCTGCGATTACCGGCAAGACTGTGAGCTAAAGTCCCCTATTGCCCCAATTGCTCTGATCAGTGCCTCAACGCGGCAACTCGGCGAGATTTGGGGACAATACACGAGCGACGTGGAATTTGCATTTGGATATTGCCCGGAATGCCTCGCGATTCACGCGGAAAACCGATGCACGTAGGTATCCTCGTCCTCCCCGGCATCCCCCCGACCTGCGGCTGTTCGATCGACTGCTGGCGCCCGCGGCCGTGTCGCCGCGCCGCGGCGACGGCTTCCCACAGCTTACGCTGTGGGCTGCGGGTATCGCCGCTTTGCGGCTGGAACCAATTCCATCTGCCATGGCGTCGCAAGCTCTGCCACAGCCACCAGCCCTAGCTGCGGAGCAGCGGCACTCCTGAGCCCCCGGCGTGAGCCGGGGGAAACGATTGCCGAAGGGGCGGAAGCCGCGTAGCGGCGACACACGGCGCTGCACGATCGTGCCGCCGCTCCGCGGCTATTTCGACAAATTCGAAGCTCGAAATCCGAAACAAACGGGACGCCGCAAATCTGGGACATTGGGTGCTTGAATTTCCAATTTGTTTCGAATTTCGTAATTCGAGTTTCGAATTTCGCGATTACGGCGAGCTGAGCGACAGCCTGGCTTCCAGCACCTTCTTGATCCGGTCGCTCGATTCCTGGAGGTGCGCCCGGCTGTACGTGTCGAGCTTGCTGGCCACCGCCTGATTGCCGAGCAGCGCCGTCATCCGCTGGTTGAGCTGCGAGAGCTGGTCGTAGGCCACCGTCTGGCAGTCCTGCGGCGCGTCCCCGTTGCCCATCGCCAGGTGGGACAGGGACTTGAGGTACGACCGCTGCAAGTTGCGGCGCATGCTGCTGATGGCCGGCTTGCGGGGCGTGTACTCCCCCTCCTTGGTGTTGTCCACCTCGCTGTAGATGCTCTTGGTCAGCCGCTCGATCAGCTCGGCGGCCGTCAGCACGTCCTCATCGGCCGGCGCTCGCAGCTCCGAGTCGTGCAGCCGGGTCAGCGTGCGGCCCGACAGGAGCTGGCTGATCACCCGCTCCTGCCACATCAGCACCGCCTCGTGGACCGGAAACTCCTTGCGGTTGGACGGCTGCCGCCCCCAGTGGCTCCAGTTCGACCAGCCGAGCTTGTTGTAGACGTCCGGAGACAACTGATACGGCTTGTCGGTGAACACGTTCTCTTCCAGCAGCGCCAGCACGTCGCGCTGGGTCTTGGCATCGACCGGCGTCACCGGCGGCTTGGCGTCCTTGTCGCCAAAATGGCTGCGGGACGTTTTCAGCCCGCCGATGTAGCGGGCGGCAAACGACAGCGCCTGCCCGCGCTGTGCCAGCAGGATGTTGAGCACACGCCGCGCCTGCGTGTAGTCATCCCCTTCCTTCGTCACTCGCTCGACAAACCCCGGCAATAGCTCGTTGTAGATCTGCATGCGCACCTGGGCGAACTCCAGCGGGTCGGAGCCCCAGTCGAACCGGTTGGTGTCCGGATCGGGATCGAACATGCTCGTGTCCTCGTCGGTCGAGTACGCCAGTTGCGGCTCCCCCGATCGAGCGGCGATCTTCTTCAGCTCCGCCGCGTCGGCATTCGGCTTGTAGCCGTATTCGATCGCCCAGATGTCGTACGGCCCGACCGTCTGCATGTAGTAGTCCCCCTGCTTCCAGTCCTTGGGGACGATGTTGGCCGGGCTGTAATCCATCACCGAAGCGACGATGCCCCCCTTGGCCTTCTCGGGGTCGCACATGTCCTTGATCGAGAGCCACTTGCTGGCCTTGAAGTTGTGCCGCAGGCCCAGCGTGTGGCCGACTTCGTGCATGGTCACTTCCTTGAGCCCCTGCATGATGAACTTGTCGAGCTGCTCCTCGCGGATCTTGGGATCGGCCGAGGCGGCCATGATCGCCGTGTGCCCGAAGCCCATCTGCATCGACATCCCGCGCGTCAGCGTGCAGTTGTGACGATCCGACCGCGGCATCGAAAACATCTCCGCCTGCCGCTGGTGCAAGTCGGGCTCCAAGGCCCCGCCGGTCAGCTCGGCAATCGTCGCCTGCGTGAGGTTCTCGTACTCATCCTTCCAGGAAGTGAGGAAGTCGGCGTCGAAGATGATGTCCGCATCGAGAATCTGACCCGTGTACGGATTGACCCGGCTGGGGCCCATCGCGAAGCCGGCATTGGACGTGATCCAGCGGAAGAAGTTGTAGCGGATGTCCTCGGGGTCCATCGTGTCCCCTTCCTGCTGCCGCTTGACGATGATCGCGTTGACGAAGCCGGCCGTCTCAAAGGCCTTGTTCCATTCATAGATGCCGTCGTAGATCGCCTTCTCGTACTTGAACGGGACGCTCTTTTCGATCCAGAACTCGATCGGCTTGACCGGGGGCGAGAGCTTCAGCGACGGATCGGCCTTTTGCAGGTCCCAGCGGTTGATGTAGCGGATGAACTGGTCGCGGTCGGACTTGCTGGAAAAATCCTTGACCACCGTCAGGAAGTAGCCGATGCGATCGTCCGCCAAGCGCGGCTGGTAGCTGGTCTGCGGAATCTTGCTGATCGAGTAGTGGACGTTGATCGTCACCCCCCGCGAGTCGGGAACCGTGTCGATGTTGAGCTGGCCGCCGGAGGAATAGGTCGCGGCAACTTCCAACTCGAGGTTGCTCTCAAAACCCTTCACCGAGGCCCACGTCGAACGATCGCCGGCAAAGCTGAAGCCCGGCAGCGCCTGGCTGATCTGCGGCAAGTCGCTGAAAAAGACGCGGGTCAAATCGACCAGATCGCCCCCTTTGGGCCCTTTGATGCTCGCCGGCAGGCTGAACAGGACGCTGTCGGTGTAGGCGTTTTGCACGGCGTGCGACTCGGGGCTCTTGGGGGTTGCCTTGAAGCGGACGTTCTTGCGAACGATGTGGACGTTCTCATCCACCTTGCGGAACTGCCAAATCCAGTCATCGCCAAAACCCCAGCTCATCCCCCCCAGGAGCTGCCCGCGGCCAATGCCGCGGGAGATCGAAATGAGGACGATGTATTCCTGGCTGTAATCGCCGGGCATCAACTCGGCATACAGGTTGTTCCCCTTTTGATAGAGGGTGATCATGCCGGGGATGGTCTTGGCGTCCTTGAGGAGGACGGCGTGCGGAGGCGCTGCCGGCGTCATCGGCTGCATCGGCTTCGCCTCGGGCATGGGGGTGGGAGTAGCCGCCGGTTGCTGGGCAAAGACCATCGGGACAGCGGCAAAGCTGCCCAACGACACGAAGAGGAGCAGAGACGCGGAGGGCCAGGCGCGACGAATCATATTTGGTCTCACTGAAACCGGATCGGTTAAGGCGGGGAGGATGGGCGGGAGAACGTATCCTTACTACGCAGGCCAGGCTTGCGTAGTTGCCAGGGATTGCCCGCTAAACAGGCCCGTTAAATATACCCCAGTTTACGGGCCATGCCATTTGGGGGACTGGTAGTGCCCAAAATAGCCCGGTTTTTCGGGGGGCGCCACCCAAACTCCCTCTCCCCCTGGGAGAGGGCCGGGGTGAGGGTCTGTTTCCCGTCTCCTTGAGTGCCCCCACAGCCCCGCGGAGTTTCACCGGCGAGCGGGGCGTCAACTGGCGAGCGGGGGGCGTCCGACCGGCGAGCGGGGGGCGTAGACTGGCGAGCGGGGCGTCAACTGGCGAGCGGGGCGTCAACTGGCGAGCGGGGGGCGTGAGCCCCCTGATTCCCCGCCAGCGCCCGTTTTACCCCGGTTGACGCCCCCGAAGCCCTCGACCCATCGCAAGCCGTTGGCTGAAAATGGCTTACGCCCCCTACCTCCCTCTCCTACTGGGAGAGGGCCGGGGTGAGGGTGTGGTGTTCCCTGTCCCCGACTTTGGACTGGGGACACGGGACTTTGGACTTTCCAAAGTAGTCCTCTCGCTCCGCGAGGGACAAGCAGCAGGCAGCAGCCGGCGACCTCGCTGCTCATCGCCAACCGGCGCTCCCGGCCCTTGCGGAGCAAGGGGCCTACTTTGTCCGGACAATGTGCTCCTCTCGCTCCGCGAGGGACACCAGCGGGCACCACCTCATCCTCCGCCGAGATTGTTGCACGTGACTGCGACATCGCTAAACTAATGTCACTGGCCCGAAACGGATTTCGCTCTCTCCAGCAGGCGCACCTCATGACCGTTCCCGGGGCGATCAAGCCGACCCACAAGGCGATTCGCACCTACCGCGAAGCGCTCGACGCCTACGCCGGCCAAGGCGTCACCCACGAAGGGGCCACCGAGACGGCATTCCAGCGGCTGCTGGAAGCCGCGGCCAAAACGTATGGCTGGGCGCTCGTTCCCAAGCTCCCGGTCAAGCACCGCGGAAAGAATGTCGTTCCGGACGGAACCGTGCGCGACGCCAACTTTCTCCAGCGTGGCTATTGGGAAGCCAAAGACACCGACGACGACCTGGAAGTCGAGATTCGCAAGAAGATCGCCAAGGGCTATCCGCTCACGAACATCATCTTCGACGACACCACCCGCGCCGTGCTGTATCAGGACGGCAAGGAGTCGATGCGGGTCGATCTGCGAGAGCCGCAGTTGCTCGTGGACCTGCTCAACGCGTTCTTCGAGTACACCGAACCCAACATCCAGGGCTTCGTTGAGGCGGTGGACGAGTTCAAGGAGCGCGTCCCGGAACTCGCGGCCGCACTGGCGGAGATTATCAGGAAAGCGCACGACGATAACAAGAAATTCCAGGCGGCATTCGACAAGTTCTTCACGCTTTGCCAGTCGGCCCTGAATCCAAACATCCGCCGCGAGGCCGTGGATGAAATGCTCGTGCAGCATCTGCTCACCGAGCGGCTATTCCGCAAGATTTTCAACAACCCCGAGTTCACGCGGCGAAACGTGATTGCGGCCGAAGTGGAAGAGGTCATTTCCGCGCTGGCGATCAGAAGCTTTAATCGCGAGGCATTCCTCAAGCAGCTTGACCGGTTCTACGTCGCCATCGAAGAAGCGGCCCGGACGCTGGAAGACTTCAGCGACAAACAAAAATTCCTCAACACGGTGTACGAGCGGTTCTTCCAGGGTTACTCGGTCAAGGTCGCCGACACGCACGGCATCGTCTACACGCCGCAGCAGATCGTCGATTTCATGTGCGCCAGCGTGGCCGAAGTGCTGGAGAAGGAGTTCGGCAAGAGCCTGGGGGACAAGGAGGTACACATCCTCGACCCTTGCACGGGCACCGGCAACTTCATCGTCAACCTGATCAACCGCATCCCCAGGAAGGACTTGCCGCGGATGTATCGCCAGCAACTCTTTGCCAACGAGGTGATGCTCCTGCCGTACTATATCGCGGCCCTGAACATCGAGCACGCGTACTTCGAGAAGACCGGGGAATACGAGCCATTCGAGGGGCTGTGCTTTGTGGATACGCTCGATCTGGCGGAAAAGAGGCAGTCCACGTTTGGCTTTTTGAATGAGGAGAACACGCAACGCGTTGAGCGGCAACGCAAGGCACCGATTACCGTGATCATAGGCAATCCGCCCTACAACATGGGGCAGCTCAACGAGAATGACAACAACAAGAATCGGACATATGCCGTTGTGGATGACCGCATACGACGGAGCTATGTCGCGCATTCGAAGGCTACTCTGAACAACAAGGTTTACGACCCGTATGTGCGCTTCTTCCGATGGGCCTGCGACCGTCTAGAACGACGGGACGGGATTGTTTGTTTGATTACAAACAACAGCTTTGTGGACCAGGCTGCGTTTGACGGCATGAGACAATGTCTTGCCGATGATTTCTCGCGAATCTATCACCTGAACTTACAGGGCAATGTCCGCCATAATCCCACACTCGCGGGCAGTGCCTACAACGTATTTGGGATCCAGGTAGGCGTTGGAATAACTGTGGCAGTCAAGCGCTCCAGCCAACGGTCGAAGAAGCTGTTTTATCACGCTCTGCCCTTGACCTTTCGGCGATTCGCGAAGTTGGACTGGCTTTCCGAGCATTCCAACATCGCTGGCGTAAAATGGCTGTCGCTAAAATCGGACGAAAAGAACACTTGGCTAACATCTGACCGAAGTAAGCGGTTTGAGCAATTTTTACCGCTCGGATCTAAGGCCGCAAAGGCTGGCGTGTCCGATGATCGGGTGATATTTCGACTCTTTTCCCTCGGCGCATCGACAAACCGAGACGATGTCGTTTACGACTTCCAACGCGAGCAGCTTGAGAAAAAGGCGACTGAGTTCGCTGAGCAATACAATAGAGAGGTAGATCGGTTTCGCCGGCGCAAATCAGACGTACGAAGCATCGATGACTTTGTAGACTACCGCTTTGTGAAGTGGAGCAGCACGTTAAAGGACCATTTGAAGCGGCTCCGGTATGCCGAATTTGAGCCAAGACTCATTCGTGACTCGATGTACCGGCCGTTCGCAAAACAGTTTCTTTGCTACGGGGCCGTATTTGTCGATCGTCCAGCACTGTTTGCAAAAATTCTACCGGACAGAAAAAGCGAGCAGGAAAATCGCGTAATCATCGTGCCTACCGTTGCTGGCGAGCGTGGATTCTTTACGTTCGCTTGTTCAATGATCCCAAATCTAAACTTCGTGGGATTTGGGGGCGCTGGCCAGTGTTTCCCCTATTATGATCATGTCGACGACGGTGACCGCCGCGAGAACATTACCGACTGGGCGCTGAACGAGTTCCGCAAGCACTACAAAGACAAGAAAATCTCCAAGTGGAACCTCTTCGATTACGTCTACGGCATCCTCCATCACCCGGGCTACCGTGAGAAATATGCCGACAACCTGAAGCGCGAACTGCCGCGGATTCCCTACGCCCCCGACTTCGCGGCATTCAGCCATGCGGGGCAGAAGCTGGCCAGGCTGCACCTGGAGTACGAGCAGCTCAAGGAATGGAAGCTCAAGTGGATCGAGGCGCCCGATGTGCCTCTGTCCTACCGCGTCGAGAAGATGAAGCTCGCCAAGGACAAGAAATCGCTGCGGGTCAACGACTGGCTCACGCTGGACGGCATCCCTCCCGAGACGTTTGACTATCGCCTCGGCAACCGCAGCGCCCTAGAATGGGTCATCGACCAGTACCAAGTCTCCGAAGACCCCCGCAGCGGCATCAAATCCGACCCCAACCGCGCCGACGACCCCGAGTACATCGTCCGCCTCGTCGGCCAGGTCGTCCGCGTCAGCGTGGAAACGGTGGAGATCATCAAGAGTCTGCCCGTCGATTGCGGCGGGTAAAGGGGGTGCATTTCAGCTTTTGCAGGATTCGCCAGTTGAATTGGGTGGTTTGGGGCGACGTGTGAAGGGGTTGCCGGGGCGCCTGTGAATGTGTTTCGACAGGCGGTCGTCATCACTCAGTGTGGCGGCTCGGACCTGGAGGA